>JANYLG010000091.1 GCA_025363775.1 Acidobacteriota bacterium | reverse complement strand
GTGCCGCCGAACCCGATCGTCACTTCGTCGCCGTCCAGGATGACCGGTACGTCCCGGCGCCCCCCGGTCACGGCGAGCATGCGATCGAGCGACGCTCGATCCTTCTTGACGTTGACGTACTCGAACTCGACACGCCGCCTGACATGGTCCTCACGGGCGGCCAGCGTGTAGGGTCACGTGTCCTTGCCGAAGATGTAAATCATAGGTTTCTCGGCTGCCTTCGGCCGTCGCTGTATCCCACCCGACTGCGTTGCTCTTTCCTTGGAATACTCCCGGTATTCTCGGTCATCGCGCATGGCCGGCCGGGCGCATCGGCGTCCTCGATGCGTCGCCGTATGTGTGAGAAGAACCACTCAGGCTCACCACGCTCACGGCGAACGCAATCATCACCAGCCCGGCAGAGCTGAAATACGGGGAGGACATACCCCAGCGATCGAACAGGAATCCGGCCCACGCCGGCCCGACGATGCGGGCGAGGCTGGCCAGGCCTTGTGACACGCCGAGAATACCACCCTGGTCCTCGGGATCGGAACGCCGGGAAATCAGCGAGGTCAGCGACGGGCTGTTGAATCCCATCCCGAGCGCCAGCACGCCGTTGGCGACGAACAACTCGAACACCGAGCGCGAGAAGGCGATCAGCACCAGGCCGAGCGCCACCATCAGGAGGGCTGCCGGCACCAGCCGGCGCTCGCCGAATCGCCGAACCGCCCGCCCGACGAGACCGCCCTGCACGACGGCCAGCACCAGGCCGACGTACGCGAAGATGTAGCCGATCGTCTCCTCGGTGAAGCCGAACCGACGCTCGCTGAACAGGGCAAATGTCGTCTCGAACCCCGAAAAGGCGGCAACCACCGTCACGTAGATGAGCAAGAGCGCCGGCAGCGTGGGGCGCGTCAACGCCTTCCTGAGCGACTCCAGCCGGGAGGTGGCCGCCCGCGCGGTTGCCCGCACGTGAGCGGGCCTCGACTCGGGCAGCAGGAACCACGCGGCGACGAAGTTCAGCAGCGAGAGGAGGGCGGCGAACATCGGCGGCACGACGTGGCCCCAGCGGCTCAGGATCCCGCCAATCGCCGGGCCGAAGATGAAGCCGAGACCGAACGCCGCGCCCACGAGCCCCATCCCCTTGGCCCGGTTCTCGGGCGTCGTCGTGTCGGCGATGAACGCCTGTGCCGTGGATACGGTGGCGCCTGCGATCCCAGCAAACATCCGCGACAGGAACAGCAGCGGCAGCGAGGCGGCGAGCCCGAACACCAGGTACGACGCAAACGACCCGAACAGGCCGAGCAGCAGGATCGGGCGCCGCCCGATGCGGTCCGACAGCCGACCCCAGATCGGCATGAACACGAACTGCATCGCGGAGAACGACACGGACAGCATCGCGACCGTCTGGGCGCTGCCGCCGAACCTCTCGGCGTAGAACGGGAGCAGCGGGATGATGATCCCGAAGCCGAGGAGGTCGATGAAGACGGTGAGGAAGATGATCGCGAGTGGGGACACAATACCTGCCGTCGCCCGTGCCAATCCGGGTTAGTCGTCGGTCCAGTACTTGGAGTATTCGTCGAGGAAGCACAGCGTCTCGAACGACTTCATCCGGTCGACGAAGAGGACGCCGTCGAGGTGATCGATCTCGTGCTGCGCCACCCGCGCCGGATAGCCTTCGAGATCGAACTCGACACGATTGCCGCGCCGGTCGAGCGCCTTGACCGAGATCTTGTCGAGACGCACGACGCGGCCGCGCAGCCTCGGAAGGCTCAGGCAGCCTTCCCAGTCCTCAGCCGTGCTCTTGCCGGTCGGCTTGACCACCGGATTGACGACGGGCAGTATCCGGAGCGTGCGGTCGTCGCCGCCGTCTTGTATCCCGATCAGCGCGAGGCGGACGCTCTCGTGGACCTGTGGAGCGGCCAGGCCAATGCCATCGTACTCGCGCATCGTCTCGATCATGTCGTCGACGAGCTTCTGGAAGACGGACGTCTTGATCTCGGCCGGATCGACCTTGCGGGCAACCTGTCGGAGCGCGGGATGCCCCATGAGCGCGACCTTCAAGATAGACATGTCTTTTCATTATGCCCTACGCGCGGTCTACGTTGGGAAACAGCCCTCACTCGTCAGGCGCTCCTCGCATCGGCATGTCACTGCCATCTCCGATCATCGCGACCCGCTCCCAGCACCAGCTGCCTCGAGCATGCTCCTGACGTAGCTGTCCCTGTCCTCCTCTTGGAAGAGGACGTGCCGCTTCTGGCTCTCGCTTTTCTCCATGTTCCACAGCATCGTCATCGTGTGCGAGGGCGTGTTCGAAACGATGAAGAACTGCAAGCGCACTGGCGCTCGCCCTTGCTCGGTGGGCAGCTGCGCCAGGTTGAAGAGCTGGGCCGTGAGCGCGTGATGGAAGTGGTGGATGTTGTTCTCGTCGAGCCCTTCGAGCGCCTCGTTTCTCAGGTGCTCGGCCAGGTCCTCGAAGCGCTTGACGTTGAACAGCGGGAGCAGCCACTGGTTGAGTACCAGCTTGTAGGCGAACGGCACGTGCGGCGGTTGTTGACGCGGCCGCGCGGCGCGGCAGGTGCGGCAGACGAAGCTGCGGCGGCATTCTTGTGAGGACGTCCGCGCGGCATCAGCGTTTCTCCTTGTCGGCGCGGCGCGCATCGATCAGCCGCCGCTCGCGCTCGATCTCGCGCGTGAGCTCCTGTTCGGTCGGCAGGGCCTTCACATACTTGGCGGCGAAGATCTGGCGGGCCTCGCTCAGCACCGAATATTTCGCGATCGCCTCGTTCTTCCTGGAACACAGGATCAGGCCGATGGTCGGGTTGTCGCCCTCAGGTCGCGCATGGGCGTCGAACATGCGCACGTAGGATTCCATCTGGCCGATGTCCTGGTGGGTCAGCTTACCGACCTTGAGATCGATCAGCACGAAGCACCGGAGCAGGTAGTGGTAGAACACCAGATCGACATAGAAGTCCTCGTCCTCGAAGCGCATGCGCTTCTGCCGGGCGACGAAGGAGAAGCCCTTGCCCAGTTCCAGGAGGAACGCCTGCAGGTTGTCGATGATCGCCTGTTCCACCGCCGATTCGCGCAGCGCCGGATAATCCTTCAGGTCGAGGAACTCGAGCACGTACGGGTCGCGGATGAACTGCTCCGGGCCAAGGTCGGCGGGGTTGTCCCGAGCTTCCTTGCGGACCGGCGCCTTCTTGCGGCTGGCCAACAGGCGCTCGTAGTAGAGCACCGATATCTGGCGCTCGAGTTGGCGGGTGGACCAGTGCCGCTCGGCCGCCTCGTTCAGGTACCAGTCGCGGGCCCGAGCATCCTCCACACCAAGGAGCAGCCGATAATGGGTCCACGAGAGGGCCGAGCGCAGCGCCGGCGATTCATGATGCTCCGGGACTTGAAGCCCCAATTCTGAACGCACTGGGCTCAGTTTCTCCGCAGCCGCGGATTCGCCACGCAGCGCGTGACGAATCGGCAATTCGGGATGCGTTGCGGCGCGTTTGTCCGGACCTGGCAATTCTGAACGCGGTGCGTTCAGAATCGGGAACGCCACGTAGAAGCTCCGCATGTACCAAAGGTTGCGCTCGTCGAACCCCCGGCCCAGGGCCTGCGTCAATCGCTCGGCCAGCGTGGCGATCACCGCTTCGCCATAGCCCGCGCGGCGCCGACCCTTCTGCTCGTGATCGACGATCAGCCGGCCGACCTGCCAGTACGCCTGCACCATCGCCGTGTTGACGGCGCGGTAGGCGCCGGCGCGAGCCGATTCGAGGACGGCCCGGACCTCCCGATACAGCGGCTCGGCCGAGCGGGCGAGCGATGGGTCTGGAGCCTTGTGCTTCGCCATCAGACGCCCTCCGTCAGCAGCCAATGAATGATGACCACCTTGTACGCGAACGGCAGCTGCGGCCCGTTGTTGGCGCGGCCACACGGCGCGGCAGGTGTGGCGACGGCCGCGTCGACGGCGTTCTTCCGGGGATGGTCTCGCGCCATCAGAGGTCCTCCCGACGGTTGCCGCACGTCCATTCGCGACGAGCACGCCTGCCGCTCACTTCTTGGCCAAAGATGAGCGCGGCAACTCTTTGTGTGGAATCCACGCGCATCATAGAGCGTCGAACCAGGTCTTGATCTTCAATGCCATCAGCTTGCGGCCAGCTCGATCACGCCGACGTGGTTGTTGATGGTCTTGCGGAGCTTCTCGATGCTGGTGAACACCGCGTCTTGGGATACGCCCTGATTCTTCGCGCAGTAGCTGCCGACAAGCCGGAACACGCTCGTGGAGGGCGCGAAGACCTCGGCGACGTCCGGAATCCAGGCCACGTCCTTGCGGATGGCTGGGTTGGCGACCTCGAACCTCTCATCCTGGGGGTGAAAGGCGATGCGGATGCGCACGGTCTCGTAATCCTTGGTGAGCACCTCGCGGCCCAGCAGGGCCGCCATGAGCGCCGTGACGCGCTACTGCCCGTCGATGAGGATACGCTTGCCGACAGACGATGTCCCGTCCTTGAGCTGCACGGTCGGATTGCGCCAGGTGATCAGGTAGCCGACCGGGTAGCCCTGGTAGAGCGAGTCGAGCAGGTTGCGGACTTTTGTCGCCTCCCACACAAAGGGTCGCTGGATCTCCGGAATGGCGATCTCGCCCGATTTGACCCAGGTAAGCAGGGTATCGATGGGATGTGGCGTGACGGAATAGCGTTGTGTAGACATAGATCACTACTCTTCGAGTGTCGAGACGTCGCCCTCGTCCATGCCCTGCGCCCGGGCCTTGAGCACGCGCCGCATGATCTTGCCCGACCGCGTCTTGGGGAGCTTCTCGACGAAACGCACCTCGGCCGGCCGGGCAATCGGCCCGATTTCGTGGCCGACATGCTGTTTGAGCGTGTCGGCCAACTCGGGCGAAGGCGAGACGCCGGCCTTCAGGATGCAGAAGGCGTGGATGACGCTGCCCTTGATGTCGTCGGGCAGGCCGATGACCGCCGCCTCGGCGACCGACGGGTGGCTGACCAGCGCCGACTCGATCTCGGCCGTCCCCAGCCGGTATCCCGACACCTTGATGACATCGTCCACGCGGCCGATCACCCAGAAGTAGCCGTCCTTGTCGCGCTTGGCCGAGTCGCCGGTGAGATAGCGGCCCGGGTACTTGCTCCAGTATTGCTGGACGTAACGGTCGGGGTCGCCATACACGGTGCGGAGCATCGCCGGCCATGGGCGCTTCAGCACGAGGAAGCCTTCTTCGCCGTCGGGCACCGGCTTGCCCGATTCGTCCACGACCTCAGCCTGCTGGCCGAAGAACGGCCGACCGGCCGACCCGGGTTTGAGCGGCGCCGACGGGACCGGCGAGATCATGAACATCCCAGTCTCGGTCTGCCACCAGGTGTCCATCACCGGGCACCGTTGCTTGCCGACCGTGCGGTGGTACCAGCGCCAGGCTTCGGGGTTGATCGGTTCGCCAACGGTGCCGAGCAGGCGCAGGCAGGAGAGGTCACGGCGGTTGACCCACGCCTCGCCGAAGCGCATCAGGCCGCGGATGGCCGTCGGTGCCGTGTAGAAGATGTTGATGCCGTACCGCTCGACCATCTTCCACCAGCGGTCCGGGTAGGGAAAGGTCGCCGCCCCCTCGTACATGAAGCTGGTGGTGCCGAGGATGAGCGGCGCGTACACCACGTAGGAGTGGCCGGTGATCCACCCCGGGTCGGCGGTGCACCACCAGCGGTCCTCTTCCTTGATGTCGAACACGTACTTCATCGTCGTGGCCACCCCGACCTGGTAGCCGCCGTGGGTGTGCAGGATTGCCTTCGGCTTGCCGGTGGTGCCGGACGTGTAGAGGATGAAGAGCGGATCCTCCGCGTCCATGACCTCCGTCTCGCAGCGGTCGCCGTCGGTTCGCGCGATCGGAAGACCGAGCAGGTCGTGGTACCAGTAGTCGCGCCCCTGCTCCATGACGACCTCGTGGCCCGTGCGCCTCACGACCACGACGTGCTCGACGCAGCCGCACCGCTGGAGCGCCTCGTCCACGATGCTCTTGAGCCGGACGATCTTCCCGTTGAGCCAGCCGCCGTCGGCGGTCACCAGCAGTTTGCTCTGGGAATCCTCGATGCGGCCATGGAGCGCCTCGACCGAGAAGCCGCCGTAGATCACCGAGTGGATCGCTCCGATCTTCGCGCAGGCCAGCATGGCGATGACGATCTCGGGGATGCGGCCCATGTAGATAGTGATCCGGTCGCCCTTGCGCGCACCCATGCTCTTGAGCACGTTGGCGAACTGGCACACCTCGCGGTGCAGCGCGTGATACGAGAAGGTGCGCAGGTCGCCCGGCTCGCCTTCCCAGATGAGGGCGAGCTTGTTGCGGCGCCACGTCTTCTGGTGACGATCGAGGGCGTTGTGGACGATGTTGGTACGGGCGCCGACAAACCATTTGTAGAACGGCTTATTGGACTCGTCGAGCACCTGTTGCCATGGGGCGTGCCAGGCCAGCTCGCGGGCGCGGTCTTCCCAGAACTTCACGTAGTTGGCGTCGGCCTCGGCGCTGAGCGCCTCCCAGTCGGGCACGTGGGCCGCGGAAACGATCTCGGGCGTGGGCAGATAGACTTCCCCGTCGGCGGTGGACCGATCGTCGGCCATGGCAGCTCCTGGAATTGAGGTGAAGCGGTCAGTGTACCACAGGGATCCTGACTATTCCTTTGGCGACTCGTCGGCTTCGGCCAGTAGCACGTCCACGAAGAACTCTTCCTGGTTCACCGAGGAACCTCCTCATGATCTCGTGGGCGAGTTCGCGGTCGGAGTAGTCCGGATACTCCCGGCGCAAGGCCGCTTCGAGCCGGTTCCTGGCGAATGTGTGAAGCCCGAATGCGACCCGCAGCCGCTGGGTGGTACTCATGCGGCGATAGATCGTGACTTGCTCGCTGGTCATGGATGACACGGACAGTGTAATGGCATCCGGCTGCGCGGGGAAGCAGTCGGGCGGCGGGGGAACCTCTCCCAGGGATCCCGTCACCGTCGCCACGCAGAAACCACTCCCGGAGTGGTTTCCGGTCGAGCCGCCGCGTCAGCGCCGTGACGGCGCGAAGTCGGCATCGCCGAGCGGGACGTTCACCGAGACCTGGTCGAACACCAGATCGTCGATGGTTCGCTTGCCGTCCTTCGTCGAGATCCGGAACGGCAGGCGGAGGCCGTCCACCTCCCGCCTGTCGGCGAAAGTCATCTCGTTCATCGCGTCCTTGGTAGCGCGATACGCCAGCGTGATCGGGTACCGGCCCGCGTCCACGAACATCCGGACGAAGAAACCGTCCCGTCCGGCGCCTTCGATAACGTTCTGGTCCAGGCGGCCGTCCCGGATCACGGTGGTTGCCGGGGCCTGGAGGGGACTGGCGAGGTCCGCCTGACCGCCCATCGCGCGGAACGTGACGAAGTAGTAGGGCGACACATAAGCCGCCATACCGAGCAACAGCCGCGTCAGTCTGGCCTGTTCGACCTTCAGCAGTCCGGCGTGGAGATTGGGCGGCGGGCTGCTGATTTCCTTGCCGTCGTCAATTGACGTCAACAGGGACTTGCCCGAGAAGCCGGTCATCAGCCGGGAGGCGTCGGCCACGTCCGTGCGAAGGTAGCGATCGGGCAGGAGCACCCGGATCTCGACGGTCGCGTCAACGGCCGGCTGGTCTCCCAGCACCACGCGGGACTTGCCCTTGAGAACGAGCGACCTGAGCGCGAGCACCTTGCCCTCACCCTGACCGATCGCCACGCGCGCGGCCCTGAAGATGGACTCGGCCGTGGTGTCCTTGAACACGGCGCCGTCCTGCGCGTGCAGCGCCGCGACCGCTACCCCCGCGACCACACACGCTGCCAGGCGAATGCCCAGTCGGCTCATCGTAGACTCCTCGTTGCCAGTCGCGCGAATCATACACCCGAGCCCGTGCCCCTCTCCAATTCCTTGGATTCCCGAATCCAACCAGCCAGAGCGCCCGGTGCACCGCTGGGCATCAGGTGTGGTGTCGAACGACCGGCACTCGGATAATGGGAGGAGTAACCAGGATCGGTGACGGGCTGGTCCTGAGCACGCCGAGCACCCAATCTGGCACAGGACGTGCTAGAGTGCTGCCGAGTCTAAACCCAATTCCTTCTTCAATCAGAGCCCCCGGGACCTTTCGGAACGGAATCCTTTGCTCTCAGTGGAGGCGTGTATGAAGTCTCGGTGGACGTTCGTGCTCGCGATGGTCATCACCCTGGCCATCGCGGGAACCGGCTTTGCGCAGCAGCCTGGGCAAATCTTTGGAAAGGTCACCGATGCATCGGGAGCGGTGATGCCCGGGATCACAGTAACCTGCACCGGTTCGACACTCCTGCAGCCGATGGTCGCGGTCAGCAGCCCGACGGGCACGTACCAGTTTCCGCGTCTGACCGTTGGCGTCTACGCCGTGAAGTTCGAACTGCCCGGGTTCAAGACCCTGATTCGCGACGGGATCCGGGTCGAGATCGCCGCCAACGTGCAGATCAACGCGGCGCTCGAGATCTCGACGCTCCAGGAGACGGTGACAGTCACGGGCGAGACGCCGGTGGTGGACCTGCGCGACACCAGCAGGACGAGCCGGTTCACGCAGGAATCGCTGCAGAGCATTCCGACGGCCCGCGACCCATGGGTCATCATCGAGCAGTCGGCCGGCATCGCGATGGACCGCCAGAACGTCGGCGGCAGCGCGTCGGGGCAGCAGTCGAACTTCGTGGCGCGCGGTGCGGGGTTCGCGCAGCAGAAATGGAACCTTGACGGCATCGACATCACCGACATGAACGCCACCGGCGGGTCGCCGATCTACTTCGACTTCGACTCGTTCGAGGAGATGCAGATTTCGGCCGGCGGCGCCGACATCACGATGCAGTCGCCTGGCGTCGGCGTGAACCTGGTCACCAAGAGCGGCACGGACAAGCTGCGGGGATCGGGACGCTACTACATCACCGACCAGAAGTTCCAGTCGATCAACGTGGACGACACCCTGCGGAAGCAGGGCGCGGTGACGGGTAACCCGATCCAGAACATCAAGGACTACGGCCTCGAGGCCGGTGGCCCGATCAAGAAGGGCAAGGCGTGGTTCTGGGGCGGCATCGGGAAGCAGAACGTCAACGTCGGCATCAACAACTTCTTCAAGCCCGACAAGCCGTGCCAGGCGATGAAGGCGACGCTCGCGGCGGATCCGACATCGGTGCCGATCAACGACGTCCGCGGATGCCTGAACAGCGACACGACGCTGCTCAACAACTACAACCTGAAGCTCGCCGTCGAGACCTTCAAGAACAACCAGTTCTCCTTCCTGTTCAACGCCGCGGAGAAGGTTCGCAACGCCCGCGACGCGTCGGACCTCCGCCCGCTCGAAACGACCTACCAGCAGGTGGGCGTGGCTGATACCAACCTCGGCTCCACTTGGTGGAAGACCGGCATGCCGAAGACCTACAAGTGGAGCGACCGCCAGATCTTCACCGACAGGTTCATGATGGAATTCTCCTACGCGCACGTGGGGAACAACTTCGCGCTGGCGTTCCACGACGAAAACCTGCGCAACGTCCAGCCACTCTACGAGACGACGACGACCGCGTGGTCGCGCTCCTTCCAGGAATCGGTCTTCGTGCGGCCGACCGACAGCCTCGACGTCGTGGGCAGCTACTTCCTGCCGGGCCTGCTTCACGGCGACCACCTGCTGAAGTTCGGGATCAAGTATCGCAATGACGGCGCGCTGACAGCCAACATGTATGGCGGCGACGCCTACGGGCGACTGACGAACGGCGTCCCGGTGGAAGCGCAGCTCTACCGCCGCGGCCTCAGCAACTACCGCCTGCACAACCGAAACTTCTACGTGCAGGACACGGTGAGCATGAAGAAGCTGACCGTTATCCTGTCGCTCCGCTACGACTACCAGTACGACCTCGTGGAAGCGAACAAGGTTGACGCGTCGCCGCTCTTCGGACAGCCGACCTACAGCGGCGTCTACAAGGGCGTCACGTACCCCGGGGCGGCCTTCAACCAGCTCCCAGCCCTGTCCTTCGGCGGCAACAACCCCGACGTGGCGTGGAAGAACTGGTCGCCGCGGTTCGGCCTCACGTACGACCTGCTCGGCAACGGCCGGAACGTGGCGAAGTTCAGCTATGCCAAGTACGTCGGCCAGCTCGGCTCTGGCGGTCTGGCGTACGTCTACAACACGGCCGGCCCCACGACGGTCCGGTATCCGTGGGTGGACCTCAACAACGACAAGGTGATCCAGGCGAATGAGGTCGTGCTGATCCCCACGCCGCTCAGCTACACGACGGGCTACAACTACAACAACCCGGGGCAGACGACAACGACCGGCACGATCGATCCGAACCTCACCGCGGAGCGGACCGACGAGGTCCTGTTCAGCTTCGACAAGCAGCTGAGCAACGACTTCGCCGTGAGCTTCAGCTACATCTGGCGGAAGTACAGCAACTTCAACTGGAGCGACACGCTGAACTGGGACTACACCAACTTCAAGGCCGTCCAGTGGGCGCCAACCGCCGACAAGTGCGGGGCCGGAGCGTCGTGCCCGCAGGTGACCTACTACGAGCCGACGAGCCAGCCTGGGGTGAACTACGTCCTCACGAACCAGCCGGGTTATTCGCGCAACTACCAGGGCATCGAGCTGTCCGCCCGCAAGCGGATGTCGAAGAACTGGATGATGACCGCCAGCCTGTCGTACAACGACGCCCCGGTGCACTACACGCAGGGTCAGGGCTACGAGGACCCGACGAACATCTTCACGTCGCTCGACAACGGCCAGTACGCGCCCGAGTCCACGTCGAGCGGTCTGGGCGGCGTGTTCGTCAACCAGAAGTGGATCTTCCGCATGGCGGGCGCCTACACGCTCCCGTGGTGGAAGATCGGAGTGGCGGCGAACTACAGCTACCGCACCGGCAACCCGTACATCCGCTCGGTGACGTCGCCAACGCGGCCGTTCAGCGCGGGCCAGGCCACGGTCTACCTCGATACCCGCGGGGACGTCCGGCTACCGAACTTCCAGAATATCGACTTCCGCGTGGACAAGCCGTTCACGATCGCGAACCGCGTAAAGGTGGTGGCGAGCCTCGACGTGTTCAACATGCTCAACGGCAACACGACGCTGACCGAACGCGGAATCCAGAACACCGCCGACCTGACGAAGACCCCGCCGGTTGCGGGCAACTCGAACTTGATCAGCCAACTGCTGGCGCCTCGGGTGCTTCGGTTCGGCTTCAGGCTGACGTTCTAGGAGGGCTCAAAACTCAGGGAACAGGACTTGGGACGGGTCTGGGAGAGGGGCACGGCGCGGGCCGTGCCCCTTTTCTTTTTCCCGCGAACGGCCGTGGCCGTGGACCTACTTGACGGGCTTGGCGGGCTTGGTGGGCGCAAATGAAATCGCCGTGTTGACGGTGAACTTCCGGTAGTCACTGTAGTCGCTGATGATTTCCGCGTCGAATCTCTTGACGAACGCGATCCGCGCTTTTGGGTGCGCCGTCACACGAGAGGGCAGCCACACCTCGTCGTTCACCTTCTGACGCTCGAACAACAGCGTCGTCCCCGATCCGATGCGGGCCAGGAATCCCCATCCCAGGTTGATCGTATCGGTCGATTCCAGCTCCACCCGAACCACAGCGAAGTCGCGTTCGTCAACCCAGGCGCGCCCGCGCAGCTTGGTCATCGGCGCGGCCTCCTCGACCGACGGCTTCACCCCGGGGCGCGGCGTCAACGTCAGCACAATCGCCGAACGGCCGCGGACCTCCTCGCGTCCCACGAGGCGGATGTCGTAGACGCGCAGAATGTCGTCCGTGATGCGCTCTTCCTGCTCGCGCTCGCGCCGCTCTTTCAGATCGCGCTTGCCGCGCACGCTCGGACTCTCTGCCTGGCGATCGTGGATCCACTCGATCAGGTGCTCGCGATGCTTGCGGTCCGCTTCCTCCAGCTTGCGTGGCGACTCCGGCACCCCGTTGGTCGCGATCAGCCTGCGGTAGGCAGGGCTGCCCTCCACGGAGGGATACACCTCGAACTCCTTGGTGGTCTTTTTCTCGGCGCGTCCATCGCCATCGAGGTCAATTCGGACCTGCCGCTGACGAAACGTATACTGGCTCAGCAGCCGGTCGTCGCTCTTGATGCGCTTCCGGGCCTCGGCCAGGAACGCATCCTTCTCGGGCAGGGGTGTGTCCTGAGCGCGCCCCACGGCCGCGCGATCCAGCATCGCGACGCAGAGCACGCAGACGGCAACGCGACCGGCAGCGCGTCCAGACCATCCTCGTCCGCACACCAGCAGCACCTCCGTGACGCCCACCTCCATTCTGGCGCCGGAAGGTCGCGTGATTCAAGCCTCTCTCACCTTGTCTTGACACCCACGAGGCCGCGGCGATAGTGTGGGCCGGAGTCGGGGCTTCGCAGGCGCTGTGGCAGCGCGGGTGTCCTGACTATCCCCTCCGGGAATCCACGATATGGCGGGCTTCAGCTTTTGTCCCATGTGCGGCGGGGCGTTTCGCGCGACGATGCTCAGGGCGGGTGAGCCGGAGCGACTGGTCTGCCAGGCGTGCGGGTTCGTCTACTACGTGGATCCCAAGGTGGCCGTGGCCACGATCATCCGCCTTGGCGACGACCAGGCGGTGGTGCTCGTCAGGCGGGCCATCGAGCCGGGATACGGAAAGTGGGTGTTCCCTGGCGGCTACCTGGACCGCGGTGAAGTGGTCGAGCAGGCGGCGATTCGCGAAGCCCGCGAAGAGGTCGGCCTCGACGTGCAGCTCGACGGCCTGGTCGGCATCTACTCGTACCCGGGCCGCACGCCCATCGTGATCGTCTACGCGGCGAGCGCATCGAAGGTCGAGACCTTGACCGTGACCGACGAGGAATCGCTCGAGGCGCGCGCCTTCGCCCCGGCCGAGATCCCCTGGGCCGACCTGGCGTTCAAGAGCACCGAGGAAGCGCTGAGGGACTACCTGGCCGGGAGGGTCTGGCCGGCCGCGACCGTCGGGAAGTAGAACTGCTCCTGCTCGGCGTCCGCCACGGCCTTGCTCACCAGTTCGTCGATCGGCAGGTGACTCTCCGCCTGTTCAACCGCCCAGAGAGTCGCCCGGGTGGCCGGGTGCTTCGGCGTGAACAGCTGGCAGCAATCCTGGTCGGGCACCACCGAGATCTCGAACGAGCCAAGGCGCTCGGCCTGGGCCACGATCTCCTCCTTGTCCATTCCGACGAGCGGCCGCAGGATCGGCAGGCTGGTGGCTGCCGCGATGACCGACATGTTCTCGAGGGTCTGGGACGCCACCTGCCCAATGACTTCCCCCGTCACCAGGGCGCGGGCGCCGTTGGCCCTGGCAATCCTGTCCGCGATCCTCATCATGAAGCGCCGGTACACGACCACGCGGAGCGGCGCCGGAACCTCCAGCACCACCTGGCGCTGGATCTCGCCAAACGCCACGAGAAACAGCCGGCTGCGATGCTGGTAGGTGGTCAAGAGCTGCGCGAGTTCTCGCACCTTCTCCTGGGATGCACGCGACAGGAACGGATAGCTGTGGAAGTGCACGAGCAGCGCCGAGCACCCGCGCTTCAGTATCCGCCACGCGGCAACCGGCGAGTCAATTCCGCCCGACAGCAGGCAGGCGACCTTCCCGCTGACGCCCGTCGGCAGCCCGCCCGGGCCGCGGTCCTTGCCGAAGGCGTAGAACGCCTCGGTGTTGAGCATCTCCACCGAAATGGTCAACTGCGGGTTGTCGAGATCGACGTGCCATCCCCTGGCCAGCTTGATCCGTCCGCCAACCTCGCGCTCGATCTCCATCGACGTCATCGGGAATCGCTTGTCGGCGCGCTTGACTGACACCCTGAAGGACGGCGTGTCGATGTCGCCGAGGTCGCGCAGGATGGCGGCGGCGATCGCCTCGATGTCGAGCGGCGCGCGTGCCGCTCGCATCAAGTTCGCGACACCGAACACGCGCGAAAGCCGGTCGCGCACCTGCTCGTAGGTTGCCGTGGGACCGAGCACGATCTCGAGCCGGCCCATGAGCGAACGGACCGATTTGATATCGAGGTCGGAGGTCGCGTGGCGGACGTTGTTGACGAGCCGCGCGATGAACCACGGGCGGTTTTGTCCTTTGAGCGCGATCTCGCTGTAGTGGACGACGATGGAAGTCATAAGAAAAAGCTCTGGGCGGCGCGGTGTCCGCTGACGACGGCGCCTTCGATCGTGGCGGGCAGGCCGGTATCGACCCAGTCGCCTGCCAGGAGCAATCCTCTCACGGGCGTGCGGGTGCCGGGGCGTGGCGGCTGCCCGGGCGCGAGCGAGAACGTGGCCCGCCGCTCGCGGACGACCAGGCTTCGAAGCAGCCGGGCCGCGCGCGCGGCCGGCAGCGCGGTCACCAGCTCGTCGTAGGCTCTTGCGGCCAGCGCCTCGTTCGACCGTGCGACGACCGCAGCGGCGCCGCTCGAGACACATGACAGGTGGGAGGCGGAGTCGCCGAACACCTGCCGCTTGTCGAACACCCACTGGAACGTCCTGCCGGGTAAGCCGATGAACGGCGCCGGCAGCACGCCACGGTCGAACCAGAGGTTGACCGTCACGATCGGCGAAGCCGCAACCGCTCCAGCGGCCGAGAGCAGGTCGGCGAGGGCGCCCACCTGGCCGACGAACGTCTCGGCGAGGGCGAACCACGGGACCGCCACGATGACGGCCGGCGCATCGATGCGTTCGCTTCGAACCTCGATGCCCGTCACACGGTCACCTTCCACGCGAACGCGCGCGGGGCTCGACACCCGGATCTCGCCGCCGCTGGCGCGGATGAACTCGCAGGCCGGGTCCGCGTAGACCTCCGTCAGCGGCCGCAGCGGAACAGCCACGGCCGAGTCGGTCGGGCCGGGTCCAAGCATGCGCGCGAGCACCCCCAGGAAGGCCGGGGCGGCGGCCTCCTGCGCCGACTGGTTCAGCGCGGCCAGCGCCAGCGGCTCCCACAGCATGTCGCGCAGGCGCCGGGTCTGCCCGTTCCGAATCAGCCAGTTCTCCACCGTTTCCCCGGGCGACGCCGGCAGGCGGCCCTTGCCCGTGCGGAGAACACGCTGAGCACGCCGGATGGGCGCGGCCAGGCTGAACGCCGACATCCGGTCCCTGAAGCCGAGGGCGTCCCACTCGACAAGTCCCGCCAGCAGGTGCAGCGGCGACGGCAGCGGCGGGCACCACAGCGTCGTCTGGCAGCCCGCCGGGTCCACGAACGGCACTTCGAGGCTCGGCTGGACGTGCACCAGGTCGCTCGCACCGATGCGGGCGAGGAACTCGAATGTCTCGTGGTAGCAGCCGAGCATCAGGTGCTGGCCGTTGTCCACCTGCTCGCCGGTGGCCGGATCGACAAACGCAGAAGCGCGCCCGCCGAGTGCCGGCCGCGCCTCGAGCAGGAGAACGCGCGCGCCCGACGAGGTCAGCGCCGCGGCGGCGCTCAGCCCCGCGAACCCTCCGCCGATCACCACGACATCGAAGGGTCGCATCAGCGCCCGCTCATCACTCGCGCCCACAGCAAGGCCGCAATGACCGCGCGACGCGGGCGCGGCACCCGGATCTTCTGCGAGAACACGTCGTAACCCGAAGCCTCGACCCGGTCCAGGATCGCGTGGTAGATCCCGGCCATGATCCGGGCCGCCACCATCGCCCGACGGTCGGCACGCGGCAACTCCCGCTCGGCCCGTTCGTAGTAGTCCCCGGCCCGGCGGCACTCTTCTGCGAGAAGGCCCCGCACGCGCTCGGAGACGATTCCGGCACGCAGGTCGTCTTCGCCGCAGCGGTGTCGGGCAAGGTCCTCGAGGGGAAGGTAGATTCGCCCGCGCGCCAGGTCCGCTGCCACATCGCGGATGATGTTGGTCAACTGGAGCGCAATGCCGAGGTCCACGGCGTACTGGCGTGTTCGCGGGTCGCTGTAGCCGAAGATCACGATGCAGAGGAGGCCGACCGCGGACGCGACGCGAAGGCAGTACTCCCGCAGATCGTCGAACGTCTCGTACCGCGAGCGGTCGAGGTCCATGGCCACGCCGTCGATCACGGCGTCGAAGCTGCCACGAGGAAGCGAGAACCGACGGATGAACGGGACCAGGTTCGCGCCCTGCGGGGTTCGAGGCTGGCCGATGTAGCACGCGGCCAACTCGTCGCGCCATCGCGCGAGCCGCGCCCTCGCGCCGTCCGGGTCGTCCGGCCCGGCCGACGAAGGAGCCTCGTCCACCGCATCGTCCACGGCGTGACAAAAGTCCCAGACGGCCACGATCGCGCGCCGCTTCTCGGAGGGAAGCACCAGGAACGAATAGTAGAAGTTCGTGTCTCGCCCGCTCATCGCGTCCGCCAGATCATCGCTTGCCAAAGAAGCGCCGGGAGATCGGCTCCACGCAGGGCAGGTCGCCGCAGGAACACGTCGAAATCGTCCCGCTCCAGCCGCGAGAGAATGCGCCGCCCGCCAAGCCAGGTGAACCGCAATTCGAATCGCAACCGGCCGCTCACGCGGTCGCACACCAGGCGGCCCTCGTCGAAGAGCGCCGCTGTCCTCGCGCCCGCGCCGCGAAGGACCTTGCGCCACGCCGGTGTCAACACACCCGCGTCGAGGTCCACGAGGCGCGCCCCCTCCAGGCGGCACTCGTCGAGGGGAAGGTAGAGCCTTCCCTTGAGCCAGTCGCGCTCCAGGTCCTGCCAGAAGTTCGTCAACTGCAGGGCCGTGCAGACGGCGTCGGAGCTGCGGTCGAGCCGGTCGTCGCGATAGCCGGCGATCGCCAGCACGAGCCGGCCCACGGGGTTTGCCGAACGCCGGCAGTAGTCGAGGACGGCTTCCCACGTGTCGTATCGAACCGTCGTCACATCCTGGCGAAACGCGCTCAGAAGGTCGTCGCACAGCGAGACGGGGAGTCTGCAGGTGCGGATTGTACTGCCGAGGGCGGCGAAGATGTGCGAAGTCTCTGGGGGGAGGGCGACGGTGGCACGACTCATCGCGGTCGCGCACGGTGCCGGGCCGAGGCTGGGGTCCGCCTGGGCCATGCACGCGTGGAGCTGCTCGCTCCACGCGTCGAGCAGAACGAGCCGCCCCGCGGCGGGACCGTCGCCTTCGTCTGCGAAATCGTCGGCCACGCGGGCGAACGCATACACAGCCGCAACGTGTGGCCGCATCCCGCGCGGCAACAGGCGCGAAGCGACCGGGAAGTTCTCGTAGTGATCGCGCGCAAACCGGGCACAGGTCGCGTACGCCTCGGCCAGGTTCGTCACCATTCGAGTTCCGGGATGCCGGCGCGCCGATTCACCGCCCGCGCGGCGACGAAGAGGAAATCCGAGAGCCGGTTCACGTAGGCCAGCAACTCGGCGTCCACCTCGTCCGGGCCCAGCGCGACGACCCGACGTTCAGCCCGCCGGCAGATGGTGCGGGCCAGGTGGAGCGCTGCGCCGGGCGGCGATCCGCCGGGCAGGATGAACCGGCGAAGCGGCGCCAGTTCGGCTTCCAGTTGGTCAATCCACTGCTCGAGCCGCCCAACCTCGGTGCCGCCCACGACCATCTTCTGCACGCGTTCCGCCACGCGGCGTCCCGGATCGGCGAGACGTCCGCCCACCGCGAAGAGGTCGCGCTGAATGACCTGGAGCATCGCGGACATCTCCGCGTCCACCCCGCTGGCGAGGACGACGCCAATCGCGGCGTTCAGTTCGTCGATTTCGCCGTACGCGTTCACGCGCAGGTCGGATTTCGAGACTCGTCGGCCGTCGAACAGGCCGGTTTCACCGTTGTCGCCGGTCCGAGTGTAGATCTTCACCGGGGAGAATTATGTCACGGCACCACCCATTTTCAGTTCTTGCCATCCGCTCACTGATCATGGCACGGTCTCAAACATGGGTGTGCCTGCTATTCGTCCCCCGCGGATGAACTCCTCGACACAGAAGAAGAGCGGTCCTGGTTGTCGGCCGGAGGCCGCTAATAACCCGGCTGCGGCACGTGGGTTCCGGCGCGGCCGGGTTATGCGGAAGACTGCGGCAATGCCCGGAGCGGGCGCGCGGCAGGCGTTTCGCCGCCGGCTGCTCGATTGGTACGACCGGAACGGCCGCGACCTGCCGTGGCGCCGCGCAGCGGACCCCTACCAGATCCTCGTCTCGGAGATCATGCTCCAGCAGACGCAGGTGGACCGCGTCCTGCCGAAGTACCTCGAGTGGCTGGAGCGTTTCCCGTCGCTCGAAGCGCTGGCGGCCAGGCCTGTCGAGGAAGCCGTGCAAGCCTGGTATCCGCTGGGATACAACATCCGTCCGCGACGTCTGCACTCGATCGCTCGAGAGGCGGTCGCGCGCTACAACGGCGCGCTCCCGGCCGACGAAGAGACCCTGCTCTCCTTCAAGGGGATCGGGCAGTACACGGCTGGCGCGATTCGAAGCTTCGCGTTCGGCCAGCGGTCGGCAATCCTCGACACCAACGTCGCCCGCGTGCTGTTCCGCGTGTTCGTGGGCAAGGGGGACGAGGTAGCCCACGCCGCACGGAAGCACCTGTGGGACGTGTCGCGCGCGCTGCTGCCCCGCAAGCGCGTGTTCGATTTCAACCAGGCGCTCATGGATTTCGGCGCCATCGTCTGCCCGGCACGCAAGCCGCAGTGCGCATCGTGCCCGATGGCGCGGTCGTGCGTCTCGTATCCGCTCGACGGCAGCATCGCGAAGCTCGCCAGCGCCGCGAAGAAGCGGCGCCACGCCAGAGCGACGTAGCGCCCCCGGTTCTTACCCGATGGACAAGACCAAGGCACCGACCATCGTGACCGCCGCCGTCATCGAGCGCGACGGCTTTCTTCTCGTGGCCCGCCGCCTCGAAGGCTCGCACATGGGCGGCTTCTGGGAGTTTCCCGGCGGAAAGTGCGAGCCGGGCGAATCGGCCGAAGCGTGCCTGGCGCGGGAGATTGTCGAGGAACTCGGCGCGATCGCCACGGTGCACGAGGAGATCTTCCGCACGACCTACGCCTACGCCGATCGGGTGCTCGACCTCAGGTTCTTCCGGTGCGATCTCACCAGCGAACCGCGACCGCTGCTGGGACAAGAGATCCGCTGGGTTGCCAGCCACGAACTCCGTACGCTCTCGTTTCCGCCCGCCGACAGCGAACTGGTGGCGCGCCTGGCACCATCACCCTGACGCTTCGCCCTGCCCACGGCGTTCGACCACCAAGTCCACGGAGAAACACAGGGGGCTCAAACGCCGGGGGCTTCGACCGGGACGGGCCGAAGGCCCGGACGCCACTCTGATCTCTGTGATCTTTGTGGTTGATCTAGCGAGGCGTGCCTCAGACCGCCGAACCTGGCGTGGCGGCCCCAAGGCACGCCCCGCTAGAACCAGAAACGCTGTTGGCTGGCCCCGCGAAGCGCGGGGCGTAGACGTCTTGAACGGCCGGACGGAAGTCGACAGAACGTGACTCATTCGCAACGACTTTGGCCGTTCAAGACGTCTAACGGGGCTCGAATGGGAGCGTGACGACCGTCGAGGAGAGCGCATGGTCGCCGTGGAGGATCGTCAGTTCGGTGCCGGGCGCGAGGAAATCTCGGTGGACGAGCGCCAGGGCGATTGGGCCACCTGTCAGCGGCGACCACACCGCGCTGGTGATTCGACCGGCCTCGCGGTCGCCGGCCCGCAGCAGGTCGCCCGTCGCAGGCACGGTGTCGCCAGAAACCATCACCCCCGCGATCTTGCGCGCCACGCGGCCGCGGCCCCGATGCAGCACGCGGATCACCACTTCCTGCCCTGGATAGCACCCCTTGGTGAAACTGATGGCACGCCCTTCAATTCCGGCCTCGAGCGGAAGCGTCTCGGCATCCATGTCGATGCCGAAGGCCGGCCGACCCGACTCGACCCGCAGCACCTCCGCGGTCGCCCCGCTCGCCAGCGTCGCGCCCGCCGCAACCAGCGCGCCCGCCAGCGCCTCGCGGAGCGGCCGCTCGACGTACAGGTCGAAGCCAGCCGCGCCCGTCTCCTGCGACGCCGCCACCAGGACCATCTGGCCGCGGAAGGTCGCGCGGACGTTGTGGAACTCCTCAAAGCCCTGCAGGTCGCTCTCGGTCACGCCCGGCTGACTGCCCGCTCCGATGGCTTCCGCCACCACTCGGGCCGCGGCAGGGCCGACAACCGACAGCTCGCCAAACGCCTCGGTCAGGTCGCCGAGCTTCACGTCCTCGCTGAAGACGAACTGGTCGAGTTTCTGCAGAACCGTGGCCGTCATCGATGGATCGAGATCGAGGAGCACGAGGTCGCCCAGTTCGAGCAGCCGCATGTCGGTGATCATCCGGCCCTGCGGCGTCAGGTATGCCGCGTAGCATCCGCCTCCCGCCTGCAGTGACGCAACGTCGTTTGTCAGCATGGCGTGCAGGTACGTGCGGCGGTCGTTCCCCGCCACCGCGATTTTCCCGCGGCCCGACCGGTCGAACACCGCCGACGACTCCCTCGCCGCCCGATACTCCGCGCGTAACTCCATCGTCGCCTCCGAAACCCTTGGTCCGTCGATGCACAAATGCGGCGACGTATTTGTGCCCTCAGGACTGAGTGCTCGTCACGCCTTGCCGGCCGGGCGCTTCGTCGGCCTCGGTGGGTCGCCATAGTTGGCCGGCGGGCCACTTGTATCGTCCGTTCACCGCCCGATGCTATTCTTTCAGGGCCATGCGTATTGCTCATTGTACTGTCGCTCTGGTCGTCTTCGCACTGCTGACAGGCGTCGGCCACGCGCAGTCCCCTGCCCCTGCCCCGGCCCAGCCCGTCGATTTCACCGTGTTCTTCAAGGGCGTGGCGGTCGGCGTCGAGCAGGTCACGGTTGCACGGACGCCGCTGGGCTTTACGATTACGGGAACCGAGCGAATCGGTCCGCCGCTCAGCATGACCGTGCGCAAGGCGGAGATCACGTACTCGCCCGAGTGGCATCCGCTCGAGTGCGTCATCGAGGGAAGCCTGCGCGACCGGCAAATCCTGCTGCATACGACGGTCGCCGGCACGACCGCGACTAGCGATGTCACGCAGGGTACGGCTGTCGGGCACAGGGCCGACGAGATTGCCCCCGACGCGGTCCTCCTCCCGAACGTCTTCTTCGGCGCCTACGAGGCGCTGGCCGCCCAACTCGCGACCGCCAAGCCGGGGGATGAATTGAAGGCGTACGTTCCCCCACAGGCCCAGGTCGCCATCCGCGTCAAGAGCATCGCCGACGACCGCGTGCGGACGCAGGCGGCCCTGCTGCAGATCCGCCGCTTCACCCTGGAGTTCGCAAACCCCAATGGGCCCGCGGACGTCGAGCTGTGGGCGGACTCGGGGGGGCGCTTGCTGCGCTTGTCGGTTCCGGCCCAGGCACTTGACGTCGTACGGTCCGACATCGCGTCGGTCTCGTCGCGCCGGGAGCCGGTCTCGCGCCCGAACGACGAGCAGGTGCAGATTCCCGCGAACGGGTTCAGTCTGGCGGGCACGCTGTCGCAGCCGACCAACAGGCCCAGCCCGTCCTTTCGCTTCCCCGCTCTCGTCCTGATCGGCGGGCCGGATCCGACCGACCGCGACGAGTCGGTCGCCGGCATCCCGATCTTCGGGCAGGTCGCCTCCGCCCTCGCCGACTCGGGGTACGTCGTCGTGCGCTACGACAAGCGCGGGGTTGGCCAGAGCGGCGGCCGATCGGAGGCGACGACGCTGGCCGACTACGCGGAGGACGCGGTTGCCGCGGTCAAGTTCCTGAATCGAAGGAAGGACGTCGATCCGCGTCGGATTGCGCTGCTCGGTTACGGAGATGGCGGCGCCATCGCGGCCCTGGCGGCATCTCGAGAGGGCGATATCTCCGCCCTCGTGCTCGTCGCAGCGCCAGGCGTCAGCGGCGCGGCCCTCGCGCTCGAGCAGCAGCGGCACATGCTCGCGCTGATGAATATCCCGGACGCGGAGAAGCAGGCCAAGATCGAGCTGCAGGAGAAGATCCAGCAGGCGGTCATCAGCGGGAACGGTCTCGACGCGATTCCCGCTGACGTGCGGCGCCAGGCGGATACGCCGTGGTTCAGAAGCTATCTCACCTTCGATCCGGCGAAAGTGATGAAGAAGATCGATCAGCCCGTCCTCATCATCCAGGGCGAGCTGGACGCCCGGGTCGCGCCCACCAACGCGGATAGGCTGGAGACGATGGCCAAGGCCAGGAAAGGTCGCGCCGGCTCGGCGGTGAAGCTGGTGAAACTAGCCGGAATCAACCACCTGCTGGTGCCGGCGAAGACAGGCGACGTTGACGAGTACGACCGGTTGCCGGACAAGACCATCAGCCGCACTGTGCTCTCGGCGATCGAAACCTGGCTGAAAGACACGATGAGGGCTCGCTAGAATGTGGATCCTGCAAACGAAGTCCGTGGGCGGCGGCGACGAGGGGTTGACGTTCCGGGTGATGCCGGAAGGGATCAAGACGCTGGGGCGCGCGGTCAGGGCCGACTTCATCGTCGAGGCCCCCCTCGTGTCGCGGCTGCACTGCCGCTTCACGGCCCATGCTTCCGGGGAGCTGGAGATCGAGGACCTCCGCAGCACGAACGGCACGTTCGTGAACGACCGCCGCATCAAGCGCGCCTGGCTGGCAGCGAGAGATCGCGTGCGCGTGGGGCGGGTAGAACTGACGGTGGAGAAAGGCGCCTGCTGACTGCTGTCCGCCTAAATCCAGCCCTACCGCGCCCGCCCCACAAGGAAGGGGTTCGTCCGCCGCTCCTGTCCGATCATCGTCTTCGGCCCGTGCCCCGAGTACACCTCGACATCGTCCTGAAGCTTGAAGAGCACGCCGCGGATCGAGCCAATCAGTGTGTCGTGGTCGCCGCCCGGCAGATCGGTGCGCCCGATCGAGCCGGCAAAGAGCGTGTCGCCCACGAACACCTTCTTGCCCGGGTGGCCTGCGGGGCCGACCAGCAGGCAGACGCCGCCCGGCGTGTGACCGGGCGTGTGGAGCACGCGCACCTCGTAGTTCCCGAACGCGAGGGACGCTGACGGATCGAAGAAGTGATCGACGGGCGGAGGCGCCTCGATTTCGAGCCCGAAGAACGCCGCCTGCTGCAGCGTCGCCTCGTAGAGCGAAAGATCGTCGCGGTGCAGGTAGATGGGCGCGCCGCATGCGGCCCTGGCTTTCGCGGTGCCCGCCACGTGGTCGACATGAGCGTGCGTGAGCAGGATCATCCGGACCTGCACCTTCTGCTCCGCGACGACGTTCAACAACTGATCGACCTCGTCACCCGGGTCGATGATGACCCCTTCCCGGGTCTGCTCGCAGGCCAGGACGTAGCCGTTCTTGTAAAACGGGGGAGCATCGCGGGTCTCGAGGAGCATGGCGTTATGATACCTGCAAATGATCCTCGAAGCCCTTGACGACACCAGGCCTTCGAGCCGGAGCCGAAGAGGCGAGGCCGGCTCGTGATTCCCTCGCTCACCGACATCCAGCGTGCGCGAGGGCGCATCGCACCCTCCGTGCGACGGACACCGCTGGTGCGCTCCGACTGGCTGAGCGATGCAGCCGGCGGCGAGGTCTACCTCAAGCTCGAGTCGCTCCAGGTGACGCATTCGTTCAAGGCGCGAGGCGCGCTGAACGCGATCCTGGCGATCCAGGAACGGCTCGAGCCGGGCCAGCCGCCCCCATGCCTCGTCACGGCATCGGCCGGCAATCACGGGCGCGCGATGGCGTGGGCCGCCTTGCAGGCCGGCCTTCGCACCGTCATCTTCACGCCACGACGGGCGCCTGCCACCAAGCTCGACGCCATCCGGCGTCACGGGGCCGAACTCCGCGCGGAGGCAGAGACATACGAAGACTCCGAACGGATGGCGAAGCAATTTGCGCGCGAGGCGGGCCACCCGTTCATCTCGGCCTACAGCCACCCGGATCTGATCGCCGCGACCGGCACGATCGCGCTGGAAGTGGTCGAGGACCTGCCGAGTGTTGACCTGCTGGTCGTCCCGGTTGGCGGCGGGGGCCTGCTGGCCGGGGTTGCCGCGGCCATCAACGCCGTCCGGCCCGATGTCGAGGTTGTCGGCGTCGAGGCAGAAGCCTCACATCCCTTTGCCGCGTCGCTGGCGGCAGGGCGAATTGTCGAGGTCGAGGTGGGACCGACGATCGCGGACGGCCTGGCGGGCAACATGGATCCCGACAACCTCGCGTTTCAGGTGGTGCAGGCGCTTGTTCCCCGGCTGGCGATGGTCAGCGAACAGGAGCTGCTGGACGGGATTCGCCGTCTCGTTCGTCACGATCACCTGATAGCGGAAGGCGCGGGTATTGCGGGCGTGGCTGCGCTGGCGGCCGGTCGCGTGCCCGCGAGGGATCGCCGGACCGCGGTGATCGTGTCGGGCGCGAATATCGACTCGGAGTTGCTGGTGCGGGTGCTGGCGGGTTGATGTCCCGTCACTTTTCAGGTAGGCAGAATCCAGGCGCCAGAATTTGTCCAATTCAGGAGTCAGCATGAGGACGCCGGCGACCACGCTTGCGGACTTGGTGAGGCGGCAAAAGACTCACCTGTTTGTGCTTGCGACCTGTTGCGGGGGCGCGGGGAGTCGTCGCGCCGTCTCGTCGCGAAGCCGGGCAAGGCTTTGCGCCAACAAATCGCTCGCCTGCCTGACCGGGCCGGATGACTCGATCTTGTTCCAGGGATACAGGTGGCGGCGGAACGCGAACGCCAGGCTGAAGACCGACTGGCGCATCCACACACGGAGCGCGCGGTCGTCGGAGGAGAGTTTCGAGATGTACCCTGCGGCCTCGGGGCCGTCACCGATCGCCGCCGATGCCGTGGCCGCGCACTGCAGCATCTGCACCGGCGCGCCCGGCGCCGCGGCGCGGGCGAAGATCGAGTCAACGAGGGTTCGGGCGCGCGGCTTCCCAGTGGTATCCCACTCGAGCGCGGCCATGACGGCCTGGCCTTCGCAGAACCAGGGATAGCGTTCGGTCAGCTTGGTGGCTTCTCTCCGCGCCTCCTCCACTCGGGAGCCCATCGTCATGGGGATCACCCTGCCGACCAGCCACACCAAGGGGGTGGACTCGGTGGCCGGCTCGCGGGCCAGTGTCTCGACAGCGATGTCGTAGTTCTGGCGTGCGATCTCGATCCGGGCCAGCAACTGCGCCCACCACGGCCGGTCTGGCCGGGCCGACTGGCCGCCGCGCAGAGCCGTCTCGGCATCGGACAACCTGCCGAGCATCTCGTATGCGCTCGCGATGTCGCGATGGTTCGCGTCGATGTCGGGGTCGAGCCGCATCGAGTGTTGGTAGAACACGATCGCGCGGGCGGGATCCAGCTCGATGACCAGGTCGCCGGCGTGGTGCCATGCCTCGCCGGACGACGGGTCGAGGGAGAGCGCCCGTGCCAGCGACGAAGCCGCCGCCGTCGTCGTGGACGCCGAGAGCGCAGCGACGACATGCGCGCGCGGCATCTCGGGATCGACGGCCAGCGCCGCTTCTGCTTCCTCCCTCGCGTGGTCGATCGCGCTCGTGTCGCCGTTGCTTCCCGCGTAGAAGTCCTCGAGGTAGAGTGCCTCGGACATGCCAACGCGCGCCTCGACCAGCTTCGGGTCGGCTTCGATGGCCTGGCGATAGAGCGCGATCGCGCGCGCGCGATCGCGGTGCGCTGCGGCATCACGACCTTGCAGGTACATGTCGTAGGCCCGTGGATCGACCTGCCGGACCCGCGCGCGAGCCCAGCGGTTGCCGGTCGGCATCTGCAGTCCGAGCGTGTCAGCGACCTGCCGCGAAATCTCTGCCTCGGCAGCCGACGCCTGGCGCGGCTCGCGGGCATAGCGCTCTGTCCAGATCACACGGCCCGACGCCACCTCCACCAACTCGACATTCACGTGCAGCGAGTACGGCCCTGGCCGGGTGGTGCCCCTCAACGCCACGGCGGCACCAAGGCGTGAGGCGCGTTCGGGCAGGGACGGGACCGGGGTCTCCGCGATCGACGACCGGCCGACGACCGTGAGGCCAGGGACTTCTCCCAGTCGCGCGGCAAGGTCTTCGGCGAAGCCAACTCCAAAGTAGACACGCGCAGCCTCGCTCCCCTCCATCTGGAACGGCATGACGACGAGCACCGGGCGGGGACCGGGCGCCCCGCGAGTGAACAGCGCGCGAATCCTGTCTCGCCAGTGCCACGCGCCGGCCGCAAGCGCCCCGAGCAAGGCCAGCGCGAGCACCGCCAGGACGAAGCGCTTGACGATCGGACCCCGAGGCCTGTGCGGGCTTTCGGGTGTCCGGCCCGCGGTCTCGCACGTCACGCGAACGTGGAGTGTGCCCGCCAGGGCGCGAAGGTCGGCGGCCACCGCGGACGCGGTCGGGTAGCGAGCCTCGAGGCTCTTGGCCAGCGCCCGCGCGAGGATTGGGTCGAAGCCGGGGGGCAGGGAAGGGTTCCACCGCGTCGCGGGCGGCGGAGTGCTCTGGAGGACCTTGACAGCGGTCGCGCCCGGCGTGCTCGACCCGAAGGGCGCACGGCCCGTCAGCATCTCGTAGAGCACGACACCGAGCGAGAACACGTCCGTGCGGGCATCGACGCGGTCGCCCAACACCTGCTCGGGCGACATGTAGGGGACGGTCTCGATCGCCGCGTCGCCGGACGGTTCGTGGCCTGACGCCAGTTGCTCGGCGACCGCCTTTCGGGCGAGGCCGCCCGACGTCCACGCGCCGAGACCAAATCCGATGATCTTCGTCTGGTCGGTCGGCGTGATGAAGATGGTCGAGGGGCAGAGGTTGCCGTGAATGACGCCCCGCCGATGGCCCTCGGCAACGGCATCGGCCAACTGGACCGCAAACTCGAGCGCCAGGGTCGCGTCGAACGGCTTCCCGGTCAGCAGCGCCTTGACCGACTGCCCGGGAACGTACTCGTGCGCCAGGAACAGCTGGCCGTTTTCTTCTCCGAACTCGAACAGCGCGGCGATGTGCGGATGGGACAGGGCCGTGGCAGCCGCGGCATCGGCGAGGAGCGCATCGCGGCGGGCATGGTCCGACGAGGTGGCGGGCGACACGATCCGGAGCGCAACCGTGCGGCCCAACCGCGCGTCTCGGGCGCGCGACAACTCTCCCAGCGCGCCCGCGCGCAATCGCTCCAGGATCGTGTAGTGGCCGAAACTCTCCATGCAGACGCGTGCGCCCCGCGTGAAGCCGGGCAAGCCTCCCGTTCTCGCCTATCGGCCCAAATCGCGCCCGGCAACAGGGGCGCCGGACCTGATCCTGTACCTCAACACGGCGGTGCCGTCTTTGGCCACGGGCACTTCGAAGCGCGCAGCCGAGGCGTCCGTCTTCGTCCACTTGTGCGATGCGGTCAGCATGTCCCAGTCGCCGCCGATCGGTTCGTTTACCTCGATCGTCACGGCCGAGTCCTTGTGGTTGCGAAGCGTAATCTCGAACTCCATCTCGGAGAGCGAGTTCGACAGCCGCTTGAAGTCCACCTGCTTCCGCTCGCACACGATGTCGAATGCATTGCCCGTGTGCAGGTTGAGCGTCTCGTCCTTCGGCGTGTGCGCGATCCGATCCTCGCCCGCGAACTGTGCGCCGCCCGTCGAGTCGGCCTGGTAGACGCGAACGACGCCGGCGGGCATCGGGAGGCCAAGGCCGGCCCGTTCGTCGTTCTTGAATCGGTAGTAGACCTGGACGTCGCTCTTGATCGGTGAGCCCGGACTCTGCTGGTTCCGGTAGTAGAACTGCTGGCCGTCCACGACGAACCGCTTCTCTACCGGCACGGACGGCGACGCGAGGAGCGCCAGCTGCTTGGTCTCGTTGTTGTTGACCGACGTGCGGCGCTGCAGGGTGTAGAGGTGGTACTCCGAGAACGCCTCCTGCTGCATGGCAGGCGCTTGCGCCGCCATGCCCATCTTCCGCGCCATCACCGCGTCGCGCTCGATCGTGTTGCCGCTCACGCGGTTCACCTCACCGGCAATCAGTTGCAGCCTGGCGTTCCGGTAGCTGGTGCCGCTCTGGTTCTCGAGCGTGACCCACCCGGCCAGGTCGGCAACCTTGTCGTCACGACCGATCGTCAGGACGTAGTCGGCCTTCCACGACAACCCTCCGGACAGGTAGGAGGCCTCGACTCGGTGGCGGGCGCTGCCGCTGTTCTCGAGCATCCACACCAGCGTCGGGTGACTGAAGAGGTTCTCGGGCAACTCCGGAAAGCGATATTGATCCACTCGAAGCCCGGTCACGATCTCGTTGCCGATCTTCCACACCGGACCGTTGTTGTATGCCAGCAGCAGCGCCTTCACCTCTTCCGCGCGCGTGGTCCCGCCTTCCTGGCGGTCGCGCACGACCGTGATCTCCCGGCCGACATACTTGCGCAGCAGCTTCTCGGGCTCGAGCAGATCGTATTCGTAGTTCTGCTCGAGGACGGTCAGCGCGGCCGGCTCGGTCAGCGACCGGAAGCGCACCGTCGCCGGGTTGATCGCAGCCGCCACGTCGGCGAACTTCAACGTCGATCCGCCAGGCGGCAGCGTCAGCTGCCGGACATCCCGAATCAGCGCCAGGTTCGAGTTGTAGACGGTCAGCGAGAGATCGACCTGGTCGTTCAGCGTCGTCGTCGGGCTGACGCCGGCCGGGCGCGCCGCCCCCTCCTGCGGCTGTGCGCCCTGGCCTGCAAGCATCGTGACCGGCAGCAGTAGGGCGCAAAGCAACGCGGCCAGAATGGTGGTCCGGGAAAGACGGAACGGCATGACGGATCCTCCTGCATTCGGGCCTGGTCGAGCAGTCGCTCGTCCGCGAGGTGGGATCGAAGTGTCTGCGCTGACGGCATGGCGAAGGGTCACGCGAAACGTCCTCGCGTCGCGTCACCCGTCATTGTACAGCGAGTGACGGGCCGTCAGTTCTGCCACCCGAGGCTCTCCCGGTGGAGCGCGAGGCCGTCGGCGAAGTCGGCCAGCTCGCCGCGCAGCATCATGCGTCCGCGGTGGAGCCGCGACTTGAGCGTCTGATCCTTGACGTTCAGCGCGGCGCTTGCCTCTTCGGTGGAGAGTCCTTGAATGTCACGCAGGAGCACCGGAACGCGGTAGATTGGCGGCAGGCCCGCCAGCGCCTTGACCAGTTTCTGACGGAGTTCGCCACGCAACACCTCGTCGTCGCCGAGCCCCGACCAGTCGGCGATATCGGGCGCCTGCGAGCCGTCGCCGCCCGCCGGCGCGACCGGGAGCAACTCCACCTCCCTGCTGCTGGCCCTCGCCGCACGCAGTCGGGACATGGCGATGTTGAACGTGATGCGGTAGATCCAGGACGAGAGCGCCGCGTCTCCGCGGAACGCGTCGATCTTCTGGTAGACCTTGAACAGAACATCCTGCACCACTTCGTCCGCGTCCTCCTCGTTCTTCACGCAACGAAGCGCGAGCTGGCGGATGCGGGACGAATAGCGCGAGGCCAAATCAGAAACAGCAGAGTGGTCGCGGGCGCGGAGGCGCTCGACCAGGTGCAGGTCAGCGACTGGTGCGTTAAGGAGTCTTGCCACATCTGTCAGAACACCTGGCCAGGGAATTTTATTCCCGACCAATGAGGTCCCATATCAGGGACTCACCCTGCCTGGACGACTTCCCGGAACGCGTTGGCCACGGCCTCCTCCACGCCAGCCATCTCGACGTCCCTCCCCAGCTCGCGCGCCAGAGACGTGACGCCGTGGTCTCGGATCCCGCAGGGCACGATCAGGTTGAAGTAGTCGAGGTTGGTGGTGACGTTGTAGGCGAAGCCGTGGCTCGAGATCCAGCGCGAGATGCGGACGCCGATCGCCCCGATCTTCCTGTCGCCCACCCAGGCGCCGGTGAACCCCTCGAGGCGCCCCGCTTCGACCCCGAACGCGGCCGACACGCGAATCATGACGTCTTCGAGGTGGCGGACGTAGTTGTAGACGTCGGCGCGATCGGGCTTCAGATTGAGGATCGGGTAGGCGACGAGCTGGCCGGGGCCGTGGTAGGTGACGTCTCCGCCCCGCCCTGTCTCGCAGAGCTCGACCCCGAGTTCCGCAAGATGCTCGAGCGACGCGAGCACGTGGGACCGTGCGGTGTCGCGTCGGCTGCCGAGAGTCATCACGTGCGGGTGTTCCAGCAGTAGCAGGACGTCACCCACCCGTCCCGCCCGCCGTTGCTCGACGAGCGCCCGCTGCAGCTCGAGCGCGTCGCCGTAAGGCACCAGTCCCAGCCGTCTGACTTCGAGATCTCTCACAGCGCTGCCGGGTCGAACGTCTCGATCTGCTTCTTCACCACCGACATGAACTGGTCCGCGACCGCCCCGTCGATCAAGCGGTGGTCGTACCCGAGCGACAGGTACGCCATCGCCCGGATCGCGATCGCGTCGTCCACGACCACGACGCGCTTCTCGACGGCGCCGATGCCGAGGATCGCCACCTGAGGCTGGCTGATGATCGGCATGCCGAACAGCGCGCCGAACACACCGGGGTTGGTGATGGTGAACGTGCCGCCCTGTACCTCATCCGGCTTCAACTGCTTGCTGCGCGCGCGGTTGGCGAGGTCGTGCATCGCGCGGCTCAGACCGAGGATGCTCTTCTCGTCAGCCTGTTTCACGACGGGCACGATCAGGCCCCAGTCGAGAGCGACGGCGATGCCGATGTTGATGTCCTTGTGGTAGATGACGTTGTCGCCATCGATCGACGCATTGACGACGGGGACGGCGCGAAGGCCGGCGACGACGGCCTTCACGATGAAGGGCAGGTAGGTCAGCTTGGCGCCCGCCCGCTCGTACTCGGCCTTCTTCGCGTCCCGCAACCTCGCCACGCGCGAGAAATCGATCTCGAAGACCGAGTGCACGTGCGCCGAGGTGCGGCGGCTGGCGATCAGGTGCTCGGCGATGCGGCGGCGCATGAGCGTCATCGGCACCACGTCGTCGCCCGCCCGCACCGGGGAAGGACCCGCGTGAGCGGGCGCCGATGGAGCCTGGGCGGACGCGGCCGCCTTCCCGCCTTCGTCGATGAACTCCAGGATGTCCTGCTTGGTCACGCGGCCGGCGATTCCCGATCCGTCGATCTGGGTGATGTCCACGCCGTGCTCGGCGGCGATTCGCCGAACGACGGGCGACGATTTCTGGCGCCGCAGGTCATCGCTCGAGAGCGACTCGGCCGCGGGCGGCACCGGCCCGCTGCCTGAGGGCGGAGGAGCCGCCGCCTGCGCGTCCTTCGGCGCCGGCGTCGCTGCGGGTGCGGACGCGGTGCCCGGAGCCGCGGGCGCGGGAGCCACTGCACCCGGCGACTCGTCGATGATCGCCACCACGGTGTTCACCGCAACCGTCTCACCTTCCTTCGCGCGGATCTCGGTGAGGACTCCGGCTGCGGGGGAGGGGATCTCGGCATCCACCTTGTCGGTCGAGATCTCGAACAGCGGCTCGTCGCGATCGACGTGGTCGCCGATCTTCTTGACCCACCGGACAATCGTGCCCTCGGTAATCGACTCGCCCATCTGCGGCATGAAGACGTTTGTTGGCATAATCGCGGCCCTAGGACCTAGAGGTGAATCGCTCCCCCATGCATCGCGTGGGCGGCCTCTCCGACTGCCTCCGCGAAGGTCGGATGCGCGTGTATCGTGCGGATCAGCTCCTCGACCGTGCACTCGAGGCGCAGGGCGACGGATGCTTCCGCGATCAGGTCGGTGGCGCGCGGTCCGATGATGTGCACGCCAAGCAACTCGTCGTACTTCTTGTCGGCCACGATCTTCACGAACCCCTCGATCTCGCCGGCGATCTTCGCGCGACCGAGCGCCATGAACGGGAAGGTGCCAACCGCGACGTCGTAGCCGCGCTCCCTGGCCTTCTGCTCGGTCAGGCCGATGCTGCCGATCTCCGGGTCGCAGAAGGTGCACCCGGGCACCTGGTCGTAGTTGATTGTGCGCGCCTCCTGGCCGGCGATCCGCTCGGCCACCGCGATCCCCTCCGCCGTGGCGACGTGCGCCAGTTGCGGATGTCCCGGCTTTCCAAACGAGATCACGTCGCCGACGGCCGAGATGCCGGGCACGCCCGTCCGGTAGAACTCGTCCACCACGATGTAGCCACGGTCGAACTTCAGGCCCGCCTCCTCGGCGCCCAGTCCCTCGGTGACCGGTCCGCGCCCGGTGGCGACCAGCAGGTAGTCGGCGTGGAGCTTCTCCATCCTGCCGTCTGCCAGCTGCACGTCGAGGTCCACGCCGTCGGCCGTGGACGTCGCGCTCGTGACCTTCGATTCGGTGTGCGTCTTGATGCCGCGTTTCTTGAACGCCTTCTGGAGTTCGGCCGACACCGCGTCGTCCTCCACCGGCACCAGGCGCGGCAGCAGCTCGATCACCGTGACGTCGCTGCCGAAGCTGCGGAAGATCGATCCGAATTCGACGCCGACGGCGCCCGCGCCGAGGACCACGATCGACTTTGGCACCTCGCCGAGCGCGATCGCCTCATCGCTCGTGATGATCCGCTTGCGGTCGATCTCGACGCCGGGCACGCTGCGCGGCTGCGACCCGGTCGCCACGATGATCTCCTTCGAGGCGTGAAGCGTCTGGGCCTGCTCGCCGGTCACCTCGACGTCAAGGTTGCCGGTCAACCGCGCCGTGCCCTTGATCCAGTCGATCTTGTTCTTGCGAAAGAGGAACTCGACGCCCTTGGTGAGGGTGGTGACGACCTTGTCCTTCCGCGCCTGCACCTGCTTCATGTCGATGCGCACGGACGGGCCGTCGATCGACAGCCCCCACTCCTTCGCGTCCCGCGCGACCTTCAGGGCGTGCGCATGCTCGAGCAGCGCCTTGGTCGGGATGCAGCCCCAGATCAGGCAGGTTCCGCCGAGGGCCTTCTGCTTCTCGACCACCGCCACGCGCAGCCCGAGCTGCGCGGCCCGGATGGCCGCCGGGTAGCCACCAGTGCCCGCACCGACCACCACGACGTCGTACTCATTCGCCACGGTAACTCCTCAGTGAGTGTGCTCTCCGGACTGACCTGGACATCTTCCAAGGATGAGATAAAGGGCTCAGCCCCTGGCCGCCAGCATCCGCTCGAGCAGGTTGTTGAGCCGCTCGAGCATCTTGCGCGGGTCGTCCAGCAGGCCGGCGGCCACGCGGGCGTTGTCGAACACCTGCTCGCCCACCATCGCGGCCAGCCCTTCGTCCACGTGCCGCACCGCTTCCAGGCGGGTGATGATCGCGTGCCTCGGGTTGATCTCGAGGTCCGGCTTCGCCCCGGCCGGGCCATCTCCCTCCCGCTTCACCGCCTGGAGGATCTTCCTCATGCTGGAGGTCAGCACCTGATCGGACTCCAGGGTCACGGCCGGGCTGTCCACCAACCGCTTCGACACGCGCACGTCGTTCACCCGGTCGCCCAGCTTTTCCTTCAACCATTTGACGAGGCCGCTGGCGTCGTCGTCTGACAGCCCGCCCTGCTGGCTCGCCTTGTCGCCCAGCTCCAGATCCGTCTTCTCGGCCGGACGCAGGTCTTTGTCGGCGAAGGCGTGCAGGTGCTCCATGACGAACTCATCCCAGGGGTCGTAGAGGAAGAGCACCTCGAAGCCGCGCGCCTTGAAGACCTCGAAATAGGGGCTGGCCTCCGCCGCGTCGCGCGTCGGCGCCAGGAGGTAGTACATCTCCTTCTGGTCCGGGGCCATCCGCGCCACATAGTCGGCGAGCGACGTCACCTTGCCTTGCTCCCGCGCGGAGGATTCGAAGCGCAGCAGCTTTCCGAGCGACTCCCGGTGCTGAAAATCGGTGGCAACGCCTTCCTTCAGGAACCGCTGGTACTCGGCGTAGAACTTCTCGTAGGCGCCGGCGTCCTTCTCCGAGGTGTCCTCCAGGAACTTCAGGAAGCGGCCGGCCAGCACCTTGTTGATCTTCTGCATCAGCGCGGAGTCCTGCATCGTCTCGCGCGAGATGTTGAGCGGAAGGTCCTCACTGTCAACCACGCCCTTGAGAAAGCGCAGCCAGTCGGGCAGCAGGTTCTTGGCATGCGACTGGATGAGCACCTTGCGGCAGTAGAGGTTCACGCCCGGTTCAGTGCGGCCCAGGCCCAGGTTCTCCCAGTTGCTCTGCGGGACGAACAGCAGCGCCTGGATCGACAGCGGGGCGTCGACAGTAAAGTGGAGGCGCAGCAGGGGGACCTCGGCGTCGTGGCCGAGGTATCGGTAGAACTCGTGGTACTCGTCCTCTTTGACCTCGCCCTTCGGTCTGCTCCAGATGGCCTGCACCGAGTTCAGCCGGGAGCCGTTCAGCTCGAGGGGAAACTGCACGAAGCTCGAGTAGCGCTGGAGCACGCGCTTGACCGTGTCCCCCCTGGCAAACTCCCGGGCGTCGTCTTTCAGGTGGACGATGACCTGCGTGCCGCGAGGGAGGTCGTCGGCCGGCTCGATGTCGTAGCCGCCGGCCCCTTCGCTGGTCCACCGCCAGCCCGACTCGCCGGGCACGCCGGACCGGCTCAGCACCGTCACCCGTGACGCCACCATGAACGCCGAGTAGAAGCCCACGCCGAACTGCCCGATCAGCTTCGCGTCCGGCCTCTTCTCCTCGGCGAGTTGTTGCAGGAAGGCCCTGGTTCCCGAGTGAGCGATCGTGCCGAGGTTCTCGACGAGTTCGGCGCGGGTCATGCCGACGCCCGTGTCGGCGACGGTGACCGTGTGCTCCTGCTCATCGGCCCTGACCGAGATGCACGGCTCCACATCCGGCTGGAGAACAGCCTGCCCGGAGCTTTGGAGAAACCGGAGCCGTTCACAGGCGTCTGCGCCGTTGGACACGAGTTCGCGGATGAAGATCTCGCGGTCCGTGTAGAGGGAGTGGATGACGATGTCCAGCAGTTGCTGGATCTCTGCCTGGAAATGAAGTCGTTCGCTCATCGAGATAGTGATTACCCAAACAGGGCCTCGGCGTCAAGCTCGCTGACTCGCGAAGAGATGCCGTTGCCGGCGGTCCGCGCGTCGCGGCAGCGACGATCGACGCGTACGAGTTTCTCGGGTTCTCGCCGGCACGGTTCCAGGGCGCGAACTGCGTGATAAAATCAATGGTTCGGTCGACGGCGACCCAGCGCACGGGCAGCGACCCCGAACGCCAGGACCAGTGATACGTCGCACGCCCTGCTGAGGGTGGCCCTGCGGTCGGCGGCCTTACGCGGGAGTCTGGCCGAGCGCGACCAATGCCGCTGGACCCGCCGTTCAATCGTCCTGCGGTATTGGACAGGCCAGACACCCATGAAGCTCATCCGATATCTCGTCCTTGCTCTCCTGTTCGCGGCGACGTCCTTCATGGCGGGGGCTTGGTGGACCGGCCACTCCTCCGCGGCGCCGACGACCCACCAGCAGACGGTCCTCCACTACGCCTGCCCGATGCATCCGCAGTATCACTCCGACCGGGCCGGAGACTGCCCGTCCTGTGGGATGCGCCTCGAGCCGGTGTACGCAGGCAGCGACGGAAAGCCCCTTCCGCGCGGTGACGGCTCATCACCACCTGTCGGATCGGTGCATGTGAGCCCGGATCGCCAGCAGACCATCGGCGTGCGGCTGGGTGCCGTGGAACGCCTGTCCGGCACGCGGCCGCTGCGAACGACGGGGCGGGTGGCGCCAAACGAGAACGCCGTGTATCCACTGGTCGCCGGCGCAGAGGGCTGGATCCGCGAGGTGCGCGGGGCCACGACCGGATCCCTCGTGAAGCGAAATGAGGTTCTGCTCTCGTTCTACTCCTCTGAATTCCTCGTCGCGCTGCAGTCGTACTACCTCGCGCTCGACACGTTCGGCCAGATCTCGAGCGAGCAGCGCCAGGCCTTCAACCAGACGCGAGCGGTCGATGGCGTCGAGCGGTTCGCGAGCATTCTGCGGAACCTCGGGGTCTCCGAGGTGCAGCTCCAGGGGATGCGGGCCAAGCGGGATCTCACGCAGGACATTCAAATCGTCTCGCCGGTGGACGGCTTCGTCCTCGAGCGCAACGCCTCGGCCGGCCTCCGCTTCAGCCGCGGGTTCCAGTTCTACCGCATCGCCGATCTCCGCCAGGTGTGGATCCTCGCCGACATCTACGAGAACCAGCTCCCATTCGTCCGTGCCGGATCGAAAGCCACCGTCACCTCCCACGACCAGAACCGCGTCTTCCAAGCCAGGGTCAGCGGCGCGGAGCCGATCTTCGACGAAGTGACGCGCACGCTCAAGATCAGGCTGGACACCGACAACCCTGGCTTCACGCTCAAGCCCGGGATGTTCGTGGACGTCGAGTTCGCCATCGAGTTACCGGCCAGCCTGGCCGTGCCCGCGGACGCGATCGTGGACACGGGCCTCAAAAAGACGGTCTTCGTGGACCGCGGTCGAGGCTTCTTCGAGCCGCGCCAGGTCGAGACGGGATGGCGCCTCGGGGGGCAGGTGGAAATCGTGAAGGGGTTGATGGCCGGGGAACAGATCGTCATATCGGGCACCTTCCTCATCGACTCCGAGAGCAGGATGAAGGCCGCGGCGGCGGGCATGCTCAGCGCCTCGGCGACGGACCCGGTCTGCGGCATGAACGTGGACGCGAAGCGCGCGGCTGCCGCCCATCGCACGCTCGACCACGGGGGAACGACCTACTCTTTCTGTTCGGACGAGTGCAAGACGAAGTTCGCGAAGGAGCCCGGGAAGTACATCGCGAGCACCGGCACGAAGGGCTGAAGAGCCGTGCTCGCACGACACCGCCCATTTCCGGATCAGTGATCCATGCTCGATCGCATCATCGACTTCTCGGTCAGGCACAGGTACCTCGTCCTGCTCTTGACCGCGGCCGCGGCCCTCGTCGGCGCCTGGTCCCTGAAGAGCGTCCCGGTCGACGCGATCCCCGACCTCAGTGACACGCAGGTCATCATCTACTCCAGGTGGGACCGCAGTCCCGATGTCGTCGATGCGCAGGTCACATACCCGATCGTCAGCGCGATGGTCGGCGCCCCTCGCGTCCGGGCCGTGCGCGGGTTCTCCGACTTCGGCTACTCGTTCGTGTACGTCATCTTCGAGGACGGCACCGACGTCTACTGGGCTCGCACCCGGACCCTCGAGTACCTCTCGGGTGTCCTGTCGCGGCTCCCGCAGGACGCGAAGACCGAACTGGGTCCTGACGCGACGGGCCTCGGCTGGGTCTTTCAGTACGCCCTCGTGGACACCTCCGGGCAACGGTCCCTCGCGGATATCCGTTCGTACCAGGACTGGTACCTGCGCTACTACCTGAAGGCGGTGCCGGGTGTGTCGGAAGTCGCCTCCGTGGGCGGTTTCGGGCGGCAGTACCAGGTGAACGTCGATCCGAACCGGCTCCGCAACTACGGGCTCTCGATCCAGCGCGTGGTCGAAGCCGTCCGGGGCGGCAACGCCGAGACGGGCGGGCGTCTGATCGAGTTCGGCGGGACCGAGTACATGGTCCGGGGGCGCGGCTACGCCCGCTCGATCGCCGACTTCGAGAGCATCGTCGTGTCGGCCAGCGAGAGCGGCACGCCGATTCGTATCCGCGACATAGGACAGGTCGTCGTCGGTCCCGACCTCCGTCGCGGAGTCACCGACCTGGACGGCACGGGCGAAGCGGTCTCCGGCATCGTGGTGATGCGCCAGGGCCAGAACGCGCTGGACGTCATCGACCGGGTCAAGGAGAAGATCAAGCAGATCGAGCCGGGCCTGCCCCCGGGCTTGAAGATCGTCCCGATCTACGACCGCTCCGACCTGATCCGCCGCGCGATCGGCAACGTGAGCGAGACGCTGGTCGAGGTCGTGCTCATGGTGGTGTTCATCGTCCTGCTGTTCCTGCTGCACATCCCGAGCGCGATCATCCCGATCATCACGATCCCCGTCGCGGTGCTGGTGGCGTTCATCCCGTTCCGGGCGCTGGGGATCAGCGCGAACATCATGTCGCTCGGCGGGATTGCCATCGCGATGGGCGAACTGGTGGACGCGGCCATCGTCGTCGTCGAGCAGACGCACAAGAAGCTCGAGGAGCGGGGTCGGACCGGTTCGGTGGCGGACTACCAGGCCGTGGTGGTCGAGGCCGTCAAGGAGGTGGCGCCCGCCAGCTTCTACGCGCTGCTGGTCATCGCCGTCTCGTTCCTGCCGGTCCTCACGCTCGAGGCGCAGGAAGGCCGGCTGTTCAAGCCGCTCGCCTACACGAAATCGCTGGCGATGATGGTGGCAGCCGTGCTCGCGATCACGCTCGATCCGGCGCTGCGCATGGTGTTCACGCGGCTGCGCCGCTACCGCTTCCAACCCGCGTGGCTGTGCCGCGTCACCAACGCCGTGCTGGTCGGCCGGATTCGTTCGGAGAACGAGCATCCGGTCAGCCGCGTGCTGATCCGGATCTACGAGCCGGTCGTGCGCTGGTCGCTCCGCTGGAAGTGGACGGTCATCGGCTGCGCCGTGGCGCTGATCGTGATCACGGTGCCGGTGTTCACACATCTTGGATCGGAGTTCATGCCCCCCCTCGACGAGGGCGCGCTGTTCTACATGCCCTCGACGATGCCTGGCATTTCGATCACCGAGGCGCAGAAGCTGCTCCAGGTGAGCAACCGGATCATCAAGCAGTTTCCCGAAGTGGATCGGGTGCTGGGGAAGGCCGGGCGCGCGGAGACGAGCACCGATCCCGCGCCGTTGTCGATGCTGGAAACCGTCATCACGCTGAAACCGAAGAGCGAGTGGCGGCGCGTGAAGACGTGGTACTCCGGCTGCGCCGGAGTGGCTCCAGGGCGGCCTTCGGCACATCACGCCGGATCAGATCTCCCAGGAGGGACTGGTCGACGAGTTGAACCAGGCGCTCGAGCTGCCCGGCGTCTCCAACGCCTGGACGATGCCCATCAAGGCCCGGATCGACATGCTGTCGACCGGCATCCGGACGCCGGTCGGGCTCAAGATTTCCGGCGCGGATCTCGGAGTCATCGAGGCGATTGGCACCGAGATCGAGGCGGTGCTCCCATCGGTGCGCGGCACGCGCAACGTCTTCGCCGAGCGCACGGGCGGCGGCTTCTTCCTGGACATCGAGTGGAATCGCGACGAACTGGCGCGCTACGGCCTGAGCATCGACGAGGCGCAGGCGGTCGTGCAAAACGCCATCGGCGGCGAGAACGTGACGACAACCGTCGAGGGACGGGAGCGATATCCCGTGAACGTCCGCTACATGCGCGATTTCCGGTCCGACTTCGACGCGCTCGGCCGGGTGCTCGTCTCGGCGTCCGGCGGCCAGCGCCAGATCCCGCTCGGCCAGCTCGCGAAGATCAAGGTGGCCAGCGGGCCGGCGATGGTGCGGAACGAGGACGGCCTCCTCACCGGGTACGTCTTCGTGGACGTGGCGGGTCGCGACCTGAGCAGCTACGTCGATGAAGCCGACCGGCTGATTCGCCAGAAGGTGAAGATGCCGGTGGGCTACGTGGCGTTGTGGAGCGGTCAGTACGAGGCGATGGCGCGGGTACGCGAGCGCCTGACCTACGTCATCCCGCTCACGCTGTTCCTCGTCCTGCTGCTCCTGTACCTCAACACGCGGTCGGTCGTCAGGACGGCGATCGTGTTGCTCGCGGTGCCGTTCTCGGCGATCGGGGCGGTCTGGTACCTGTATCTGCTCGGGTACAACATGAGCATCGCCGTGTGGGTGGGCCTGATCGCCCTGCTCGGGGTCGATGCCGAGACCGGCGTGTTCATGCTGCTCTACCTCGAGTTGTCGTATGAGCAGGCGAAGAAGGACGGCCGGCTGAGGTCACTCGCCGAGTTGCAGGAGGCGATCGTCCACGGCGCGGCCAAGCGCCTGCGGCCGAAGTTCATGACGGTGGCGACCACGTTCCTCGGCTTCTTCCCGATCATGTGGGCGACGGGGACCGGGTCGGACGTCTGGAAGCGGATTGCCGCGCCGATGATCGGGGGCGTCTTCACGTCGTTCCTGCTCGAGTTGATCGTCTACCCGGCCGTCTTCGAGATCTGGAAGTGGCACTTCGAGGTGAAGCCGACAGCCGGCGGCGGCCAGCCTCCAGAACACCGTGAAGCCGAAGGAGCTACGCGATCGATCTGGTCACGCTCGACGTGAAGACGCTCACCGACCGGGTCGGGCCGGATGGCAACCCGGCGATGTCGCCCGATGGCCTGTGGATCGCCTACACGGGCTACGACGACAGGAACGAGACGAGCACGCTCTCGAGCCTGTACCTGATGGACGCCACCGGCGGGAACAAGCGGCTGTGGGCCGGACACCTGCCCGGCTCGCCAGGTAACGCCGAGTGGGCCGCGGATGGCACGGGCATCTACTACTCGATGGAGGAGCGCGGCGAGGCGAACGCATACTTCCTCGCGCTCGCCGAGCCGGCGCAGATGAAGGCGCTGGTTGACGTCAACTCCTGCAGCAGCTCTACCTGATGGCCTGGTTCGAGAAGTACCGGACGAAGGAGAGCAAGGCGGCCGTGACCGCGGGCGACCGCTGAGACCGACAGCGCCGGGCACCGGGGCGCGGTCAGAGGGAGGCGAGGCGGATCAGCTCGCTGAACGGCTCCGTCTGTCCCGCCTCGCCCTCGGTCCCGGGATTGTGGCTGGGCGAGGGGGGGCGGGTGACGGCTACTTCAATAGCGTCCGGTAGAGCGGCTGCAGGCCGGCGAACACGCGATCGATCGTCCTGACGAGCGCCACCGGGTCGGAGAGGATCGTCGCGTCTTCAGCCCGTTCCGGAGACAGCCACTTCCCGCAGAACACCCAGTCGGTGGCCTCAGGGCTGCACTGCGCGATGAACTCCGCGGCGCGCGCCGGCTCGGCCAGGTCGTGTCGCGGCCCTCCCTCGTGGACCTGGATCAGGCCGTCCTCGCGTCCCATGAACCCGGTGAGCAGGTAGCGGTCGTCCGAGGTCAGGATCGTCTGGAACCGTCGGAGATACGTCCTGACGCGCTCCTGACCTCTCCCGATATCGGGATCCTTGCCCCGGAGCGAAAGGTCGAACCCGAGGCCGATCCGAAACCAGTCACCGCCGCCCTGGTTCCCGCTCGACATCCCCAGATTGAACTGGGGTTCGAATCGACCACCAAGGTTGAACGCACACCAGTGGCGCGGGTATGGATGCACCTCGGCCCTCGCCATGCGGAAGAGATTCCGCTGCTCCGGGTCGCGAATCGAGGCCCGCTCCACGCTCGACGGCAGCGCATTGATGCGCCGCAACAACTCGACCACCCGCGGCGCGAATCGCGGCTGGACTTCGCGGTCCGGGCAGAAGCGGAGCTCCGCGAACTCCTCGCGGCGGAACCCGCTGAAGGACTGCGGAACCTGGTCCGGCTCCGCGTGTCGCTCGGTCGGATGCTGACGGGCCCGCTGAAGGGTCGCGCGCTTCGAGACGGCGGGCGCCACCGGTTCGGGTGGTTTCAGGGATTCCAGGCCGCCCGCCGCGATCTTGTTCTTCGGGTCGAACCGCAGGGCCTCCCGGTACTCCGCTTCCGCCTCCTCGAGGCGTCCCGCCTGCCGGTAGCACCGGGCGAGCCGCGTGCGGGACGCGATGTCACCCGGCTCTTCAGCCACGAGCCTGAGATTCAGGGTCAGGGCCTCGGGTCCGAAGTCACCCGCCACGGCCAGGGTCCTTGCGCGGTCACGGTCAGCGTTCACAGCCATCGTCGAAGCCTCTCGGCAAGTTGTGGTTCACCTGCAGCCCAGCGGCCTGGGCACACCACCCGAGTGCGCGCAGGCCACCACGATCTTACTGGCGAACGCAGGCGAGCGGGGTGCGGAAATCGACCAGCCCTGGAAGATGTCTGAAGCGGCGGGCGTGGATCCGGTGCAGGTGCTGCGGGAAAGGAATCCTGCGCGCTTTCCTCCAGGTGCGGCAACTCCCTTCAGCGTCTCTCCAGTTGCGACGCTGCAGAAGCTGTGGAAGGGTCTACCGCGTGGCTCTCGGCTTGGCCGCTGTTGCGGGCCAGCCGGAGCAGTTTTGCGGTAATGAAGGGCGTCCCCCTCGGCGCCAGAGTCGCAGGGCGTCCCTCCTCCGGCGCCCGAAATGTAGGGTGTCACTTCCTCCGGCGCCCGAACAAACTCCAGTGCGTGCAGGCCAGCGAGGCCACTGACATCGACGTGCGTCGTTCCGTTGTCGGTTCCGTTGCCATCGGCGGGGGTAGTCGCCGTGCGCACACGGCGGCTTTGTCATGTTGCGCGATCTGCTTCCGGCCCGTAGCGCGCAGTCCGGTGAAGGCAGAAATTCCCAGGCAGTCGATCAGTTACCCCCCAGCATGCCGCGTACGGGACAGAGGCTCGCTGTCCGTGTTCGCGGGTCGTGTCCCGAGGAGAGCCGCTGCTCTTCTCGCGTCAGCGCCTGGTTCGAAGTGTCGGCGCTGACGTGTACGGTGGCCGGGATTCCCAACGGTCGCCATCCGCACGTTCGATGTAGGGAGGAGGCATCATGAGGATCCATGTCGTTCGGTGGAACGCAGTGTTTGCCGTGCTTCTGCTGCTGATCGGCCTGCCGGCGACGGCCGGAGCGCAAGGTTCGCTCGGCCGTCTGGCCGGAACGGTGCTCGACACGTCGAGCGCTGTGCTGCCGGGGGCCACCGTCACGCTCGTCAACCAACAGACCAACGAAACACGCACGACCGTCTCGACCGGAACCGGCGCGTTCGTGTTTCCCCAGTTGCAGCCCGGGCTCTACAAGGTCACGGTCGAATTGACCGGGTTCAAGATCGCCACGTTCACGAACGTGCAGGTGAACGTCGGTCAGGAGTACTCGATCACGGCGAAGCTGGAAGTGGGGGGCGTCAGCGAGACGGTGGAAGTGACCGCCGGCACGACGCTGGTCCAGACGACGACGCCGGAAGTGAGCCAGACGGTCCAGCAGAAGCAGGTGCTGGAGTTGCCGCTCAACGGGCGTGACATCACGGCGCTGATCCGCATGCAGGCCGGCGTGCCGGGCGTCGCCACGAGGATGAATACCGCAGCTACACTGACGCGCTGAAGGATCCGAATGCCACGGTTTCGTTCGTGAACGGCGGCATCTACAATTCTGACCGCAACAACTTCGGTCCGACCATCGGCTTTGCCTGGGACGTGTTCAAGGATGGCAAGACGTCGGTGCGCGGCGGGTACTCGCTCACGTTCGTGAACGAGGAGAGCGTCACCGTCGGCTCGGCCACGATGAACTTCAACGCCGGTCTGTCGACTGGTGCAACGTTGTCGAATCAGACGACGACGATCGGGGCCGGTATCTCGAGTGTGCCGACCCCGGTCTTCAAGCCGGTCCGGACGCTCGCCGACCAGATGGCCATCAGCGCCACGGGGTCGATGGGCATCATCGATCCGAACATCACGCAGCCGAAGGTCCATCAGGTGTCCGTCGGGATCTCGCGCGAGCTGAAGTGGGGCTTCGCCGGTGAAGCGCGCTACGTCGGCACGTTCGGACGCGACATCTGGAAGGCCATCGACTACAACCAGGTCGCCATCCCGCAGACGTTCCTCGACGACTTCACGCGCGCACGGGCGAATGGGTTCCTGGCGCTGGCCGCCAATGGGTCCTTCAAGCCCGCGTACGACGCGACGGTCGCGGGCAGTCAGCCGCTCACGGTGCTCCCGACGTTCGGGGGCGGCTTCCTCACCCACTCCACGGTGCAAACGAACATCCAGCAGAACGAGGTGGGGTCGCTGGCGGACTTCTACATGACCAGCCGCGTGGCGGGTGCGCTAGCCGCCTTCTACCCGAACGGAGGCATCTACTCGTCGGTCGGCGTCACGAACCTGGGTTGGCAGAACTACAACGCGCTGCAGATCGACCTGCGCTCTGAGATGCGTCAGGGGATCACGGGAGGGTTCAACTACACGTGGGCGCACACCCGGGCGAATGGCGGTGGCAACGCACAGAACCGCCTGGAGGCCTATCTCGACAACAACCGGCCGCAGCTCGACGAAGCGCGATCCGTGTGGAACATCACCCACCTGATCAACGCGAACGTCATCGCCGAATTGCCGTTCGGCCAGGGGAAGCGGTGGCTGAACACGGGCCGCATCACCAACGCGCTCGTGGGTGACTGGCAGATCAGCGCGATCCTGCACTGGCAGACGGGCAGCCCCCTGAGCATCCTGGCGCCGCGCGGCACGTTCAACCGCGTGGGCCGGTCGGGTAACCAGACAGCCTTGACGTCCCTGACGCCTGAGCAGATCAAGGCGCTGTTCAAGATCACGAAGTTGCCGGACGGCCGGATCTTCTGGATCGACCCATCCGTCGTCGACCCGAACACGGGGCGTGCGGTGGGGACGGACACTCTGACCAACACCGCGGGGTTCGCGGGAGAGGTGTTCTTCAATCCGACCGCGGGTAACGTGGGCTCGCTCGAGCAGCTCGCGTTCGATGCGCCGGCGACGACGACGATGGATGCGGCGGTCTCCAAGCGGATCAGGTTTGGACGCTACATCTTCGAAGTCCGTGGCGAGGCGTTCAACCTGCTGAACTCGGTACAGTTCTACTCTGGCGACATGAACATCAACAGCACGACGTTCGGGCGGCTCACCGGGACGACTGTTGGGGCGCGGGTCATCCAGCTGCAGGCTCGGTTCAGCTTCTAGCTGGAGGCAACAAGCGGGAAGGCGAACAGGCGGGAAGGCGGCAACGCCTCCCGCCTTTTCTTTCAGGCTCCGAGGTCCTTCAGAATCGCCTCGAGATCCAGCCGGCGACAGGAAGCATTCAGGAGTACCTTGCGCGATTCGGGTGGCTCATGGTGTTACCATGGCCAAGCCTACTGGCCCCCTTCGCCGAGTCAGGGGCGGCACAACCGACACCAAGGACCTCAGAACGGAACAGCCACATGACCACAGAAAAGAAGAAGACGCCATTGTTTGATTGGCACACGCAGAACGGCGCGAACATGGTCGAGTTCGGCGACTATGTCATGCCGGTCTGGTATGCCAGCGCAAAAGACGAGCACATGGCCGTGGTCACCCACGCCGGCCTCTTCGACACCAGTCACATGGCCGTGGTCAGGGTGCTCGGCCCGGGTGCATTCGACCTGATCCAGTGGTGCTTCACCCGGAATCTTGATTCCTGCGTGGGCAAGGAGAACGCGCCCATCGTGCCAGGCAAGTGTGTCTACGGAGCATTCCTCGACGAGCGGGGCCAGGCGATCGACGACAGCATCGTCTACAAGATCAAGGACGAGGAGTTCCTGGTTGTCGTGAACGCAGGCATGGGCGGGGTCGTCGCGGCCCATCTGGAGGCGAACAAGAAGGGTCTTCGCGTCGAGTGCATCGACCTGACCGACAAGCTCGGGAAGATCGATATTCAAGGACCGTCGGCCATCAAGACGATGCAGAAGGTCTTGAAGTCCCCGGAGGCCGTGTTCGACAAGCTGACCTACTTCTCCGCCAAGGGGCATTTCGACTCGAGCTCAGAGTTTGCCGGAGGCGTGCGATTCCTGGACGGGACGCCCCTCCTGCTCTCTCGGTCGGGCTATACCGGCGAGGTTGGGTTCGAACTCTTCGTCGAGCGGGAGCATACCGTCAAGGCGTGGGAGACCCTGGTTGAAGCCGGCAGGGAATTCGGCGTCATCGCATGCGGCCTGGCTGCAAGGGACTCGCTGCGGACCGGCGCGGTGTTGCCGCTTTCCCACCAGGACATCGGCCCCTGGACCTACTACCATCACCCGTGGCCGTTTGCCCTCCCGTTCAACCAGGCTGGGGGATTCACCAAAAAGTTCCTGGGTTCAGACGCGTTGGAGAACGCCACCGAGGCTCCCTATACCCTTACTTTTGTCGGGAACGACCTGCGCAAGATCGATGCGCACGAGGCTGCCGTGTTCGAGTTGAACGGCAACGAGATCGGCAAAGTGCTCACGTGCGCCACGGACATGGCGATCGGCCGCCACGACGGGAGGATCTACAGCATCGCCACGCCCGACAAGCCCGAAGGTCTGAAGATCAAGGGGCTGAGCTGCGGTTTCATCAAGGTGACCTCGAACCTGCCGCCGGGCACGGTCGTCGAGCTCAAAGACCGCAAGCGGGCGATACGGGTGGTGATCGAGACGGATGTCCGCCCGGACCGGACGGCGCGCAAGGCGCTGAAGAACTTCGCTGGTTGACGTCGAGCGAGGATGGTCATACTCTTACTGGTAGTGGTAATACTATGACTCTGACGACGAAGGGACAAGTCACCATCCCCCAGGAAATCCGCGACCGCCTGGGCCTCCTCCCGGGCACGCGTGTCGTCTTCGATGTCGACGGCGACAGCGTTCGGATCCGTCGCGCCGAGCGACAAGAGCGAGGCGACGCCCTGGTTGCCCACATGCGGGCCGTGGGCAGGCGGGCATCCGGGCCGCGCTTGTCGACCGACCAGATCCTCGCCCTGACCAGAGGTGACTGACGTGGCGACGACGCTCGTCGACAGTAACGTGCTGCTCGACGTGATTACCGAAGACGACGAGTGGATGGATTGGTCGGCGACCGCGCTGAGCCGGGCGGCGAACGTTTCGAGGCTCGCCATCAACCCCATCGTGTACGCCGAGGTGGCCGCGCGGTTCGCGCGGATCGAGGAACTGGAGGAGGCGCTGCCGCCTGACTACTACCAGAGGCTCGCGCTGCCATGGGAGGCAGGGTTCCTGGCCGGGCGGTGTTTCGTGAAGTACCGGCGTCGAGGCGGGTCGAGACGATCGCCGATGCCTGACTTCTACATTGGCGCCCATGCCGCCATTCAGGACATGACGCTGCTCACCCGGGATCCCAGGCGCTACCGTACCTACTTTCCGACGCTGCGCATCATCGCGCCGTAGCTCGTAGCGCGGACCAGGGCTTCACGCCTCACCGGCGCCGTCGGGTCCATGCCGTTGTCATGCGGCGTGATGCCCTCTGAACAGCCTCAGGGGCGCGTGCCTCGCAATCGCCTCGAAGTCCTCGTCGACGGCGTGGAGTTCGTGGTTGCCGGTGATCGCACATGCGGCGATCAAACAGTCGACCCCAGAGACGTTGAGCCCTTTGCCCAGGCAGACGTTCTTGACTCGCGCAGCCTCGACGTATTCCGGACCCCCCTCGGGAACGATGGCGAACGCCGCGAGCAACTTCGCCGTGAGGTCGCTAGACTGCCGGCCACGCCGACGGCTCACCATCCAAGCGCTCAGCGCCGCGTCGCCTCCTCGAGCCGCATGCACAGGGTCTCGAGCACTTTGATGCGAGCGAACGACTTGTCGTTGGCCTCCACCAGCGTCCAGGGCGCCTCGCTGGTACTGGTGTACTCGACCATGTCGTTGACTGCCAGCTCGTAGCCCCCCCACTTCTCGCGGTTGCGCCAGTCCTCGTCGGTCAGCTTCCACTGCTTGTGCTCGATCGTCTCGCGCTGCTTGAATCGGCGCAACTGCTCGGCCTTCGTCACGTGCATCCAGTATTTCACCAGCACGGTCCCGTGACGGGCCAGCTGTTCCTCGAACTGATTGATCTCGGCGTAGGCGCGATGCCACTCCTTGTCGGTCGCGAACCGCTCGACCCGCTCCACCAGCACGCGGCCGTACCAACTTCGGTCGAAGATCGTCACCCGCCCTGCCCGTGACAGGTGACGCCAGAAGCGCCAGAGGTAGTGCTGCGCGCGTTCCTCGTCAGTCGGCGCCGCGGTCGGGATCACCTGGTACTGGCGCGCATCCAGAGCTGCAGTGACGCGTCGGATGACGCCACCCTTGCCGGCCGCATCCCACCCCTCGAAGACGAGAATCGTCGAGATCCCTTTCGATCCAGCCTTCCGTTGGGCCAGATTGAGCCGGCCCTGCCAGAGATCGATCTGCCGCCCGGCATCGGTCTTTGGCACCTTCTTCGTCATGTCGAGGCTCGAGAGGATCGACAGGACCGCTGGCCCCTTTGCGATCGCGCGCGGGGCTGGGACGCGCCGGGCCGGCGCCGCTGCGTCCGCGGCGCGCCGCCCCCCCGTCACCTCCGAGAGGCGCTGGCGAATCGCATCCCGGATGGCCTCAGCGACTGCGAGGCTCCGGTAACGCGCGTCCTCCCCGTCCACGATCGTCCACAACGCGCTGCCTCGGCTCGTCTGCCGAATGGCTCGCTCGGCGGCCGCGATGAACTTCTCGTACATCCTCCAGTGCTTCCATTCGAGTTCGGTCACCTTCCAGCGCAGGAGCGGGTCTTTCTCCAAGTGCTTGAGACGCTTCTTCTGCGCCGCCTTGTCCAGATGCATCCAGAACTTGAGGATCAGGGCCCCATCGTCGGCGAGCGTCTGCTCGAACTCGACGATGCGGTTGAGACGCTCCTGGAAGGCGTCGGGATTGACTCGGCGGTACACACGGTCGAGCAGGGGACCAGAGTACCAGGTGGAGAGGAACAGACCAATGCGGCCGCGCGGCGGCAAGGCGCGCCAGTATCGCCAGTACTCCGGCCGCTCCCGCTCCTCGTCCGACGGCTCGCCGAATGCGCGGGTGATGGTCCAGCGCGGATCCATCCACGCGTTGAGCAGGTTGACCGTTTCCCCCTTGCCCGCGCCGTCCACACCGCCAAAGACGATGATGACGGGAAACGCGGCGGCTTCTCGCAAGGCCGTCTGCGCGGCCAGCAGACTTGCGCGCAGAACCGGCTCTCGCGCCTTGTAGTCCTCCTTCGATACCGACCGGCCGAGTTCAGCGGCTTCGAACATGGCAATCTCCTCAATAGGGAAAGGGAGTGTCAGCCGGACACTCGAACTCTAGCGGCCTGTCACCTGTGGCGTCAACGGTTCGCCGCGGCCGGGTGAACGTTCCGCGGCAACGTCCGGATCGAGGTGTGTGGGACCGGAAGGACGTCGGGGCCCGCATCGAGACGGTCGGCTACACGACCAACAAGGATTTCACGTTGATCGAGAGACAGGTGGGCGATCGGGTCGAGATCGAAGCGAGGTTCTCTGCCTCGTAGACCGTGAACCGTCCGGCGTGCGACCCGGTGCCCGGCGGCGGGGGCGGTGCGGAGTCCTGGATCGATACCCCAGGGGTTCACGGTTACGTTGCAGCCGCAGCCGGGTCCGACCTGCCGCCAGGCGGATCGACCGGCTGGACTGCCTCCCGCATTCAGGACGCGATGTTCAGTGTCCTGTTAGTTCGCTTCGTCGGCGCTCGGCCCGTAAATAGAGGGTACGGGCACGCCGGTCAGGCGCAAGTACACGCTCATCTGGCCCCTGTGATGAATCGCGTGGCTGAAGACCCAGGTCCGCACGACGGCGATCTTCGGCATCGTGAAGAGATCCTGGCCCTTGTTCTTCAGCGTCCACGGCGCCATGAACTGGGCGTCGCTGGCACCCTCGATCAGCGGCCGCGCCACCGCCACCATCTTGTCGAACTTGGCGAGCACCTCGTCCCGCGTGGAGAGGACGTCGGGCTTGTGCTCGCCGCCCATGTCGAGGGAGTCCTGTGTCAGCGATTCCTTCACCCAGCCGGGAATCTCGGCCAGGTGCCCGGCCAGCCGGCCGAGGGTCATCGATTTTTCGTGTGGCTGCCAGCCGAACTTATCCTCGGGAATGCGCGCAAGCACCTTGCGCGTCAAGGCCATTTCGTGGTCGAACTCCGGCAACAGCGCGTCCTTGATCATCATCCGCGGATCTCCTTCCGGTGTGAATGTGGTTGATGATTCATCTTACCCCAACACTTACCCCAACACACCTCGCCGCCACAGCAGACTGCCAGCAGCCGGAAACCGCGCGGGCGAGGCTACCTCGACGTTGAGCCGGTCGTCAGCAACCTGGGCGACCCTCGCCCCTACCTGATGGCGAGTTTTGGGTTTGACTTGTTGAACGCGGGCACATCCTTTTCGATCAAGGTCGTGTAGGCTGCCTCGGCCGCGGCCAGGTCCTTCTCGATAGTGTCCAGCACTTGCAGCGACGCGTCCGTCGGCCGGTAGTCGGCCCCGCCCGCCACATCGCTGGCGCCGTAGCCGATCACGCCCATCTGCCACAGCAGGTTCATGTAGACCTTGTAGGTCTCCACGTACCACTTGTCGTCGCTGTGCAGGTCGGTCCTCGACAGCAGCCGCAGCTCGACATCCATCATCTTCTTCTCGAGAGCCTGGAGCGCCTGCTCGGCCGGCGTCCTGCCGGCGTTGGTCTTGATCTGGTCCTCGATCTGCTTTCGGATCACCTCGAGGCGGTTGATCATCGCCACGGTCTTGTTGATGTCGTCGCGGATCCGCACTTGTGCCGCGGTGGAGGCGGCAAGATCCAAGGCCGGCGTCAGGATCTTCGGGTTCTTGAGGACGTCCACCGGCCGTTCGTAGGCGGCGCCGCCCACGGACATCCGGACCGTATACCGCCCCGGCGTCGCCAGCGGGCCCTGGCGCTGGGCGCCCTGGATGCCCCAGTGGACGATCGGCCGGGTGTCACGCCCCTTGAACCGCGCTTCTTCCCAGATGTGCGGGTTGTCGGGTGGGATGGTCCGCAGTTCCACCTGGGCGGGGCCATCGTGGCGCATGTCCCAGGCAGCGCGGTTCAATCCCGCGCGGCCCGGGCCGTCGAACCGCCTGACGACCACGCCGGCGGCATCGACGATCTCGAACTTCACCCGGTCGGCCGACGCGGTCTTCAGTGAGTAGAGGAAGTCGGCGCTGCCGCTCCGCGCCTCGCGCACGCCCGCCCGGGGCACGAACAGGTAGGCCGCCGAAGCCTGGTCCGCCTGGTCCTGCTGTTCCAGCCTCGTGATGTCGCGCAGGATGTAGAGCCCGCGGCCGTAGGTCGACACGACGACGTCGTGATAGCGCGGCTCCACCTCGATCCAGCTGACAGGCGCCGCGGGGAGGCCGTCCTTGATTGGCGTCCACGTCTTCCCGTCGTTCATCGAGTAGTAGAAGCCGTTGCCGGTGCCGGCGAACAGCATGCCCTTCCGGTTCGGGTTCTCGGCGATCGAGAGGACGTAGGCCAGCGGGTGGCCCTTCGGCAGGCCGTCGCTGAGCTTCGTCCACGTCTGTCCGAAGTCGGTCGTCTTATAGATGAACGGCTCACGGTTGTCCATGAGGTGGTAGTCCACCGCGACGAACGCCGTGCCGGCGTCGAAGCGCGACGCTTCGATCTTGCGGATGGTGCCCCACCTCATCAGGCCGCTCACATTCTTCGTCACGTTGTTCCAGTTCCGTCCGCCGTCGCGCGTGAACCAGATCAGGCCGTCGTTGGTGCCGGCCCAGATCAGCCCCTTCTGCAGCTTCGACGGTGCGATGGCGAACACCACCTCGCCGTAGAACTGGCCGAGGTTGTCGCCGACGATGCCGCCTGAGGACACGATCCGGCTCGGATCCTGCGTCGAGAGGTCCGGGCTGATGATCTTCCAGGTCTGCCCCTGGTCGTCGGTTTTGAAGATCACCTGGCAGCCGTAATACACGGTCTCTTTCTCGAACGGGTCGAACGCGAGCGGCGGCGTCCAGTGGCAGCGGAACTTCGTCTTGTTCGGCTCCGAGTCGAGCGTGTGGATCCACGGGCTCACCGACCGCGCGCTGCCCAGCCGGTTGTCGAAGCGGGTCACCTCGTTGGCGTAGCACGTCGCCCAGACGACGTCCGGGTTGCCGGGAACAGCGATGGTGAAGCCCGACTCGCAACCGCCGATGCCCGCCTGCCACGCCACGGCTGCGCCGCCGCGACCGCCGCCACCCCCTCCGCCGAATCCGCCGCCGCGCGCCCCCTGCGCCGCCGAGTAGGACGGCACGTTCGTCACCGGCACCGGCGACGTGCTCGGCCCGCGCATCGTCCCGTCGTCCTGGCGGTTGCTGTAGACCCAGTAGGGCACCTGGTCGTCGATGGCCACGTGGTACATCTGGCCGATCGGCAGCGTGATGCTGATGTTGGTCTTCGCGTGGTCGCGCGTGATCGTCATGCCGGCATCGTCGGTCACGATCCAGTGGTCGGGGTTCTTCGGGTCAATCCAGATGTCGTGGCAGTCGCCGCAGCGCGTGGTGTTGGGCGGGAAGGTCAGCCCGCCGTCGGTAGAGCGGTGGAAGCTGCTGTTGGCGACGAAGACCTCGTCTGGGTTCTGCGGGTTGACCGCCACACGGATGTAGAAGCCGGCGCGGCCGATGAGCCGCCGGTCCCAGCTGACGGCCTTCCAGGTATCGCCGGCGTCATCCGAGCGCCACAGCGATCCCTGGTTCGGCGTCTGGATCAGGGCGAACATCCGCTTGCCGTTGGACGGCGCGATGGCGACGTCGATTTTGCCCACCGGCGACTTCGGGAGGCCGGGGTGATCGAGCCGCTGCCAGGTGGCGCCGCCGTCGCGCGAGCGATAGACGCCGCTGCCAGGTCCGCCGCTGAACATCGCCCAGGTGTGCATCACCACTTCCCACGTGCCCGCCAGGAGCACGTTGGGGTCTTTCGGGTCCATGTCGATTCCCGAGCAGCCGGTGTCGGGGTTCACGAAGAGCACGCGCTGCCAGTTCCGGCCGCCGTCGGTCGTACGGAAGACGCCGCGCTCCTCCTGCGGGCCGGTGGTGCGGCCGAGCGCGCAGGCAAAGACCACGTCCGGGTTGGTCGGGTGGATGAGGATTCGCCCGATGCGGCCGGTTTCGCGCAGCCCCATGTTCGTCCACGTCTTGCCCGCGTCGGCCGACTTGTAGACGCCGTCGCCCATGACGTCGGCATCGCGGATGGCCCAGGCCTCGCCGGTGCCGGCCCACACGATGCTCGGGTTGGACTGGGCCACCGCCAGGGCGCCGATGGCCTGGGCGGGCTGGTCGTCGAAGACCGGCTCGAAGGTCTGGCCGCCGTCGGTGGTCTTCCAGACGCCGCCCGACGCGGCGCCCGCGTAGTAGGTCTTCTGGTCGCCGGGGATGCCGGCCACCGAGGCGATGCGCCCCGCGCTGGCCGGGCCGACATACCGGAACCGGAGCGGTTCGAGGGGTTGGTCGCCCGCCGGCGCTCCGCCCTGCCCTTGCGCGTACAATCCGATGGCTGCCACCACGGCGAGCAGGGCGCCGAGTCCCATCCGTAGAGGCCGGTCAGTCTTCGCATCCATGTTGGGGATCCTCCCATGAGGCCAGCAGTATAGGGCCATCGGTGTCCTCAGGCGAGCACCATCCGGCTCCTGGATCGTCCGGGCGGCCAGGGCGCGGCCCCGCCCGAGGGTGACGTTCTGACGCGAAGAAGGAGCCGGCCCCGCCCGTCTATATGGCGTGGGCATCGGCGCTGGCGTCCATCACGCCGTCGATCAACGCATCCGCAATGACCTGTGTCAGGGCCGCGAACGCGGCCGTCCCAAGACCGCGCTCGGTGATGATATGGTGCCGGACCCAGCTCTGTGCTGTGGCGGAATCCTTGGAGAGGGCCCGCATTCTCCACTCAGGCCTGAGCCCGTTGCGTTCGATCCACTCGACGAGTCGCCGCTGGCTCACCAGCTCATCGCCGGGAGCCATGAGTACGAGCGTCGGGATCTTCACCCGCTTCGGGTCGTCGAGTGCGGACAGCGCGGCCTCGTAGCCGAAGAGCGATTCGTAGGCAGCGATGCTCGTGCCTGGGTGCGAGCGGATCTCTGCCGGGGTAAGCGAGGGCACGATGAACCGCCTGCCTAACGGGCGGAAGAGGAGCACCAAGCGGGTTCGATGGCGCACGCGGACGGCCGGAGCCAGCAGGACCTGTCGCTGGAACGGATTGGACTCGCGTTCGCCCGTGGCAAGACCATAGATGTGAATCAGCGCCCCCAGGCTGTACCCCAGGAAAGCCAGCGGTACTCCGCGGCTTGTCGCGAGCTCTTCCGCGACGCGCGCCGACTCCCGCCAGTCTTCGACCCACGCGGTCCGACCGATGCTCTTCCATTCCTCGAGCATCGGCGCGTCTCCCACGGAATCGCTCGCATGACCTCGAAGCCGGAGTACGACAATCGCCGCTCCGCGCTGGCGCAGCGGTTCGTACAAATCGCGGAGCGCGTGCGCTCGGAGATTCAGGCCGTGGGCCACCAGCACGACGACCTTATACTCTCCGTGTGCTTCAAGTACGTCCATATGAAGTTGGGATCTGACCGTGGTCGGCAGCGGGCCAGGCCTCGATGGCGACAGCGACGCGCTTCTTTGGGAAGAGGAAGGGAGACTGGTACCCGAAAAATGGTCGCGACGATCAGCCTCTGACAATATCAGGTATGATTCGGAAGGTCTGAAGCTGGAGTTCCAAGTCTTCTGAAACATACAGTGACCAAGCAATTACGCGCCAATCTGAGTGCCACGACGCTTTTCCTCCACGAATGGCTGCTTTGTCCCCAACAGATTGGTGCGATTCTGCCCAGCTCGAAGAACCTCGCCAGCGCCATGGCCAACTGGCTTCCGCCCGAACCAGGGGAGTTCGTTCTGGAACTCGGCCCCGGCACGGGAGCGGTCACTCACGCCCTCCTCGAGCGCGGTCTGCGGCAAGACCGGTTGGTGGCCATTGAGAAATCGCCCCGGCTGGCCGGTCTGTTGCGCGAACGCTTCCCCCGCGCCCACATCATAACCGGTGACGCGTTTCAACTTGACCGCGTGCTGAAGAAGCACGTCCGCCAGCTCAATTTCGTAGGGGCGGTCATTTCCAGTCTGCCTCTGAGAAACTTCGCACCCGAGGCCGCTGACGCTCTCGCCAGAAAAATCCGCGCTGTTCTTCGCCCAGCCGGGAAGTGGGTTCAATACAGCTATTACCTGGGCAACGGCCGGCCGCGCGGCACCTCCCGTTTCGAACTCCTCGCATCGGATGTCGTGTGGTGGAACCTGCCGCCCGCCCGGGTCAGCGTTTACCAGAAACCGTGCGAGACACTCCAGCCATAGCCTTCGGCGCTGTGACCCGACACCCAGACGTCTTGAACGGCCAAAGTCGTCACAAATGAGTCAAGTTTCTGCCGACGCCCGTCCGGCCGTTCAAGACGTCTACGCCCCGCGCTTCGCGGGGCCAGCCAACAGCGTTTCTGGTTCTAGCGGGGCGTGCCTTGGGGCCGCCACGCCAGGTTCGGCGGTCTGAGGCACGCCTCGCTAGAACGTCGTTTCCGTGCTTCCGTACATCGTGCCGCCACTCCGTGCGGGTCGTGAGACGCGGGCGGTGCGCCTTGCGTTGACGCGCGTGTTACCGTGGTGACCGGTCGAAACATCGGTGTGTTCGCGCTGCCATCATGACAGCGTTGGGCCGCATCCGCCTGTTCACATTGGAACAGCGGCGGACGACGCCTGCGCCTTAGAATGGCGTGTGTGAATGCGTGCGTCGGTCCGGACGGGAGTGGCGCGATTGTGGCGGGCCACACCGACTGGTGTCGCGAGAGGAGTGTGTATCTTGGATGTCGTTGATTGGCAGCGGCGAGCCCGATCGGTCGTTGACGTCGGCCGCATGCCCCCGTTCTCGTTACAGGGTCGGGGGCGCATGATCGGCAGGATCGCTCTCATCCTGTTCGTCCTCGTCGGCCTCTTCTCGACCTACTATCAGGTGAACGCCGACGAAGTGGGCGTCGTCCAGCGGTTCGGCCGGTACGTGCGGACCACGGATCCCGGGCCCCACGTGAAGATCCCGTTCGTCGAGACGGTAAAGCGCGTCACCGTGCAGCGCCAGTTGAAGACCGAGTTCGGATTTCGCACCACCGCAGCGGGGGTGCAGTCCCAGTTCGAGCAGAGCGACGTGACCAAGGCCGAGTCGCTGATGCTGACCGGCGATCTCAACGTCGCGGTGGTCGAGTGGATCGTGCAGTACAAGGTGAAAGACCCCTACAAGTATCTGTTCAAGGTCAGGAACCTCGACAGCGCCTCCCGGCGTGGAGATCCTTCCACCTTCCGCGACATGAACGAGGCGGTGATGCGCCAGGTCGTGGGCGACCACAGCGTCAACGAAGTCCTGACGGTCGGCCGCGAGGAGATTCAGGTCGACGGGAAGGAGCTGCTCCAACGCCTGTGCGACCGGTACGAGACCGGCCTCGAGGTGCTCCAGATCGTCCTGCAGGACGTGAACCCGCCTGACCCGGTCAAGCCGGCGTTCAACGAGGTCAACCAGGCCATCCAGGAGAAGGAACGGCTGATCAACGAGGCGTGGGCGGACTACAACCAGACCGTCCCGAATGCGCGTGGTGAGGCCGAGCGGGTCGTGCGCGCCGCGGAAGGCTACGCGCTCGAGCGCGTCAACAACGCGCGCGGCGATGTCGCCCGCTTCGTCAACATCTACGACGAGTACCGCAAGGCCCCGGACGTCACGCGCAAGCGTCTGTATCTCGAGACGTTGAACGAGGTGCTGCCGAAGACGGGCCGGAAACTCATCATCGATTCGTCGATGAAAGGGATCCTGCCACTCATCAATCTCGACCCTGCCAAGCAGGAGGTGAAGTAGTGAAGCCCCTCCTCCTTGCCGTCGTCATCGTCCTCGGACTGCTCACCTGCTGGATGTCGGTCTATACGATCGCCGAAACCGAGCAGGTCATCATCACCCAGTTCGGCGAGCCGGTCGGGCAGCCGCACACCGACCCCGGCCTCCACATGATGGTGCCGTTCATCCAGACCGTCCACGCCTTCGACAAGCGGTGGCTCGAGTGGAGCGGCGACCCGAACCAGATTCCCACCCGGGACAAGAAATACATTTGGGTGGACACCTACACGCGCTGGCGCATCAAGGATCCCCTCCTCTTCTTCCAGCGCGTGACCGACGAGCGCAGCGCCCAATCGCGCCTCGACGACATCGTCGATGGCGAGACTCGCAACGTCATTGCCAACAACGATCTCATCGAGGTCGTCCGCAGCACTGATCGGGCGTTCCCACAGACCGAGGAGAACGCCGACGTGGACATGGGCGCGGCCGTGGTGGCGGGCAAGATCGCGATGGGGCGCGACAAGATCACCCGCGCCATTCTCGACAAGTCGCGCCACATCGTCTCGGAGTTCGGCATCGAGCTGGTTGACGTGCAGATCAGACGCGTCAACTATGTGGCCGAGGTGCAGCAGAAGGTCTACGAGCGCATGATCTCCGAGCGCCGGCGCATCGCCGAGCGGTCGCGATCGGAAGGCCACGGCAAGGCGGCCGAGATCCGCGGCCAGAAGGAACGCGAGTTGAAGGGGATCCAGTCGGAGGCCTACCGCAAGGCCCAGGAGGTGATGGGCAAGGCCGACGGCGAAGCCACGCGCATCTACGCGGAGGCCTACGGCCGTGACCCGGAGCTCTACCAGTTTCTGAAGACGATGGAGACGTACCGGAAGACGTTCGCAGCGGACACCACGCTCATCCTGTCAACCGACGGTGAGTTCTTCAAGTACTTGAAGCAGAGCCGGTAGGCATGATCGGCACGGGTACCGCCAACCCACTCATCTCGTTGCGCGAAGCGATCACTCGCCGACCGTACTTCCCGGCGGCCTTCGCCGGCGAGGAGCCGCCGCTGCGCGCGGAGCTGTTCAGCCGCGAGCAGATGGCGCAGCACGGAAAGATCCTGGCCGGCTCACATCGGCTGAGCACGACGCGGGGCTCCGACGCACTGCTGACGCGCCTGGCGGCGAACGAGGCCCTGCTCGTCGCCGTCCGCACCCTCTTGACGGAGGCGGTGAACGAGGACCGCCGGATCACGCCGGCCGGGGAGTGGCTGCTCGACAACTTCTACCTGATCGAGGAACAGATCCGCACGGCCCGGCGGCACCTCCCGGCGCGTTACAGCCGCGAGCTGCCAAGCCTGGCCGACGGCCCGTCGGCCGGGCTGCCGCGGGTCTACGACATCGCCCTCGAGACGATCTCGCACGGCGATGGCCGCCTGGACACCGACGGCCTCGGCGGGTTCGTCTCGACCTACCAGGCGGTGACGCCGCTCACGATCGGCGAACTGTGGGCCATCCCGATCATGCTGCGGCTGGCCCTGCTCGAGAACCTCCGCCGCGTGGCGGCCCGGATCGGGGCCGACCGCGGCGATCGGAACCGCGCCGACTACTGGGCGGACCAGATGACGGCGATCGCAGAGAAGGACCCGAAGAGCCTCATTCTGTCGATCGCCGACATGGCGCGGTCGGATCCGCCGATGGTCGGGTCGTTCGTGGCCGAGTTCGCCCGCCGCCTGCAGGGCAAGAGCCCGGCGCTGGCCCTGCCGCTCACGTGGATCGAACAGCGGCTGTCGGAAGACGGCCTGACGATCGAGCTACTGGTGCAATCGGAGAACCAGCAGCAGGCCGCCGATCAAGTCTCGATCAGCAACAGCATCAGCAGCCTGAGGTTCCTCGGGGCCGCCGACTGGCGCGACTTCGTCGAGGCGAGGAGCGCCGTGGACCGGACCCTGCGAGAGGATCCGGCTGGCGTATATCCCCTGATGGATTTTGCCACGAGGGACCAGTATCGCCACGTCGTGGAGACGACGGCCAGGCGGAGCGGCCGGACGGAAGGTGAGGTGGCCGGGATCGCGATCCAGCTCGCCCGGGAGACAGCCGCGACCGCGGCCGGCGGCGCCAGGGCGACGCACGTCGGCTTCTACCTCGTCGACAAGGGACTCTCACAGCTCGAACGAGCGGCGCGTGCGCGCTTCTCCGTCGCCGAAACCGTGCGGCGCGCGTGCATCAGCCATCCGCTGGCGCTCTATCTCGGAAGCATCGTCGCCCTTACGGCGCTGCCCACGGCAGCCCTGATCGTGCGGGTGCGATGGGAGGGCGCGGATGGCTGGATCCTCGGCCTGTTCGTGCTGTTCGGGATCCTCCTGCTGCTGTGCGCCAGCCAGGTAGCCGTCGCCGTCGTGAACGCCCTGGTGCCACGGCTGGCGACGCCCCGTGCCCTGCCGAAGATGGACCTGTCGGAAGGCATCCCCCCGGCCTCGCGGACCCTGGTCGTCGTCCCGACGTTGATCACGAGCGCGCAGAACGTGGAGCACATGGTCGAAGCACTGGAGGTGCGCTTCCTCGGCAACCGGGACGACCACGTCGCCTTCGGCCTCCTGACGGACCTGGCCGATGCTTCCCAGGAAATTCTTCCGGAGGACGACGCCCTCGAATGTCTCGCCGAACAGCGGATCAACGAACTCAATGACAAGTACGGCATCTCCGATGGTACGCCCCCTGGCGCGCCCGCTCGCCGCGGCCCGTTCTTCCTCTTCCACCGCCCGCGGCGCTGGAATCCAAAAGAGCGCGTCTGGATGGGATACGAGCGCAAGCGCGGGAAGCTGGCCGATTTGAATGCGCTGCTCCGTGGCCGCTCGAACGGCGACTTCTCGCGCGTCGTTGGGGACGCCGCGATCCTCCAGCAGGTGAAATACGTCATCACGCTCGACGCCGACACGCAGCTGCCGCGAGACGCCGCCCGCCTCATGGTCGGTGCCATGATGCACCCGCTCAACCGCCCTCGGTACGACGAGCACGAGCAGCGCGTGACCGAAGGGTACGGCATCCTCCAGCCGCGCGTGGCCGTCAGCCTCCCCGTCGCGAACCGGTCACAGTATGCCCGGCTGTGGGCCAGCGAGCCTGGCATCGATCCCTATACCCGCGTCGTGTCCGACGTCTACCAGGACTTGTTCGGCGAAGGCTCTTTCGTCGGCAAGGGAATCTACGATGTGGACGCGTTCAACCTGGCGGTGGGCGGTCGCTTCCCGGAGAACCGGATCCTCAGCCACGACCTGCTCGAAGGATGCTACGCGCGCGCCGGGCTGCTGACCGACGTGCAGGTGTACGAGGATTACCCGTCCCGCTACGAGGAGGACGTGCGGCGGCGCTACCGCTGGATCCGCGGCGACTGGCAGTTGTGGCGCTGGCTGCTGCCAGCCGTTCCAGGTCGCGATGGGCGGCGCACCAGGAACCCGCTCCCCGCGTTGGGCCGATGGAAGCTCCTCGACAACCTCCGCCGCAGCCTCGCGCCCGCGGCGCTGGTGGGCCTGCTCCTGGTCGCGTGGGCCGTGCTCTCGCCCGCCTGGGGATGGACCCTGGCCGGTGTCGGCTGCCTGTTGCTCCCCGCCCTGGTCGCGTCGCTCCCCGACATCGTCCGAAAACCGGCCGACGTGCGGCTCGCCCGGCATCTCGCGGGCAGCACGCGCTCGATTGGGCGTCAGGTTGCGCAGGCGGTGATGGCGCTTGCGTGTCTCCCGTACGAAGCGCTCTTCAGCCTCGACGCCGCCGTCCGCACCACGGCGCGGACGCTCATTACACGCAGACGCCTCCTCGAGTGGACGCCGTCGGCTGAACAGGGACACCCCGTAGGCCAGGGGCTCGCCGGTGCGTGGGCGAGGATGTGGATCGCCCCCACCCTCGCCGCCGCCGCGGGCACGTACTTGTCGCTGGCCCGTCCGTCGGGCCTCGCCGCCGCTGCTCCCATCCTGCTCCTCTGGTTCGCCGCCCCGGTCATCACCTGGCAGGTCAGCCGTCCGCTGACGCGGCGCGAGGCGCGGCTGACCAGGGACCAGCTTCGATTTCTCCGCGGCGTTGGACGCAAGACATGGGGCTTCTTCGACACCTACGTCGGGGCCGACGATCACTGGCTGCCACCGGACAACTACCAGGAGTCGCCCGCTCCAGGGGTGGCGCATCGCACGTCGCCGACCAACATGGGACTGGCGCTCCTCGCCAATCTGTCGGCCTATGACTTCGGCTACATCTCGGCGGGCCGGCTCGTGGACCGCACCACGCGCGCGTTCCAGGCGATGTCGGAGATGGAGCGCCACCGCGGCCACTTCTACAACTGGTACGACACCCAGTCGCTCGCGCCGCTCGAGCCGCGGTACATCTCCTCGGTGGACAGCGGCAACCTGGCCGGCCATCTCCTGACGCTCCGGCCGGGGCTGCTCGCGCTTCTGGACGAACCCATCCTGCCGGCCCGCGCCTTTCAGGGACTGCGCGACGCGTTCGACCTCGTAGCCGACACCAGTCCGAGCGCGCCGACGACCGCCATGACACGGCTGCAGAAGGCGCTCGACGCGGCGTGTGAATCCCCGCCGGCGACGGTCGCGGACGGCAGGCGGGTCCTCGAACGCCTCGCGACGGAGAGCAGCGCCCTGGCCACTGCGCTCGCGACGGCGACCGAGCGCGAGGCAAGAGGCTGGGCGTCGGCGCTGGCCGGCCAATGCCGGGAGGTCATGGACGATCTCGCGAGCCTGGCCCCGTGGACGTCGCTCGCTGCCTCCGCCACGCCGCAGGCGCACCTCCCCGGGTTCACGTCGATTCCGACGCTCGGCGAGCTGGCGGCGCTCGACGGCGAGTGGGCCGGCCCCGCAAGGGCACGGATCACCGCGATCGACCGTCTCGCGCGGCAGTCGATCGACCTCGCGGAGATGGAATGGAACTTCCTGTTCGACAAGGCCCGCCAGGTCCTGTCGATCGGCTACAACGTCGCCGAGCGTCGGCGCGATTCCAGCTACTACGATCTGCTCGCCTCAGAGGCGCGTCTCTGCACGTTCGTTGCGATCGCGCAGGGACACCTGCCGCAGGAGAGCTGGTTTGCGCTCGGGCGCCTGCTCACGACTGCCGCCGGCGAGCCGGTGCTGATGTCGTGGAGCGGTTCGATGTTCGAGTACCTGATGCCGCTCGTCGTGATGCCGGGCTACGAGAACACGCTGCTCGACCAGACGTGCAAGGCGGCGGTCAAGCGCCAGATCGAATATGGCAGGCACCTCGGGGTGCCGTGGGGTATTTCAGAATCGGGGTACAACCTGCTCGACGGACGGCTCGCCTACCAGTACCGCGCGTTCGGCGTGCCGGGCCTCGGCCTCAAGCGCGGCCTCGCGGACGATCTGGTCGTCGCGCCGTACGCGTCAGCCCTCGCGCTGATGGTCTCGCCCGAGGAGGCGTGCTCGAACCTGCAGCGGCTCGCGGCAGAGGGCTTCGAGGGGGAACTCGGCTTCTACGAGGCGATTGACTACACGCCGACGCGCCTGCCGCGCGGTCATTCGCACGCCCTCGTTCGCTCCTACATGGCGCATCACCAGGGGATGACGTTCCTGTCGCTGGCGCACGTGCTCCTCGACGGACGGATGCAGAAGCGCTTCGCGTCCGACCCGGCGTTCCAGGCGACCGCGCTGCTGCTCCAGGAGCGGATTCCGCGCGCGAGCGCGCTCTATTTGCCGGCCACGCCCGCGTCGGACGCCCGCACGGCGCCGAGCAGCGCCGAAATCACGATGCGCTCGTTCAGCAGGCCCGACACGCCCACCCCCGAGGTGCAGCTCCTGTCGAACGGCCGCTATCACGTCGTCGTCACCAACGCGGGCGGCGGGTACAGCCGATGGAAGGACCTCGCCGTCACCCGCTGGCGCGAGGATGCGACCTCGGACAACTGGGGGACGTTCTGCTACATCCGGGATGTCGCGAACGGCGCCTTCTGGTCCGCGGCGCACCAGCCGACGCTGCAGCCGGCCGATCGGTTCGAGGCGGTGTTCTCCGAGGCCCGCGCCGAGTTCCGCGGCAGGAAGCACGAAATCGAGAGCTACACGGAGATTGCCGTGTCGCCCGAGGACGATGTCGAGCTGCGTCGGCTGCGCCTGACCAACTGCGGCCGCACGCGCCGGACGCTCGACGTGACGACCTACGCGGAGGTGGCGCTCGCCGCCCCCGCCGCCGACGCGTTGCACCCGGCGTTCAGCAACCTCTTCGTCCAGACCGAGATCGTCCCGGACCAGCGCGCCATCCTCTGCACGAGGCGCCCGCGCTCGCGCGGCGAGTCGTCACCCTGGATGTTCCATCTCATGGCGGCGCATGGCGCGTCGGCGGGCGGCGCCCTCTCGTACGAGACCGATCGGCTGCTCTTCCTCGGCCGCGGGCGGACACCCGCCGACCCGCGCGCGATGCGCCAGCCCGGGCCGCTCTCGGGCGCCGCGGGGTCGGTGCTCGACCCGATCGTCGCCATCCGCGGCCGTTACGTGCTCGACCCGGACGAGACGATCACGATCGACATCGTCTCGGGCATGGCTGACACGCGCGCCGCTTGCCTGGGCCTCGTGGGCAAGTACCAGGACCGGCGGCTCGCCAACCGCGTGTTCGCGCTGGCGTCCACACACGCCCAGGTCGTCCTGAGGCAGTTGAACGCCAGCGAGCCGGACGCGCAGCTCTATTGCCGCCTGGCCAGCTCCATCATCTACGCGAACCCGTCGCTGCGCGCCGATCCGGCCATCCTCGCCAGAAACCGGCGCGGGCAGTCCGGGCTGTGGGGCCACTCGGTGTCCGGCGATCTGCCGATCGTGCTGCTGCAGATTGGCGATGCGGCCCACATCGAGCTGGTGCGCCAGCTCGTGCAGGCCCACGCCTACTGGCGTCTGAAGGGACTGGCGGTGGACCTCGTGATCTGGAACGAGGATCGCGCCGGATACCGGCAGGTGCTCCAGGATCAGATCATCGGCCTCATCGCGGGTGGCGTCGAGCCCCGTGCACCGGACCGCCTGGGCGCGATCGTCGTCCGCCCGGCCGAGCAGATCTCGAGCGAGGACCGGACGTTGTTCCAGTCGGTCGCCAGGGCGATCATTTCCGACAGTCGCGGCTCGCTCGCGGATCAGATCGGCGGCCGCCTGGCCGAGGTGCTCCCCGCAAGGTTCACGCCGGCCCGGGCTCACCGTGCGCAGGCTCCCGCACCGGATCTGCCACCTGGCCGAGACCTCGTGTTCTCCAACGGGCTGGGCGGTTTCACCCCGGACGGCCACGAGTACATCATCACGACCGGGCCTGGCGCGGTGACGCCGGCGCCCTGGGTGAACGTCCTGGCAAACCCCGGCTTCGGCACCGTCATCTCGGAGAGCGGCTCGGCCTACACCTGGGCCGAGAATGCCCACGAGTTCCGCCTGACGCCCTGGAACAACGACTCGGTCACCGACGCCTGCGGAGAGGCCTTCTACCTGCGCGACGAGGAAAGCGGCGCCTTCTGGTCGCCGACGCCGCTGCCGGCCGGAAGCGACCGTCCGTACACGAGCCGGCATGGATTTGGCTACAGCGTTTTCGAGCACACCGAAGACGGCATCACGTCGGAGTTGTGGGTGTACGTGGACCTGACGGCGCCCGTGAAGTGGTCGGTGCTGAAGATCCGCAATGCCTCCGGCCGACCGCGCCGCCTGTCCGCCACTGGCTACGTGGAGTGGGTGTTGGGTGACCTCAAAGCGAAGACCGCCCCGCACGTGGTCACCGCGATCGACCCCGACACCGGCGCCCTCTTCGCCGAGAACGCCTACAACGCCGAGTTCGCCGGGCACACGGCCTTCTTCCACGTGGACGACGCGAGTCGCCGCGTGTCCAGCGACCGCACCGAGTTCATCGGCCGCAACGGCACGCTCAGGCAGCCGGCCGCCTTGATGCGGTCGACGCTCTCCGGTCGCGTGGGAGCCGCTCTGGATCCGTGCGCGGCGATCCAGGTGGCTTTCGCGCTGGACGCGGGACAGGAGCGCGAGATCGTCTTCAGGCTCGGCGCAGGACGCGACCGCGACGACGCGGCAGGCCTGCTCGGCCGTGTCCGGGGGGGGGACGCCGCGCGTCGCTCGCTCGAGGCCGTCTGGCAGTACTGGAACCACACGCTCGGTGCCGTGCAGGTCGAGACACCCGACGCCGCGCTCAACACGCTGGCCAACGGCTGGCTCCTCTACCAGACCGTCGCGTGTCGCCTCTGGGGGCGCAGCGGCGCGTACCAGTCGGGGGGCGCGTTCGGGTTCCGCGACCAGTTGCAGGACGTCATGGCGCTCATCCACGCGGAGGCCCCGCTCGTCCGGCAACACCTGCTGTTGTGCGCGTCGCGACAGTTCCCGGAAGGCGACGTCCAGCACTGGTGGCATCCGCCTGCGGGTCGAGGCGTCCGCACGCACTGCTCGGACGACTACCTCTGGCTGCCGATGGCGACGTGCCGCTACGTGACGGCGACCGGCGACACCGGGGTGCTCGATGAAACCGTCCACTTCATCGAAGGCCGCGCCGTGAACCCTGAGGAGGACTCCTACTACGACTTGCCGGTCACGTCCGAGGACACCGCCAGCCTCTACCGCCACTGCGTCCGTGCAATCGTGAGGGGCCTGCGGTTCGGCGCCCACGGCCTGCCGCTCATCGGCTCAGGAGACTGGAACGACGGCATGAACCTGGTCGGCGCGGCCGGGCGCGGCGAGAGCGTCTGGCTGGGATTCTTCCTCTACGCCGTGCTGACGCCGTTTGCCGACTTGGCCCGGCGGCGCGGCGATTCCGTCTTCGCGGATCGCTGCCTGTCGGAGGCGGCGAAGTTACGGGTGCGCCTCGAGGAGACGGGGTGGGACGGGTCGTGGTACCGACGCGCCTACTTCGACGACGGATCGCCGCTCGGTTCGTCGAGCAACCCCGAGTGCCAGATCGATTCGATTGCGCAGAGCTGGTCCGTCCTCTCCGGCGCCGCCGATCCGACCCGCGCCCACGCCGCGATGGACGCGGTGGACGCGCGCCTGGTCCGCCGCGACGACCGGCTCGTCCGCCTGCTCGACCCGCCGTTCGACACCTCCGCGCTCGACCCCGGGTACATCAAAGGGTACGTCCCGGGCGTGCGAGAAAACGGGGGGCAGTACACCCACGCGGCCATCTGGGCGGCCATGGCATTTGCCAAACTCGGCGACGCCCAACGCGCGTGGGAGGTGTGGAATCTGATCAACCCGATCGCCCACGGAGCGTCACCGGCCGCGGTCGAGACCTACAAGGTGGAGCCCTACGTGGTGGCGGCCGACGTCTACGCGGTGACCCCGCACGTCGGGCGCGGCGGGTGGACCTGGTACACGGGGTCTGCCGGCTGGATGTACCGGCTCATCGTCGAGTCGCTCCTCGGCTTGAGACTCGAGGTCGACCGGTTGCGGATCGAGCCGTGCCTGCCCGCGGACTGGAACGCCTTTACCATGCACTACCGGTACCGCGAGACCGTCTATCACATCACGGTGCACCAGACGCCGCACGGGACCGGCGACCAGCGTCTCAGCCTTGATGGCAACGACCAGGCCGGCAGGGCGGTGCCACTGGTCGATGACCACGTGGAGCACTGGGTCGAGGTGTGGGTGCGTGCCGCGGAGTGAAGGGCCGCGCGGAATTCTCGCCGTCAAGGATCAGACGAGGGAACAGGCCGTACGATAATCGGCCTGGTCAATCGTCGCCGACACTCGAACCGTTGACCGCTTTGACAGGGTGCGAGGAACGGGCAGGGTGTTCTTGACAGGCTCCCCCTGTCTGTACTTCATCATGTGACAAATACATGCTGGCGATCAGCGCATCGCTCGCCTCTACCGGCGCGATCGCCGCGCCGCTTTCAACAGGACGTTGACGTCGTCGGGTCTTGGGTTGTTGTACTCCAGCCGCACCCGGCCGTCCTCGGTCATCGTGACCACCGTCGGGATCGAACTGGCCGTGAGGTACCAACCTGCCGGAAGAACCACGGCGTTTCGCGGCCGCCCCAGGCCCCGATCCCAAATCAGTTCGTCGCCAGCCATGTCGTAGCGGCCTTCGTCCATGTAGGTCTCGATGATGCGCAGGCGGACCGACTGTCCCTTTGCCACTGCCGGGAACCGGATGACCACCACTTCCGTGGCCGGCGTCACCGGTTCGCCGATGTCGAGGCTGGCCGCCGTGATCGCGTTGCCCTTCAGCGTTTCCACCTTCAGCGCCTCGCCCGTGTCCAACAGGCGGGCAGAAGGATTCGAGGCCCGGGAGCCGGCGCGCACGACGTTCAGGTACTTGTCGGTCCCGGCGCGGGTTTCCGTGTAGTCGTGGTAGAGCGAGAAAGTGTGTGTCTCGGGCTGCTGGAGGAAATAGACGATCTCCCGGTCCTGGTGGGCACGTTCCGAGAGGCGTTCGGCGTTCGACAAAGCTGCGACGGGTGCTGCGACCGCCGGCTTAGGGGCGGAGACAGCCGATGCTCCCTTCGCCGGTGATCCGGGCACCGCGGCGTCCTTCGGCAGCGGCCGCGCCTCGAGCACGAGCGGCGCCTCGCCGGCGCCGATGTGGAAGAAGCTGATCATGAGCCGCCCGTCCGGGTTCACGAGCACCTGCGACGGGACGTTGCACGACACGATCTCGTAACCGGCCGGCATCACAACCGCGTTGCGGCGGATCCCCAGGCCGCGGGCGAACACGATCGTGTCGCCCCGCTGGTAGTACGATTTTGGATCCTTGTAGGTCTTGTCGATCCGCAGCCGGATTTCGCCGCCCTTCGGTACCGGCCGCGGCAGCGTCACCTGGATGTAGTTTGCGTCAGGATCGGCCTGCTGGAGACCGGCCGCGCGCGCGGCCGCTCCGTCCACCACGGTGAACGGCAGGGGCTGCCCCGTCATCTGGTCGAAGACGGCCTCGTCGCTGGCCTCGCTGCCCTTCCGAATGATGTTGAAGTAGAAGCGGGCGCCCGGCGAGGTCGCCGTCACCTCGTACACGATTCGAAACCGCGCCGAGCCCGGCGCGAGCAGCTCGTACCGCGTGTAGTCGTCACCCTGATGGCTCTCGATGATCGGCGAAGGCGCCTGGCCGCGCAGCCCCGCCGTGATCGCCGTCGCCCAGAGCGTGCAGAGGACCACCGACAGCCGTCGTCTCGTCATGACGTGTGCTCCTGTCCCGACGCGAGCCCGGCCCCCGCCGAGCCCGCGTCCTCCTACTGGCCAAACGCCCCGCATTGAACCTCTCTCCACTCATTATCGCGACGGGCTCGTGCGCGTCAAGAGGTCACCACCCGGTTCCTCTGGCACCTGTCCTGGGGATCGCTGCCAGGGTGTCGGCCAGCGGCTCCACCCCGCCGCAGGAGTGCATGAGCGTCTTCCACAGCGTGTGGCGCGTGGATCCATCCGTTGACGCGCTGCTGGTACGCCAGGTCCAGCCGACGACTCGCGTCGTGATTGCGATCTGAGGCTTCAGCCCTGTTCCACGCCGGCCATCACCTCGTCGATCGCGGCAAACAGCTCCACGGCGCGGATCGGCTTCGAGACGTACGCGTCCATGCCGGTCTCGAGGCAGCGCTCGCGGTCGCCTTTCATCGCGTGGGCGGTCATCGCCACGATCGGCACGTGGCGTCCGGTGCCGCGCTCTCGCTTGCGAATCGCCTGTGTCGCTTCAAACCCGTTCATCTCCGGCATCTGCACGTCCATCAACACCAGATCGAATTCGCGGGCACTCATCAGCTCGAACGCCACCCGCCCCGTCGGAGCCACGGTGACGACAAACCCGCGGCGTTCGAGCATGCGTGTGGCCAGCCGCTGGTTGACGGCGTTGTCTTCGGCCAGAAGCACCCGGCCCCGCGCCATCCCGCCGGCCTCGGGCTCCGCCTTTCCGGTGACGCCGCAAGGGGACGGCGGCGCCGTGCCTGCGACGATCGCCGTCATGGCATCGAGCAGGTCGGACGCACGAACTGGCTTGGTGAGGCAGGCCCTGATGTCCAGGCGCTGGCGCGTCGCCAGGTCATCGCCCCTCAGCGCCGAGGTGAGAACGATGACCGGTGTCTGGCCGACGCCCGGCAGTTGTCTCAGGCGTTTGCACACCTCGAAGCCGTCCATGCCCGGCATCATCATGTCGAGAACGACGAGGCGGAACGGCTTCCCCTGGCGGGCCGACTCCTGCAGAGCCGCCAGCGCGGCCGCCCCGTCGGCGACCGTCGTTGGCCGCATCTTCCAGGATGTCAGCATCTCGTGGAGTATGCGTCGGTTCGTCGCGTTGTCATCCACGACGAGGACGTCGAGGTCCGCCAAGTCGGGCGTGACGACCATCTCGGGTGGCAGTGCCGAGGCGGGCGCGAGGCCGAAGCGGACCGTGAAGTGGAACGCGCTGCCCTGGCCTTCGTCGCTCTCCACGCGAAGGTTGCCGTGCATCAGCGACACGAGGCGGGAAGAAATCGTCAAGCCGAGGCCCGTGCCTCCGTACTTGCGCGTCGTCGACCCATCGGCCTGGACGAACGCGTCGAAGATCGCCTGCTGCTTGTCGCGCGGAATCCCGATCCCGGTGTCACGCACCAGGCAGTGCAGCACGACGTCGGCGGCGGTGTGCCGCTCCAGCTCCACCTCGAGGACGATCTCGCCCGTGGCAGTGAACTTGATGGCGTTTCCCGCGAGGTTGATCAAGACCTGCCGCAACCGGCCCGGATCCCCGACCAGGCCGTCGGGGACCTCTGGCGCCACGCGCCACAGCAGTTCGAGTCCCTTCTCGTGCGCCCGCAGCGCGAGCGTCCGCATCGCGTCCGCCACCGCCGTCCGCAGGCCGAAGGGCACCTCGTCGAGATCGATCTTGCCCGCTTCGATCTTCGAGAAGTCGAGCACGTCGTTGATCACGGTCATCAGCGACTCGGCTGAAGCCTTCACCATCGTGAGGTACTCGCGCTGCTCGACGGACGGCGGCGTATCCAGCGCCAGGTCCGTCATGCCGATGATGCCGTTCATCGGCGTGCGGATCTCGTGGCTCATGTTTGCGAGAAATTCGCTCTTCGCCCGGCTGGCCGCCTCGGCGGTCAGCTTCGCCTGCTCGAGATCCCGCGTCCGCTCGTCCACCAGCCGCACGAGATGGTCTTCGCGGAGGCGCAATGACCGCACGCGTGCCCGGTGCAGACCGAACGCCATGCCGACGATCAGCAGCGCGCAGATCGCGTAGAACCAGACGGTCTGCCAGATCTGCGGGAGCAGCGTGATGGACACGGCGACTGGTTCCCGCGTCCACTGTCCATTGGCGTTCCGGGCGCCCACGAGGAAGCGATAGGCGCCGGGCGGAACGTTCGTGTAGTAGGCTGCGCGCCGCGTCCCAACGTCCACCCAGTCCGGATCGAATCCCTCCAGCTTGTAGCGGAACGAGATTCGCCTCGGCGAGACGAACGTCAGCGCGGCATACCTGATTTCGAGGTTGCGCACGCCAGGACCCGCGCGCAGTGCCTTCCTCAGGTCGAAGTCCACGCTGTCCACCACGACCCGCTGCACGAGCACGGGCGGTGGAGGCGCGCTCGTCCGGGCTTGCGAGGGATCGATTGAGACCACACCTTTCAGCGTCGGGAACCAGAGCCGCCCGTCGGCCGCGCGCCACCCGGCCGGCTGCACGTTGCCGTTGCACTCGGCCGATCGCATGCCGTCGGCGACGCCGTACACAATCGACTGAAAGGATCGGATCTCGCCGCGCGCGAAGCGGTCGAGATCCGTCTTGCTCACGCGGAAGATGCCCTTGTTGCACGTCATCCACAGGCTGCCGGCGTTGTCGTCGAGCACCTCGAACACGACATCGTCGAACAGTCCGTCGCGCGCGGTGAATCTCGAAAATTTCCCTGTCGCGAGGCGTGTCAGGCCGCCGCCGTACGACCCAATCCAGAGCACGCCGTCACGGTCTTCGCGAATCGTATAGACGGTATCGCTCGACAGCCCGTCGCGCGTCGTGAACGTCGTGAAGACGCCGTCCTTGAACCTGGTGAGGCCGCCGTTGGAGCCAACCCAGATGGCGCCGTCTCGATCCTGCATGATGGCGTGGATCACCATGTCCCTGACGGCTTTGTCGCCGTTCAGCGCGGTGAACCTGCCGTTGCGGAGCGTGCACAAGCCGCCGCCCCGCGTCCCAATCCACATCGTCCCGTCCGCTGCTTCGAAGATCGCCCGCACCACATCGCCCACCAAACCGTCGCGGCTGGTGTACGTGCGGCGAACGCGACCGTCCTTCATCTCGGTCAGGCCTTTGTTCGTGCCGATCCACACGCTGCCGTCGCGGGTCTCGCCGAGCGCCCACACCATGGGATCGGGCAGATGTTCGGCGGTACTCCAGGCCGTAATCACGCCGTCCTTGATGCGGTTCACTCCGCCGCCCTGGGTGCCGACCCAGATGGCGCCGTCGCTGGTCTGGATGATCGGTCTTGCGAAGTTGTTCGACAGCCCCTCGGCCGTGGTGTATGCCGTGAAGGCCCCGTCCTTGAGCCGGACCAGCCCTCCGCCGATTGTGCCGACCCAGAGGTTCGCCTCGCGGTCCTCGAAGACGGCCCAGACGAAGTCGCTCGTCAGCCCCTGCTTGCTCGTGTAGCTCTCGACAGACTGGCCGACCATGCGGTTGAGGCCACGCCCGTCGGTGCCCACCCAGAGCGCGCCATGACGATCGCGATAGATGACACGGATATCGGCGCCCGCCAGCGTGGTGCCCTGACCGACGACCTGTATCTTCCCGGCCATCATCTTTGCCAACCCGGCAGCCGTGCCGATCCAGAGCGATCCGTCGGCGTCCTGCATCAGCGCACGCACGTTGGCGTTCGGCAAGCCGTTCGCCGTGCCGCGCACCGAAACGACCCGCCCCCCTTCGACCTCGGCGAGGCCGGCGTTGGTGGCGATCCAGACGTGGCCATCGCTCTCGATGAGGATGTCGGAGACGATGCCGTGCGGAAGTCCCTGGCCGAGACCCAGGACGCTGAAGCGGCCGTCCTTCATGCGGATCGCGCCACCGCCCATGGAGCCGGCCCAGAGGGCGCCGTCAGGCGCCATCGTCACGCAGGTGAGAAAGTCGAAGGGGAGACCGTTGTCGGTCCGGTACGCCGTGAACGTGCCGTCCTTCAGGCCGATGAGCCCGGCGGCGGTGGCCACCCACAACCTCCCGTCCGGAGATTCGGCGAGGCCGGTGACGTCATTGCTCCTGAACGACGGCGTGTTGGTCTTGTCGAAGACGGCGAAGCGCGTGCCGTCGAAGCGGACCAGGCCCTCCTGGGTGCCGAGCCAGACGTAGCCGTCACGGGTTTGCAGCACGCATTGGATCGCGTTCTGCGGCAGGCCGTCTTCCACCATCCAGGCCTGCTGACTGTACTGGCTGATCCGCTTCGCGGGATCGAGACCGCACGCCGATCTCTCCCCGGCCCAGGTGGCCAGCACGAACATGAGCGCGACAGAGACGAGGCGAGTCCAGCGTGTCGGCATAGTGAGGCACGGCACAGCGCGAAGGCAGCACACCTGCATTAGAGGAATCGGCAACGGCCGGGCGGACTCAAGCCGTCTGTCGCACTTTCTTGCAGTGTTCGATATTTGGGAGGCCCTGAAATGGCGGAGCGTCGGGCCTGAACCACACGTCCAGGTCCGCTCCGGTGATGCGGTCCGGGGGCGCGGTGGCCGGTCGATCGCCGTCTCGGGCGTCCGCGGCCGGCGAACGAGTGCTACTGCGGAATCGCGCCGGGCCAGAGCCGGTGCGCGAGCGTTTCGTCGACGATCACAACCGGCCGCACACCCTCGCGGTCTCGATCGGAGGAGTCTCGTCCGCAAACGAGCACCGCGCCCATTGTCCGGAAGAAACCCGGCGCGACGGCATCGTATGCCACGTCCGTCCACGACGCGCCGGCGCCCGGCTCGACACCTCCGGCACGGGGGATAGGCCGCACGGAACCTCCGGCGGTGTGTTATCGTCTATATACATAGACAACTTAGTAATATATCTTTGGTACAGCCGCCATGCTGAAGAGACCCGACAACCTGCAAGGGGCCCTGGACCTGCTGATCCTCAAGACCCTCGCCTCGCGCGGCCCGCTCCACGGGTACGGGATTGCTCTTCACGTGGAGTCGGTGTCCGACGATGTGCTGCGGGTGGAGGAAGGATCCCTGTACCCGGCCCTGCACCGGATGGAGCAGGAGGGCTGGGTGCAGTCGAACTGGCGCACCTCCGAGCACAACCGCCGGGCGAAGTTCTACGGCATCACCGCCGCCGGGTCGAAGCAGCTGGCCGACCAGGTGCGCAACTGGCGCCTGGTGGTGGATGCGATCCAGCGCGTCCTGCAGGTCTCGTAAGGGAATATGTTCCAACGCCTGCTCGACACGTTCCGCCTCGGACGGCTCGATCGCGAACTCGACGAGGAGATGCGCTTTCACATCGACATGCGGGCCGCGGCCTACGAGCGGGAGGGGCTGTCCCCCGCCGAGGCACGCCGGAAGGCGCTGCGCCGATTCGGCAGCCCGCTGCTGGCGAGGGAGCGCGTACGTGACGTGCACCTGCTGACGTGGCTCGACAGCGTCCGCCAGGACATCTTGCTCGGGCTTCGGCTGCTTCGCCGTTCGCCCGCACTGACGGTGGCCGCGGTGCTGTCGCTCGGCCTCGCGATTGGCGCCACCACCGGCGTGTTCGCCGTTGGCGATGCGTTGATGGTCCGACCGCTTCCGGTTCAGAGGCCGAACGAACTGCTCATCCCCCAATGGCACTCCACAGAATGGCCGGAAATCGGCATCTGGGGCACGAGCGACAACGACGACATCTGGTCCTTCTCCTACCCGATGTACGAGCAGTTTGCCAGGACGCCCGGTGTTGATCTGGCTGGCGTCCAGGATCTGGACGATGGGATTACGGTCATCCGCGGAGAGGCGGGAACGGCCAAGGGGTCGCTGGTCACCGGCAACTTCTTCCGGGTGCTCGGCGTGGCGCCCGCGGCTGGCCGACTGCTGGTGGACGCCGACAACTCCCTGGCGGCGCCCCCGGTCATCGTCCTCAGTCACCGGTTCTGGCAGAAGGCGTTCGGGAGCGACCCGGGCGCGGTCGGCAGCGCCATGCGCGTCAACGGGCAGATTTTCACCATCGTGGGCGTGGCGCCGACGGCGTTCTTTGGCACCCTGCCGGGCCGATGGTCCGACTTCTACCTGCCTGCGTGCTGGATCACGAAGCTCCGCCCGGAATTCGCCGCCGAGTCTCCCCTGACGAGCGATCGGTTCTGGTGGTTGCAGCTGGTCGCACGGCCGAAGCCGGGCACCAGTCTCCAGGCACTTCAGGCGTCCCTTGGCACCCAGTTCGCCGGGCTCGTGAAGCCGCATATCACCAAGCCCAAGCAGAATGCCACGTTCGGCCTGCGGCCTGGGGCGCAGGGATTCGCCTTCCAGCAGCAGGAGGCTTTCAGGCCTGTCGTCATCCTGATGGCACTCGTGGCCCTCGTCCTGATGATCGCCTGTTCGAACGTGGCCAATCTCCTGTTGGCCCGCGGCGCCGCCCGAAGCAAGGAGGCGGCGATGCGACTCGCGCTGGGCGCCGGCCGGCTGCGCCTCGTGCGGCAGCACCTCACCGAGAGCCTGATGCTCGCGGTCATGAGTGGTGCGGCTGGCTACCTGTTTGCCCGCTGGTTTGCGCAGGCAATCTTGTCGCTGGCGCCGGAGAAATCGTCCCTCGTCCTGGATCTCGGGTTCAGCTGGCGGGTGCTCGGTTTCGACCTCGGGATCTCGGTGCTGGCTGGACTGCTGGTCGGCATCGCGCCAGCCATCACGCTCTCGCGCTCGTCCGTCGCACACGCCCTCCGGGCCGGCGCGACCGTACGTGTGGGCTGGAAGCATCGAATCGGCCTTGGCCGGCCGCTGGTCGCGGTGCAGATCGCCCTGTCGCTTCTGGTGCTGGTGATCGCAGGGCTGTTCGTGCGCAGCCTGGGAAACTTGCAGGCGGTGCCGCTCGGCTTCAATCCCGATGGCATCCTCCTCTTTTCGCTCGACCCCACCGCGGCCGGGTATTCGCCTGACCAGAAGGCGCAGGCGACCGATCGAATCGCGAACCGTCTGGCGCAGGTTCCCGACATCAGGGCGATCACCTGGTCGTCGTTCGCGCTGGTGGACAACATCAGCTGGAACACCAGGGTGCAGGTGCCGGGGGATCCGGCCAAGAAGCGACCGCCCTGCAACCTGCTCTGCGTTGGCCCGCGGTTCCACCAGACGCTCCAAATCCCGCTCGTCGCCGGCCGGTTCTTCGACGAACGCGATGGCCCTGCTGCGCCGAAGGTCGCGATCGTCAACCAGTCGTTCGTGGCCAAATACCTCCGGGGCGCAGTGCCACTCGGCCAAACGTTCACGGCGGAACCGGACCGGGACGCGGTGACGTTCGAAATTGTCGGCGTCGTCCGCGACGGGAAGTACGCCCGGATCCGAATGCCGCCGTCCCCTGTCGCCTATTTCCCCGATGTGCAGCACTCGGTTCCAATGGGACCGACGTTCGCGTTGAAAATCGCAGGGGGCCCGGGACGGGTGTCGGCCGAGATCAACCGCATCGTGCACGAACTCGCACCCACGATGCCCGTCTCCCGAGTTCGCACCTACTCGGAACAGATCGGCCAGCAACTCGCCGTGGATCGAAGCTTGTCGCTGTTGTCCTCCGCGTTCGGCGTGGTGGCCCTGCTGCTGGCGGCGATCGGCCTCTACGGCATCGTCGCATTCGCTGTGGCGCGGCGGACGGTGGAAATGGGAGTGCGGCTGGCGCTCGGAGCCAGCCGCGGCGCGGTATTGCGGCTGATGCTGCTGGACAGCGCGAAGGTGATTGTGCCTGGCGCCTGCGTCGGGATGGCGGCGGCGCTGGCGGCGACCCGGTTCGTCGAGTCGATTCTCTACGGCCTGAAGCCAACCGATCCGGCAACGATCGTGGCCGCGATGGCACTGCTGCTGGCCGTGGCGGCGATTGCGGTCTATATCCCCGCCCGGCGGGCCGCCGGGATCGACCCTGTGGAATCGCTGCGCTGCGAATAGCTCTGGATTGAGCGTCGGGCTATGATGATCGCTGTCATTCTCTCAAGGAGGCAGACATGTACAAGCGATTCGGTCTCGTAGCGATCCTCGTGGCCGTGACGGCCATCGTCCTCTCAGCTCAGACGCCACCCGCACCCCAGACACCTGTCACGGTGATCAAGGCAGGACGGTTGCTCGACCCAGAGACAGGCACGGCGGCGGTCAATCAAGTCATCATCGTCGAGGGCGAGAAAATCAAGGCAGTCGGCGCCAACCTGCAGATCCCGGCGGGCGCCACGGTCATCGACTTGTCGAAGATGACGGTCATGCCCGGGCTGGTGGACGCGCACACCCACATGATGCTCACCTACAAGGAGAAGCCCGAGAACAACTACTACTACCTGACCTACATCATGGAGTCTTCGCCTCTGCGCGCAATCCAGGGGGCGTCGAACGCGATCCAGTTGCTCAACTCGGGATTCACCGTGGTACGCGACGTCGGCAACGGCGCGCTCTACACCGACACGGCGCTCCGCCAGGCGATCGAGCAGGGGTGGCTCCCCGGGCCGACCGTGATCCCGTCGGGCCCCATGATCGGCAGCACCGGTGGCCAGTATTGGCCCACGCCGGAGATGTACAAGAACCACAACATCATGTACCCGGAGTACATCGATGCGAACAGCCCCGATGAGATCGTTCGCGCCGTGCGCGAGAATATGCTATTTGGCGCGAAGACCATCAAGCTCTGCATCGACTGCAAGCCGTGGATGTACTCGGTCGACGACATCAAGCTCGCGATCCGCGAGGCGGCGCAGGGCGGCTGCAAAGTGGAAGGGCACGTACAGACGGTCGAGGGCGCGCAGCACGCCATCGACGCGGGCATCTACATGATCGCGCACAACGCCCTGACGCCCGAGCAGCACAAGCAGGCCGCGCAGAAGGGGATCTTCCTCGCCGGCACCGACACGCCGTTCACCCCCTATCGCGGCACGCAACAGGCGTTCGACCGTGCGGTCGCACAGCTGAAGAGTGCCTACACGGCCGGCGTGAAGCTCACCTTCTCGACCGACTTCGACTACTGGAACGAGCGGATGAAGGACGAGAAGACAGGCCGCTGGATGACGCGCGGCGACCTGACCATCAACTTCCTGCTCACCTGGAAAGCCGCCGGGATCCCGCCCGCGGACATCCTGCGAGCCATGACGATCAACGGCTACAGGGCGGCCGACGTGATCGCCGAGCGCGGTCCGATCAAGCCCGGCCTGTTCGCCGACCTCATCGCCGTGTCTGGAGATCCGCTGACCGATATCGACGCGCTCCGCAACGTCGGCTTCGTCATGAAGAACGGCATGGTTTTCAAGAAGGACGGGGTGATGGTGCCCGAAGACTTCTTCCACCCCGGACCGGTCCGCACGCCGAACGGGCGGTGGACGCGGTAGCGACATCGACGACTCCCGGTCCTGGTGTCGAGGACTGAGCGGCGCAAAGACGCGGCGGGTGTCGGCGGCATGGAGCGCCCCGGTCAATCGGGTAGAATAGTCGCCCGATGTTCGATGCCCGCTACGTCGCGTTCGCCACCATTTCTGCCCTGCTGGTCGTCAGCCCCGGCGCCACCATGGCCGTCGTCCTCGAGGCGGCGGTCGGCGGGGGGCGGAAGGCCGCGCTCTACACGGTGATCGGGGTCAACATCGCGAACTCATCGCTGGCGCTGGCGTCCGCGCTGGGGATGTCGTTCGTGTTTCATCAGTGGCCCTGGACGCTGCAGTTCGTGAAGGGCGGGGGAGCGGCGTACCTGACCTACTTGGGGGTGCGGGGAATCTGGCGGGCGATCCGAAGCGGGGCGTCGCGCTCCGGGCCGGACGCGCAGGTCGGTGATTCGCCGGCCGCACCCGGCGCGGCGAACCGCGCGGGCCAGCCGACCGCGTGGGGCGCAACCGGGCGTCGAGGCTTCGTGTTGACAGGCATTCTGACCAACCTGTTGAACCCTCCGGTGATCCTGTTCTACATGACATTCCTGCCGCAGTTCATCGGCCCTCAGGATCCGTTCTTCGGCCGCTTCGTCGTGCTCGCGGCGACGCACGTGTCGATGAGCCTGGTGTGGCTCACAATCTACGCCGCCGCGCTTGGCGCGCTGGCCAGCTGGATGGCCCGCCCGTTCGTCCGGCGGTCGCTCGAAGGGCTCACGGGGGCGCTGCTCGTCGGGTTCGGCGTGCGGCTCTTCCTGAGGTAGAATCGGCGCGCCATGTCTTTCACCCTCCGCGTCCTGATCGGACTCGTCATCGGCCTGGCGATCGGCATTGGCGTCGCCGCGGCTGGTCCCGGCCCGTGGCAGCGGTTCCCCGGCCTGGTCGAGCCGATCGGCCTGATCTTCGTCAACGCGATCAGGATGACCGTCATCCCGCTCGTCGCGTCTGGCCTCATCGTGGGCGTGGCCTCGATGCGCGACGCCAGGGCCGTCGGGCGGCTGGGCGTCCGCGCCGTGGCGCTGTTCGCCGTGTTCGTCGCCGCGGCGACGACGTTCAGCGCTGCGTGCGCGTACCCGTTGCTGGCGCGCCTCGGGATCGACCCGGCCGTGGCGGCCAGCCTCCGCGCGGGCGCGGCGAGCGTGGGGAAGACCGCTGCCGAGAGCGCCAGGAGCCTGCCGTCGTGGTCGCAGTGGGTGGTGGACCTGGTGCCGGTCAACGCGCTGAAGGCGGCCGTGGACGGCGCGATCCTGCCCTTGATCGTGTTCTCACTCGCGTTCGGCCTGTCGTTGACGATGATCGATGCCGGGCGTCGCCAGATCGTCGTCGGGTTCTTCCAGGGCGTCTCGGAGGCCATGCTGGCCCTGGTCGGATGGGTGCTGCGGCTGACGCCGGTCGGCGTGTTCGCGCTTGCGGTGCCGCTCGGCGCGCGAATGGGGCTGGCCGCCGCGGGCGCCCTCGTGTACTACATCGGCCTGCTGTCGCTGGTCAGCGCGGCCTTCATCCTCGTCTGTCTCTACCCGGCTGCCGTGTGGGTGGGCCGCGTGCCCCTCGGTCAGTTCGCGAAGGCCGCCGGCCCGGCGCAGGTGGTGGCGTTCTCCTCGCGGTCGTCGCTCGCGGCGCTGCCTGCGACGATCGATGGCGCCCGCGCGAGCCTCCGCTGGCCCGAGGAGCTCGTGGGGTTCTTCGTGCCGCTGGCGGCGTCGATGTTCAGGGTGGGCGGCGCGATCGCGCAGACCGTGGCAGTGCTCTTCGTCGCGCGCCTCTACGACGTCCCGCTCGCCCCGGCGCAACTGGCAACCATTCTCGTGACCGTCGTGGTCACCAGCTTCACCATCCCCGGCATCCCGGCCGGCGCGATCATCACGATGACGCCGGTCCTCGCGGCCGCCGGCGTGCCGGTCGAGGGCATCGGCCTGCTGATGGGCGTGGACACGATCCCCGACATGTTCCGGACGCTGGCGAACGTGACGGGGTGGTTCGCGGCGGGCAGCATCCTCGCGAGAATACGCGCCGCGTAGGGGCGGACGCGGTGGACGACGCCCACAGCTCAATCGCAGCGCAAACCAGAAATGGGGGAGCGATCCTGGGTATCAGGACTACAGGAGGCATTCTCGGGTGAGTCGTCGACCAGCAGGTCGATGTCCTTGGTGAATCGTCCGGCGCCGTGCGCCATCACGGCGAAGCCGCCAATCAGCACGTAGCGAGCGCCTGCTTCGTTCAGGGCCTGGCAGAGCCGGACGAGGTCCTGTGGCTCAGGCGCGCGTGAGTACGACGCATCGTGCTGGTCATCCACCTGTCGGCCTCGTCGAAGTCCTTGAAGCGGTAGACACCCCGCGGCACCAGCGCGGCCGTGCCCCGCAGGGCCGCAGCCGTCCGGGCGAGCGGCCCCTGTTCGGCCACGGCCGGTCCGTCCGCCGATCGACGCCCCACCTTGCGCATCGCCTCCATTATGCCGCCGGGGAACCGGCCGCGCCGTGGGGTATCGGCCGAAACCACTCCAGAATCGATTTCGGCATACTGCACGCCAGCATTCGAGCCTGACTGCTCCGTCCAGGACACGGCATGCGGTCGCCTACGCGCGCCTGAACTTCTTCGCAAAGCGCTTCAGCACGCGGTTGACGAGCCACTCCGGCGTGTAGCGCGTGAGGAGCGCAATCGCGCGGTTCCAGCGGCCGTTCACGTAGACCATGTCGCCGCGCATCACCGCGGCGAACGCCTGCCTGGCCACGGTGTCTGCATCCATCCACATCCATTTCGGCAACCGGCTCACCTGCCCGCGCATCCCGTTCACGTCGTGGAACTCGCTGTAGGTGAAGCCCGGGCAGAGGGCTGTCACGTGGACGGCGTGCGGCAGCAGTTCGAGCGAGAGTGACTGCGAGAAGCGGATCACGAGCGACTTCGACGCGCCGTACAGCGTGTGGCCTGCCGACACCGGCACGATCCCGGCGAGCGACGCGACGTTGATGATCCACCCGCGCTCCCGGTCCACCATGCCCGGCGCGAACCTGTGGCACAGGTCGGCCACCGCGGTGACCATGACCTGGACGAAATCTCGGTGTTGCTCCCAGGACGACTCGAGGAAGCGTCCGGGCAACCCGTACCCTGCGTTGTTGACGAGCGCGTCGATCGACAGGCCGGAACTGGTCACTTCCTGGAAGATGTGGGCGGGAGCGGCCGGGTCCGCCAGGTCCGCCGCGATGACGTGCACGGCGCAGCCGTGCCTGGCGCGCAGATCCTGCGCGAGCGATTCGAGGCGGTCGGCCCGCCGCGCGGTGAGCACCAGGTCGAACCCGTTGGCGGCGAAGACGCGGGCGAGCGCGGAGCCGATGCCGGCCGATGCGCCGGTGATGAGCGCAGTGCGCCTGGATGCGACGTCGATCATCTTGTGAGTCTATCAGCGAAGCTCCGCCCCACCCAGACGAGAGTACCCTGAGAACTGGTTGCAACACCCAGTCTGTCGCTCTTCGGGTCCTGTCGGCGAGCAGCCCCGCCTGCGGCACCCCAGCGCGGCTGCCGCGCCGGGGACCCCGCCCGGATCGGCGCCAGGCCATGAAAAGAGTGATAATTCAAGACCTGACCCCCGTACCACAGGCAGCCTGATCGGACCGGCTATGGCACATCCTCTTGTTCTGCGCACGCTGTCTGCGGTCGGCCTCACGCTTGCTGCCCTCGTCGCTTCGCCACTACCGCTGCCGATCTCGCTTCAGCAGACTGCGATTGCACGGGACGGATCGCATCAGATTCAGTCGGGCGACTTCCGACTGGACTTCGACGAGCGCGGCGTCTCCGGCCTCGCCAACCCGGGCGATCGATTCGGCGCACAACTGATCGCGCCGGGCGGCCGGCTGGGCGCGGTGGTGAAGTACCGCGTCGAAGGCGGCGACTGGCTCGACATCTACCAGGATAGCCCGCGCCTGGACGCGTCGCCCGAGGCGAAGACGCTCGTCTACACGAACGACACGACGGGCACCGTGCTGAAGTCGGTCCAGACCTTCAGAACCGATGGCAACGTCCTCGACTGGACCATCGACGTCGCCAACCGGATGGACTTTCCGGTCGAGATCGGCGACTTCGCCCTGGCGCTGCCGTGGCGGCCGCCCTCGGGGGAAGACCCGGACGCAATCTTCGAGCGGAGCTGGACGAAGCATCAGTTCATCTCTGGAGACGGGTCGTTCATCTACTTCGTCCGTCCCAACGGCGAGCCGCCGTACCTCGTGATGACCACCCTCCCCGGCACGAAACTGGAGTACTGCAACTCACCTGGCGGCCGCGGGAATGTGTTCCAGGCGTTCGTTCACTCGGCACTCACCGGCGGCGGCGAAACACGCGGCACGTGGCGGTTGCGCCACACGAACCTGATGCTCGCCCCGTCGGGTGGACAAAAGAGCGCCGTCCGCTACGGCGTGCGGTTCCGGTGGGCGCAGTCGTACGACGGGATGCGCCAGGTGCTCTTCGACGAAGGCGCCTTCGACATCCGGGTGGTGCCTGGCATGACGGTGCCAGAGGATCTGACGGCCGACATCGCGCTCCACACACGAGCGCGCATCGACGCGGTCCGCGCGGAATTCCCCGATCAGACGACGCTGTCCGATCTCGGCGAACGCAAGCCGGGGTATCACTTCTACCGGGTGGCGTTCCGGCGCCTCGGAGAGAACTGCCTGACGATCGTCCACGACGGCGGCCGCGAGACGATGCTCGAGTTCTTCGCCACCGAACCCCTCGAGACGCTCATCAAGAAGAGAACGAAGTTCATCACCACCCGGCAGCAGCACCGCGACCCGTCGAAGTGGTACGACGGGCTGTTCTCCGTCTACGACATGCGCGAGAAGGTGCTGCGCGGCCCCGACAATACCGACGGGTTCGACTACTGGTGGGGCTACGTCGTGGCGGCCGACGACCCGGTGCTCGGCAAGGCGCCGCTGGTGGCGTCGAAGAACGTGCGGTTTCCGGACGGCGCGGAGATCGCGTCGCTCGAGTACTACCTCGAGCACTTCGTGTGGGGAAAGCTGCAGCGCACCGACAAGGAGAGCCCACACCCGTGGGGCCTCCACGGCGTTCCGAACTGGAAGGAGGCGCGCGACCCGCAGTTGCGCGCCCGCAGCTCGAACGCCAACCTCGACAAGATGAAGATCTGGCGATCGTACGACTACCCGCACATCGTGATGCTCTACTACCACATGTACGAGATCGCCACGAAGTACCCATCGCTCGTACACTACCTCGACGCGGACGGCTACCTGGAGCGGGCGTACCAGACGGCGCGCGCCTACTTCACCTACCCCTACGAGATCCTCCCCTGGTACGAGACCTACAAGTGGGGCTGCTACAACGAGCTGGTCATCCTCGACCTGATCGACACGTTGCAGCGCGCGGGCGCCACGGAGAAGGCCGCGTGGCTGCGCGGCGAGTGGGAGAAGAAGGTCAAGTACTTCGTCTACGACGACAAGTACCCGTTCAGGTCCGAATACGCGATCGATCGTACCGCCTTCGAATCGAGCTATGCGTTGGCAAAGTACGGCGCGACCCACGACATGGCGCCCGATCACAACCTCTGGTTCGACAAGAACACGAAGCGCTGGTACTCCCACCCGGCGGTACGGCGCGAGGATTCGCGCTCGTTCATGGATCGGCAACTCCTCGCGGGGCTCGCGGTGCGCGGGTGGCTCGAACCCGCGTACTACCTGCTCGGATCCGACTTCACGGGGTCGTCCGACACCGGATCGCTCAGCTACATGGCGAACATGGGCGGGTGGGGGATCCTCGACTACGGGATCAACTTTGCCTCGGCTCCGTGGGACTGGCTGCAGCTGGGCTACGCGTCGTACCTCAGCTCGTGGGCGCTGATGAACACGGGCCGGGCGGAGACCAACTACGGCTACTGGTTCCCGGGGCCTGAAAACGACGGCGCCAGCGGCTGGGCGTTCGCGACCGCGAAGTGGGGGCGCGCGTGGATTCGCAAGGACGTGCCGCGAGGGCCGTGGCACTACGACGGTGAGATCGACCTGGGATACGGCGCCGGCATACGGATGGCGACGACGCTGGTGACTGACGACCCGCTCTTCGGCCTGATCGCCTACGGAGGAACGCTGCGCGCCGACGAGATGAGGCTGGAAGTGGTTCCGCGGGACGGCCTGCGGCAGCGCTTCTGCGCGATCCTGCCGGCCCAAGGACCAGCCGCCGCGAGCGAACCCGCGGACGCGCCCGCGGGCCTGAAGGCCCGCGCCACACCGTCTCGATCAGCCACCGGTCTCCGCACCGGGCTCAGGAAGATCCGGCTCGAGTTCGAGCGGGATGGTTTTGCGGCGGAAGCGCCGATCGCATTCGACCCGACGCTCTGTCGCGTGACCTTTTCGATCGAGAACCGGACGGCCGACCGCCACCGGACAGGAGTGCGGCTCTTTCTCCCGCCCGGCGAGTCCTACAAGTTGCGCGTCGCCGGTCGGCGCGTCGCCCTGCAATCCACCGACAGCTTCGACTACCCGTTCCGCGCCGAGTTCGAGGTGCCGGCGGCCGGCGCCTCGGCGGAACTCGTCAGGCGATAGGCAGGGCTCACGCCCAGCCCCAACCGCGGCATCTCAACTCGCGGGGCTGAAGCCCCGCGCTACTTCGGCGGCGCGACCTTCTTCTTCTCTTCGAGCCGCTGCTTGATGTGGTCTTCCATCTCGAGCCGCGACACGCCCTTCGCCCACCACTCCGGCGCCGGCTTGCCCATGAGGTGATGGTCGAAGAACTCCTTCATGCGAACCGTGTAGTCCTGCTGGTTGGCGGGCTTGGCCAGGCCGTGGTTCTCGCCCGGGTACTCCAGCAGCACGACGGGCTTCCCAAGGCGTCGCAACGTGTTGTAGTACTCGACGCCCTGCGTGAAGTCCACCGCGCCGTCCTTGTCGTTGTGCAGGAGCAACAAGGGCGTCTTCACGTTGCGCGCGAAATTCACCGGCGAGTTGCGGACATACGCCTCCCAGTTGTCCCAGTAGCCGCCCAGGAACCGTCCCTGGCTGCTCTCGAAGATCGACTGGTTCGCTCCTCCGCTGTTCTTGTAGATCAGGCTGTACATGCTGACCATGTTCGTCAGCGGCGCTCCCGCCACGGCCGCGGCGAACAGGTCCGTCTGCGTCACGGCGAACGCGGTCTGGTAGCCGCCCCACGAGTGACCCTGCAGCCCGATGCGTTTCGGGTCAACCACGCCGGTGGCGACCGCCGCCTTCACGGCCGCTGTCAGGCACCACACCGCCGACATGCCGGGATCGTTCAGCCGGTAGGTGATATCCGGCATCAGCACGGCGTAGCCGTTGCTGGTGTAAACCGACTTGTTGAACCCGTTGGCCGATGGCGTCGCGAAGCCGTAATGCCCCTGCGTCAGCTTCTCGTAGATGTAGACAAGCGTCGGGTAGCTCTTCCCCTTCACGTAGTTCGCCGGCAGGTAGAGGGACGCTTGCAGCTTCCTGGTCGGACCGTCCTTGCCGAGCGTCACGGTGTAGTTCACGATCTGGGCGCCACTCGACCACGTGAAGCTCTTCACCTGCTCGTCGAGCGCCGTCAACTTCTTCCCGGGCTTCAACGTGGCATCGGTCACGTAGAAGTCCGCCGGGCTCGCCGGCGTCGCCTTCGTGTAGAGGTAGACGTCGGCCTTCTTCGCCTTCTGCACCCCGAACGTCGCGTCGTCCCACAAGATTGCCTGGACGCCCGCCTTCCCGGGTTCGAGCCTCGCCACGCCACCCTTCTTCGTGAACTCGCCGAAGATGTCGATGTAGCGGGGCACGGAGAGGTCCCAGCCCTTTTCCTCCGGGTCGAGACGGAGCGGACGCCGATAGCGGATGCCATCCTTCCTGCCGTTCACGGTCAGGTTGACGGCCGCGCCGCCGCCGACCGGCACCTTCCACAAGTCCCAGCCATCCGACAGCAGCACCGCGTCTCCGTCCTTTGTCCATCCCAGGGCCTGCTGCGGCGGCTTGATGACATTGTGGTCGTCCTCGGTGTTCACGAACGATGTGGGAACGGTCTTCGTGATGTTGGCGGACTGGCCCGACATCATGTCGTAGACGAGGTAATGCCCGTCGTCGTAATAGAGGAACTTCGTCCCGTCGGTGGACGGCTGGTTCATCCATCTGAGCTTCTCGAGCGCCAGCTTCCGGTCGCCCGTCTGCAGGTTGACGACGTAGACGTCCTGGTAATTGCGCCCGTCCAGGCTGCCGGAGAGTTCGTACTCGCGGATGTCGGTGCCGACGGCGAACTTCTCCTTCGGGGCAGGGACGAGGCTGCGCAACGTCTCGTCGGCGAGGCGCAGGAACTTCTTCTCCTTCACGCGGTAGATCGACAGGTAGCTGAAGTTCTTGTCCGTTTCTTCCTGGACCTGCTGCTGCGACTGCAGGCGCGGGTCCTTGTAGTGCCAGATCACCAGGTCAGGCTTCTCCTCGTCCGGCGCGCTGTCCGCGGAGGGCGGCGGCGTCTCCGGCCTGGCATCGGACTTCGCGTCCGGCTTCTCCTCGGGCTTGATGTCCGGCTTCGCCTCCGCCTTTTTCGGCGCGCGGATGCCGAAGAAGAACGCCGAGAGGTCCTCCGTCCAGGTCGGCGTCCGGTTCGGACTGACCGCCATCCCCTCCGGAAACGTCTTGTCGGTCGCCGGGTCGTAGGTCGTCTTCTCGGGCTTCGCCGCGTCGAGCTTCGTGAACCCGATGACCGCGTAGACCTTGTCCTTGTAGCGCTTGTCCTCGGTCCCCTTCAACACGAGCAACCCATCGCCCTTTTCGTTCCACGACAGCCGTTCGTACGACGCCTTTCCGCTGTCGAGCGACGTGATGACGCCCGTCTCCACGTTGCGCAGGACGATAGCGTTCCCCAGCTTGTCGGCGGCGTCGATCGTCCAGGCAAGAAACGTCCCGCTCTTGTCGAAGGCGAACTCGTTGACGTTCCCGACGTTGAGGTCGGCGCCGGTTGCCAGTTCGTGAAGAATGATGTCGGTGCCCTTCGGCCGATCGTCCGCCGCGCTGCTCGAGGCGCCCGCACCGCCGCCTGCGGGGGGAGCGGCGGGCGCGCCACCGCCGCCCGGGACGTCGGCGCCGTATTTCTTGAGCGCAAGCCACGAGGCCCGCTCGCCCGAGAAAGCGAACCGCTGGATCTTGTCGAGCTTCGTCTCCGAGCCGTCGGCCAGGTTCAGGATCGTGACCTTGTTCTGCACCGGCTTGCGCTGCTTCTTCAGCTGCGCCGCTTCTTTCTTTGTCGGCGCCACGCTAAAGGCGACCCACTTCGAGTCGTCGGAAATGGCCAGCGAACCAGG
>JANYLG010000074.1 GCA_025363775.1 Acidobacteriota bacterium | reverse complement strand
GAACCCGCGCCTGATCTACAACCTGGGCCACGTCGTCTTCGAGTTCATGGAGTCGCGCTGGGGCAAGGAGGGCATTCGCCAGTTTCTGTTCTCGCTGAGGAAGAGCGTCATCGGCGGCGGCGAGAGCGCCTACGACGAGGCGTTCAAGCTGAAGGCCGAGGAGTTCGACCAGCAGTTCGAGAAGTACCTCAAGGATCGGTTCAAGCCGTTCCGCGACAAGGAGCGGCCGCTCGATTACGGCCGTGACCTGGCGCCGAACCCGGAGAAATCGCGGTACTCGAACGCCCTGTCGGTCGAGCCGTCGCCCTCCGGCGATCTCGTGGCGATCGTCACCGGCAACCGCCACGATCAGGAGTACGACATCGTCCTCGTCTCGTCGAAGGACGGCCAGGTGGTGCGCAACCTGACGCCCGGGTTCAACAAGGACATGGGCTTCCAGTACCTCACGATCCCCGGCACGCGGTGGAACACGGTCCCGTGGATCGCGTGGAGCCCGGGAGGCGACCGCATGGCCTTCTTCGTCCGGTTCGGCAAGAGCAAGGGGCTGGTCATCCAGGACGTCGTGTCGCGAAAGATCCTCCAGCGCCTCGAACTGCCGACCGTTGACGAACCCGAGTCGCCGAGCTTCTCGCCCGACGGTCGCCTCATCGCGTTCGCCGGCATGCAGAACGCCAAGAGCCACCTGTTCTCGGTGAACCTGGAGAGCGGTGAAGTCACCAATCTGACAGAGGACCCGTTCTACAACTACGGGCCGACCTATGCGCCCGATGGCAAGTCGATCGTCTACCTGGCACGGGTGAGCGGCAACGAGAAGCTCTTCCGGCTCGATCTCGCCTCGAAGAAGGCGACGCAGGTCACTTTTGGTACGCACGACGATGCGGCCGCGCGGTTCCTGGATGCCGACACCATCGTCTTCGCGTCCACCGCCATCGACCCGGCGCAGTCGGTGGACCCGGAGGTCGCGCGCAACGGGAACATCTACAACCTGTGGACGCTCAACCTGAAGAACGGTGAACTGAAGCAGTACACCGACTCGCTGGGCGGCAACCTCTCGCCGGTGGTCCTCAAGGACGCCAAGGGCACCAAGGTCGCGTTCATCACTTATTACAAGGGGCAGTACGGCCTGCACACGATGGAGCTGAACAAGCCGCTCAGGTCGGCGGCCACCGCCGATTTCGGCGCGCCGGGTCCGGTCATCGATTTCCAGGCGCCGCTCAGCCACACGCTGGTGTCGCAGAACGTCAGGAAGAAGAAGACGTTCGAGAAGATGTTCCTCGAGGGGCGACCGAGCGTCAGCGCTGGCGTCACCAACAACGGCGACTTCTTCGGTGGAACCGAAATCAGCTTCACCGACGTGATGGGCGACCACCGCTTCAACTTCACGGCGGGCGCGATCATGCAGTACACGACCTTCGCCGGGTCGTACATCGACATGTCGAAGCGCTTCCAGTGGGCGGTGCAGGGGATCTACCAGAAGCTGTTCTATTACGGCACCAACCCCTACAACTACGATCCGCTGCTGGCCCCGGTGGTCAGCCGCGACCAGGCACAATCCACGCGGTCGGTCAAGGGCGGCAGCGTCTTCGGGATCTACCCGCTGGACCCGTACCGCCGCCTGGAAGTGTCGGCCGGCTTCTTCAACCAGTCCGACTCGTACAACGATCAGCAGTTGACAGACGTGGCTGCGCAATTCCCTGGAGCTGGCTCGCTCAACTTCAGCGGATCGCTTCTTCCGTTCAGCGTCAGCTTCATCCAGGAAACGACGGTGTTCCGCGAGTTCGGTCCGCTGGCCGGCAACACGATGCGGGTCGTCTTCGATTACGCCCCGAAGCTCGGCTCGCTGATGTCCCGGCGGACGATTGACGTCGACGTGCGCTACTACCAGCGTCTGTTCAGCAGCGGCGTGCTGGCGGCGCGCTTCCGCGGCTTCAAGAGCGTCGGCGACTACCCGGACTACCTGTTCTTCGGCGGGCTCTCAGAAATGCGCGGATACGACTACCTGCAGTTCATCGGTCAGAACGTCGTCTTCAGCAACGTCGAACTGCGCTTCCCGATTGTCGAGGCGATGCTGACGCCGATCGGGATCCTGGGCGGCGTGCGCGGCGTGTTCTTCTTCGACATCGGCGCCGGCTGGTACAAGAACCAGGGATTCCAGTTCGCCACGTCGAAGACGGAGACGTTCCGTCAGCAGACGGGTGTCGAAGTCGGCCCGGACGGCGGCCTCGTCGGCATCTACGCTCCGCCGACCACGGTCACCGGGTTCCGCTTGAGGGATGCCCGGGCCTCGTATGGCGTCGGCCTCGAGACGTTCCTCCTCGGCTTCCCGATGCACTTCGACTGGGCCTGGCGCACGACATTCAACAAGTCGTGGGAGGACGCCTACTACGGCAACTCCACCGACTGGCGGAAGCCGCGCTTCAGCTTCTGGATCGGCTACGACTGGTAGTCCCTTCTAGCTGGTGATCTTCACGGGGACCAGCGCGGTCGCTTCGCCTTCTGCGCCCTTGGCCTTGACTTCGATCAGGTACTCGCCGGCGGCGAAGCCCGCCAGCGGAAGGTCCAGCTGGTAGTAGGTGGACGGCGCCTCCGGCGCGCGCGCCTGCACATCCGCCATGCCGTTCCCCGCACGGTTCAGCACCCGGGCGGTGACGATGGGAACCTCGGATCCGGGCGCGTAGGCTTCGAAGCGGACGAGCAGCCGTTCGGTCCGCCGGAATTCCCGGCTGGCGGTGGGCACGGGGGATGGGTTCGCGGCCAGCGCCTGGAACTCGCGCGCGTTCGCGCTGCGGAAGACGGCCGGCGTACTCAGCGCGACCTGGACTGCAGTGAGATCGGGGACCTTGAAATCGCGGACGTCGGTGTCGAGCGTCTCGCCACCCGCCCCTTGGACCGCCATTCGAAGTTGCATCTGGCCGGGATCCGCCTCGAAGGTCACGCTCGACGCCCCGTGCGGTGACGGCGGCAGTGATGCGGCGGCGCTGTCCTGACTGGCCGGCACGCCACCCGCGGGAGGCGCAGCCGGGGTGCTGGCGGTCGCGATCGGCGCCGCCTCTCCGTCGTTCACCGGACCCCGATAGTAGATCCGGTCCCCTCCGGAAGCCTGGATGACGACGCTCGCTACCAGGCTCCGATCGAGCCCCGGAACTGGCGGCAGCGGCTCCCACACAAACGTCACGCGCGTCTTGCCGTTCTGTCCCCGTCCGGTGCCGAGCCAGCTGCGTATGTAGCGGCCGCGGCGCGGCGCGGAAATCGACCCCAGCGCCTTGGTGACTGCCGTCGGGACGGCCGGGCGTGGCGGCGCCAGCGACCGCGCCATCTCTTCCTTCGTCAGCGCCCAGTATCCACGGCGCGCACGCACTTGCACGCCCGACCGCCGGGTCTTGACCTTGATCTCGTGGAACTTCCCGTCTGCAACGGTGTGCAGGGAGTTGTACCCGATCAGGTAGTAGGCGCTCGAATCACGAACAACCTGCTCGAGGCCGGCTTCCAGATCGTTGCGATTGATGATCGCGCGCCCGTCGGTCTGGCTCGCCAGCGTGCGCAGCGTGTCGAGCGTGCCCTGCAGAAACTGCCGATCGGTGTTCTGGCCGACCCCTTCCGAAATGTCGAACTCGCCCGTGGCGAGGCCCCGCGGGTCGAGCGCGTAGATCGCCGTGTTGTTGCGGTTTGCCGCGTCGTACACCCGGCGCATCTCCTCCTGGATGTCCATGTTGGCGGAGAAACTCGCCCGATCGTCCAGCGACTCGAGCCCCTGCGCACCGCGCGCCGGGTTGCCGATGCCGGGCATCGACGAGATCGGGTCGTTCAGCTGCGCCGGCAGGACGTTGCTGAACCCCTCGCTGACGAGAATCACCGCCTTGCGCCCTTCACGAAGCGAGCCCATGTGCGTCACCAGCGACTCGAGTGCCGACAGCGTCACCTGGTTGCGAATCCGCTCGACGACCGACGCCGGGTACATCGCGTACTGCTCCTCGAGCGGGTGCCGCGGCTGGTAGTCGTACTTGCGCCCTTCGAAGTGCTGGATCGCGGACAGCATGGCGTCCTGGTTGCGCGACATCAGCACCGAGCTGATAGGCATCAGCGGGTACATGATGGCCACCATGTCCGCCGGGGCCAGCTGCTTCTGGATGAAGGCGGTCAACGCCGACCTCACGGCCATCGCCGACATGCGCCGGACGTGGTAATCGTCGAGAAAGATCGCGAATAGCCGCACGTCCTCGCGCGAGGCTTCCGCCTCTTCGTCGTACTCGCTGCGAATCTGTTTCGGATCGGGGTCGCCGGGCTTCGGGATGCCGTCCACTTTCACGAGCTTGAACGTCTCGATCTTCTGCCGCTGGCCGTCTTCCGTCACCTCGAAATCGGCCTCGGCCAGGTCCGGGACGGGCTTGCCGTCCCTGTCGGACACGATGACGTCCACGCGCACGAAGTTGACGCCCGCGCGAAAGGTCGGAGGCCGGGGTTGCTGGCCCTGCGGCGGGTTCTGCGGCGGGCCGCCCTGTTGTTCCGGCCGCTGTTGGGGCGGCGGCGCCTGCTGCTGCGCGAAGAGCGGCATCGACGGCGCCCGAAGCGTCATCAGGACTGCCAGTGCCACCAGGCCAACGAGGCGCGGTGTGAGAACCATAGGGAATTCCCGCGTGTTCTACTCGACAAGCGCAACGCTCACACCAACTCCGACCGGACAGGTTGATGATAACATCTTGTCTTCTCACAAGGAGACACCCTATGCCGCAGGAATCGACGGTGACCGGCCTGCCGCTCACCGTCCTGACCGAGGACGAACAGCTGTTCCGTGACAGCGTGCTCGAGTTCGCCGATCGGCGTATCCGGCCTCTGGTCCGGGACATGGACGAACACGCCAAGGTCCCTCGCTCGCTGCTCGACGAGCTGTTCGATCTGGGCGTCATGGGCATCGAGATCCCCGAGGCGTTCGGCGGCGCCGGCGCCAGTTTCTTCCACTCGGTCCTGGCCGTCGAGGCGCTCTCGCAAGTGGACCCGTCGATCGGCGTGCTCGTGGACGTCCACAACACGCTGGTCATCAACGCGCTGATCCGCTGGGGCAGCGACGACGTGAAGGGGAGGTTCCTGCCGGCGCTGTCGGCGAGAACCGTCGGGGCCTACGCGCTGTCGGAGGCGGGGTCGGGCAGCGACGCGTTTGCCCTGACGACGCGCGCGGTCGAGCGCGACGGCGGCTTCGCGCTGAGCGGCCAAAAGCTCTGGATCACCAACGGCAACGAAGCCGACCTGTTCATCGTGTTCGCCAATGTCAACCCCAACGCCGGCTATCGCGGCATCACGGCGTTCCTCGTCGAGCGGGGGGCGGCCGGCTTCACCGTCGGCAAGAAGGAAGACAAGCTGGGCATCCGCGCCAGCAGCACCTGCGAACTGCTATTCGAGGACTGTGTCGTGCCGCGGGACCGCGTCCTGGGCGAAGTCGGCAAGGGCTACAAGGTCGCCATCGAGACCCTCAACGAGGGCCGCATCGGGATTGGCGCGCAGATGATTGGCCTGGCGCAGGGCGCGCTCGATCATGCCGTCCGCTACACCAGGGAACGGAAGCAGTTCGGCAAGGCGATCGCCGACTTCCAGGCGGTGCAGTTCCAGCTGGCCCAGGCGGCCACCGAGCTCGAGGCCGCCCGCCTCCTCGTCTACAACGCCGCCCGCCTGCGCGACGCCCGCCGCCCGTTCCTCAATGAGGCGGCCATGTGCAAGCTGTTCTCGTCCCAAGTGGCGGAACGCGTCACCTCGCTCGCCGTCCAGCTCTACGGCGGCTACGGCTACGTGAAGGACTACCCCGTCGAAAAGCTCTTCCGCGACGCGAAGATCGGACAGATTTACGAGGGGACGTCGAACATGCAGCTGCAGACGATTGCAAAATACATGCTCTCGTAGTCGGGGCTGACGATGAAGGGTCGGTACTGACGCAGAAGGGTCGGGGCTGACGCAGAAGAGTCGGTACTGACGCGGAAGGGTCGGGGGCTGACGCAGATCGGCGCCGAGCAACGGGTGTCGGTGTGGCGTGGGGCTTCAGCCCCGCGAAGGGTCGGGGGGCTGACGATGAGGGGTCGGTACTGACGC
>JANYLG010000060.1 GCA_025363775.1 Acidobacteriota bacterium | reverse complement strand
CATGTCATTCGGCCTCTACTCGATTGGGTTCGCGATCGTGATCGGCGGCCTGATCTATGCCGCATACTTGCTACAGATGCCCACACGCTGGATTGTGGTGGGCGCGGTCGTCCTGTTAGGAGTCGGGATTCTCACAGGTGTAAAGGCGACCCGTCAGAAGGATCCTGCGGGCTAACCGATAGACGTGAGCGTCATCGCGGTACGACTCCGGATTCAGAAACCTGCGTCATGGCGCAAAACGTGAGCGGTTGTCGCCAGGCCGGATGTCGGCAGCGGGCCGTCTAGTTGGACTCGCGCTTGCTCGCGTCCCGTATGTGACGGAGGGCCCGCCGCATCTCCTCCACGACCTTCATGTGTTCGACTGTCGATGCCAGCGCTTCTGCGGTTGCGTGCACGGCATCCAGTGTCGCGTGACGGGCATCCTCGGCTGCGGCCCGTGCCTCCTCACCGGCGATCCGCGCCGTCTCCCCGGCTTCCCGGAGACGCTCCCGCTCCTGCCGGACCATCTCGAGCGCTTCACGATGATGGTCGTGAACCTCCCTCGCTTTCTCTGCGAATCGTCTGAACCGTTCCGCCTCATTCCTGGCAGACTCGGCTTCAAGGAGGTGCTCTCCGACGACCTCGAGGACCTGTGCTGGATCCTGACGGCTGCCCGCAGCCTGCTCGTGCACGCCGTCTGCCTGCTGCCGGTGGTGCTCCGGCGGGATGTGATCGTTCGGCATCTGGATTCCTTCCTCTCGATCGCGCGACCGTCCGCGAATCGACGGTTCAACCTGGCCCATTCTGCCATTCTCAAGAGGGCCAGTGGCGGATTGTCTTATGAAACGGTCCTGTGAGTCCACACCCCAAGGCGAATGACGCCGCCTCGGTGTATATTGCACAGCAGGAGATTCCACGCATGGTGATGTGTCCCCGGTCAGGCGTGCGTCTGCTGGCGGCCCTCGGCGCGCTGGCGCTGTTGGCTGCGGCCTTCGGTGGGTTGTCCGCGCAACAGCGGTTCGATGCCACTCTCTATGCCAGCCTTCGCTGGCGGATGATTGGGCCGTTTCGCGGAGGGCGCGTCAACGCGGTGAGCGGCGTCCCCGGCCAAGCCACGACATTCTACTTCGGCTCGGTGGGTGGCGGCGTGTGGAAGACCACCAACGCAGGCCGCACGTGGGCTCCGGCGTTCGATTCGCAGCCAATCGGGTCGATCGGCGCGATCGGCGTGGCGCCGTCAAACCCGAATGTCGTCTACGTCGGCACCGGCGAGGCCGACATGCGGTCGCAGATCTCCTACGGCAACGGAGTCTACAAGTCCAGCGATGCCGGGCGAACCTGGAGGCACCTCGGGCTCGATGCGACCCGGCAGATCGGCCGCGTTCTGGTCGATCCCAAGAACCCCGACATCGTGTTCGTCGCCGCGCTCGGGCACGTCTATGGCCCCAACGCCGATCGCGGGGTATTCCGGTCGAGAGATGGCGGGACCACGTGGCAGCAGGTCCTCTTCAAGAATGAGAACCTCGGCGCGGTCGATCTGGCGCTCGACCCTCGCGATCCGAAGGTTGTCTACGCCGCGCTCTGGAACACGCGTCGCCCGCCGTGGACAATCTACCCGCCGTCTTACGGGCCGGGCAGCGGCCTCTACAAGTCGAGCGACGGCGGTACCACCTGGACCGAGTTGACGGCGGGCCTTCCGACCGAGGGCCTCGGACGTATCGGCATCGCGGTCGCCCCGACCAATGCCCGGCGTGTCTATGCGATTGTGGACGCGACACAGGGCGGACTCTACCGCTCCGACGATGCGGGCGCCACGTGGCACCTCCTCTCGGGCGACAATCGCATCTGGGGCCGCGGGTGGTATTTCGGCAAGGTCGCCGTCGATCCGAAGAACGCCGACATCGTCTACGTCTCGAACACCTCGCTCTACCGATCGACAGACGCCGGCAAGAGCTGGACGGCCATCAAGGGTGCGCCAGGGGGCGACGACTACCACCAACTCTGGATCGATCCCGACGACCCGAAGCGCATGGTGCTCGGCAGCGACCAGGGCGCGGTCGTCAGCGTCGATGGCGCGGTCACCTGGAGTTCCTGGTACAACCAGCCGACCGCTCAGCTCTATCACGTGGCGCCCGACTACCGGTTCCCGTACTGGGTGACCGGAGCGCAGCAGGACAGCGGCGCCGTGAGCGTCATCACGCGCAGCCCTCACGCCGAGATCGGAACCCGCGAGTGGCTGCCGCTCTGCGCCGGCGGCGAAGCCGGCTACACCGCTCCAGACCCGCTGCACCGGGAAATCGTCTTCGGCGGTACCGTGACGCGCTGCAACGTGCTGACCGGCGAGACAACCGACGTGTCGCCCGAGCGCGGGATGTCAGAACCGGCCCGGCACACGTGGACGGTGCCCCTCGTCTTCTCCAAGGCCGATCCCCGCGCGCTCTACTTCAGCAACCAGTTTCTCTTCAAGACGATGAACGGCGGCGACGGTTGGACGCAGATCAGTCCGGACCTGACGCGAGAGGACCCTGGCGTCCCGCCGAACCTGGACGCGGCCGCGGCGGCCGATGCCCCGAAGGGTGCCCGGCGCGGCGTGATCTACACCATCGCGCCCTCACCCCTCGATGCCGGTCTGGTCTGGGTCGGCACCGACGACGGGTACATCCGGGTGACGCGTGACGACGGCCGGACGTGGCAGAACGTGACGCCGCCGGCGCTCACACCGTGGAGCAAAGTCGTCATGATGGCCGCCTCGCACGCCGACGTGAACACCGCCTACGCCGCGGTGGACCGCCACCGCCTCGAGGACAACGAACCTTACATCTATCGAACCCGCGATCTCGGCAAGACGTGGCAACGGGTGACCAGCGGGTTGCCGGCCGGGGTCTACGTGCAAACGGTCAAGGAGGACCCGGAGCGGCCGGATCTGCTGTTTGCCGGAACCGAACTGAGCGTGTTCGTGTCGTTCGACGCAGGCGACGACTGGCAGTCACTGCAGTTGAACCTGCCCGCCGTGTCGATGCGCGATCTCGCAATCCAAGAAGACGATCTCGTCGTCGCCACGCACGGCCGCGGCTTCTGGATCATCGACAGTATCGCGGCCCTGCGGCAGATCACCGACGAGATGGCGCGCGCGCACGCCTTCCTATTCCGTCCTTCCGACGCGGTCAACATGCCACCGCCGACCGAGAACGGGACGCCCCAGCCGCGCGACGAACCCCTGGCCGAGAACCGTCCCTACGGAGCGATCATCGACTATTATCTGAAGGCAGCGTCGTCCGGGCCTGTGACCATCGAGATCCTCGACGCAGCAGGCGACACGATTCGACGGTATTCCAGCGCCGACCGCCCGACGATGGTCGATCCCAACACGCTGAATATCCCCGCGTTCTGGCGACCGACGCCGGCAGTGGTCTCCGCCGCGCCGGGGCACCATCGATGGGTGTGGGACCTGCGGGCGAGCCCGGTATCGAGTGCCGGGGGTAGAGGCGGAGTCGCAGGCGGAGGCGCAGCAGCGGCCGGCACCGCGACGGCCGGGGCGACGGGCGGCGGTGGTGGCGGCGGCGGTGGCACGAGAGGCCAGGGCGGGTCGCTGGCGCTGCCCGGCATGTACACGGTGAAGCTGACCGTGGACGGCAGGGCCTACACGCAACCGCTGCGCGTTCGCCGCGACCCGCGCGCACCGTAGTCGCCATCGCGGGCTGGGGACGGGGCGACAGCGAGCGCTGTGGTAGCATCTCGGGACGCCCCAGACCATTTCAGGGAGATCGCTATGAGATTCACCGTGCGTCGCGCTGCCTGGCTGCTGGCCGTGACGGCGCTCGTGGTGCTCGCGTTTCGCGTTGCACCCGTCGGGCAGGCGCCAGACTACGCCCGGGCTCACTACACGAAGTACGAGTACGAAATCCCCATGCGGGATGGCAAGAAACTGTTCACCTCGGTCTACGTGCCCAAGGACGCCTCACAGCCATATCCGATCCTGCTGAGCCGCACGCCCTACAGCGTGGCGCCCTACGGAGCGGACAACTACAAGCCCAGCCTGGGACCGTCCGACCTCTTCATGCACGACGGCTACATCTTCGTGTACCAGGACGTCCGCGGCCGCCTGATGTCGGAGGGCGATTTCGTCGACATGCGGCCTTACAAGCCGACCAAGGCCGGCCCGATGGACATCGACGAGACGACCGATACCTACGACACGATCGACTGGCTGGTGAAGTCCGTCGCCAACAACAACGGAAAGGTCGGGCTCTACGGAATCTCGTATCCCGGCTTCTACACGGCAATCGGCATGATCGACGCCCACCCGGCCCTCAAGGCCGCCTCGCCACAGGCCCCGATCACCGACTGGTTCATCGGTGACGACTTCCATCACAACGGCGCCCTCTACCTGCCGCACGCCTTCGGCTTCTTTTCCGGTTTCGGGTGGCCAAGGCCGAAGCCGACGATGCAGGGCGGCGCGCGCTTCGACTACGGAACCCTCGACGGCTACCAGTTCTACCAGAAGCTCGGGCCGCTCTCGCGCGCCAACGACCGGTACTTCCATGGTCAGGTGGAGTTCTGGAACGACCTGATGGCGCACGAAGTCAACGACGCCTTCTGGCAGGCGCGGGACCTGCGACCGCACCTGAAGAACATCAAGCCGGCCGTGATGACCGTGGGAGGCTGGTTCGATGCCGAGGATCTGTTCGGCGCGCTCGAGGTCTACAAGAACACCGAGCGACAGAGTCCTGGCGCCTACAACATCCTGGTGATGGGACCCTGGCCGCACGGCGGGTGGTCGCGGAGCGACGGGGACGCGCTCGGCGACGTGCGCTTCGGATCGAAGACGGGCGAGTTCTACCGTGAGAAGATTGAGTTCCCCTTCTTCAGCTACTTCCTGAAGGGGAAGGGCGATCCGAAGCTGCCGGAAGCCTACGTCTTCGAGACGGGGCGCAACCAGTGGCACGCGCTGGACGCCTGGCCTCCGAAAGACGCCACCAGGCGGTCGATCTATCTCCAGGCCGGCGGCAGGCTCTCGTTCGAGCCGTCGGCGGAAACCACCGCCGGGTACGACGAATACGTCAGCGACCCCGCCAGGCCGGTGCCCTACACGATGACCGTCGCCAGCGGGATGACCCGCGAGCACATGCTCGACGACCAGCGCTTCGCGTCGCGCCGGCCGGACGTGCTCACCTACCAGACCGACGAGTTGACCGGGGACGTCACGCTGGCCGGTCCCATCTGGCCCAGCCTGCAAGTGTCCACGAGCGGCACCGACTCGGATTTCGTCGTGAAGGTCATCGACGTGTATCCTGCCGATTACCCGGATCCTCTGCCAACCGGAGCGGCGGGCGCGGCAGCCGCCGACGGATACTCCAGGATGGGCGGCTACCAGCAGATGGTCCGTGGCGAGGTGTTTCGCGGGAAGTTCAGGAACTCCTTCGAGAAACCCGAGCCGTTCCAGCCGAACACCCTGGCGAAGATCGAATACGTCATGCCCGACGTGTTCCACACGTTCCGCCGGGGACACAGGATCATGATCCAGATTCAGAGTTCGTGGTTCCCCCTGGTCAACCTCAACCCCCAGAAGTTCGTGGCGATTCCACAGGCGACCGAGGCCGACTTCCAGAAGGCGACCGAGCGGATCTACCGTGGCGGGAAGAACGGATCGAGGGTGGATCTCAACGTGATCCGTTGACCGGTGTCCGGGAAAGGCCGGCACCCGGGCGGCGCGATTCGATCTCCATGCGAACCGGAATCAGTAACGCCAGCCCGTCAGGTCCGCACCCTTCGGCGCGGTCTCCAGGATCCGCTTCTCCAGGCTCCTGAACCAGTACGACTGGTCGTGGCCGCTCCAGCAGTGCTCCGCGCGATCGCCGTACTCGACCACCGCATCCGCCGGCGGGTTCGTGGCCTTCTGGAGGAAATCCTCCATCAGGTACACGGCATTGTTCAAGTACCACGAGTCCATGTCGCCGACGTAGATGTGGAGCTTTCCGCGGACCTTCGGGCCGAGGGTGGCCCAGTCACGCTGGAGGATGGCCCGCAGGTCGTAGTGCTCGCGCCAGTACTCCGCAACCGTATGATCGATCGTGCCGGTGACCGGATCCCATATCGGCTTCGGGTAGCCATCCGCGCCCACCGGGCCGTAGACCGCCTCCCAGATCGCCCATTGCTCGCCCGATCGGGTCCTGGTGCCTAGCACCTGCTCCCAGCGGGTGTCCTCTTCCAACGTCGCCTGGAGGTGACCGAGGTAGTTGCGGCCGTCCGGGTGCGGGGTCTTCTTCCAGTCGCTGTCGATGTAGAAGGCGTTCTTCTCGTCGTAGATATTGATCGTCTCGTACTGGCGGAAGTCGATCGAGTCAGGGCATGCGCCCCAGGCGCCGTTGTAGGTGTCAGGGTAGAAGATCTGAGACGCGAGCGCCTCCCAGCCGCCGGTCGACCCGCCAAAAAGGCCGCGCGCCCAGCCCTCGCCAATCCCGCGGAACCGCTTCTCAACATAGGGAATCAGTTCGTCGTTGATCGCGTTCCCGTAAGGCCCGACGTTCTCCGAGTTCACCGCGTAGGAGTCGTCGTAGAACGGGTTGGCGTGCTGGATGAGGAGCATGATCATCCGGGGGAAGCCAGGTCCCGTCCAGTCCTTGAAGAACTGCCCGCTGCCCGGCCGCGTGCCCGCCGGCGTACCAGGCTCGGGCGGGAACCCTCGATACTCGCGAGGGAAGTGCCCATGGTTGATCATCAGCGGGTACCGGGCGTCCGGGTGCTCGTCAAACCCCTCGGGCAGAACGACAATCGCGCCGAGGTACATTGGGCGGCCCCAGAACTTTGTCAGGCGCTCACTCTGCATCTGCAGGTACTTGACGTACTTCGTGTCCTTCGGCCTCGGCAGCGGCGGAATCTCGTCGTCCAGCGAGATCCGGATGACCGCGCCCGCCATCGGGTCGATGTGCACTTTCTTCGGCGCGTTCAGCAGGTTTCCCGGCGCGCGGTTCCAGTGCTGACCTTCGCCGCGGTCCATCGGCATCTTCACCGTGTGGCCGTCGCCGCGATGAAATGTTTCGTACTTGTGCAGGACGGCCTGCACCCAGTAGTCGCCCGGCGGGATCTGGGCGAGGCTCTCGAGCGGGTAGCCGGGGGTTCGGCCGTCGATCACCGCCTCCTGCCCGGGCTTCAGGCCGTTGACGTCGATGCCGAACGACAACTGCGTCCTGGCGTTGTAGACGTCGTTCTGGAAGCGCGGCTCCTGCTTGTCATTGTTCGACACGATCAGGATGATCCGGCCGTCCAGCGGTTGCGCGCTGCGTGTCGCGGGAAAGGAGATCGCGAAACGGAGCCGCGTGGCCGGGGCGGCGCCACCGGCCGATTGAACATCCAGCGCCCGCAGCCCGGCGCCGAGCAGCAGGGCGAGCGATAGGGCGAAGCTGATTCGTCTCGTCACGATTCTGTGTCCTCGTATTCCGGGGTATCAGTCTGCCGTTGTTCTTGGTAAGCCGTCATTGCCGGGAGGCGCCCCTGGTCTTGATGTACTTCGTATCCCGCGACGGCTCGATCGGCGGGTTCTCCCGCGCAAACGCCACCCTCACGACGCCGCCGGCCCGCCCTCTGTTCACCAGATACTCGTTCGCACGTCCGGCGGTCGGACCATCGGCGATCCTGCGGCGCAGCCGAACGCGCTGAAGAACTCCGGCCGGTTGCTGGTCGGGCCGTTCGTGCGGAACTCGCCCGGACTGTGGGGATCCGTGTTCAGGCGGACGCGCTGCGCCTCGTCGCGAATCGTCTGCCGCCACACCAAGACGCCAGGTGGTGTTATGGGCGGGTTGGCTTTCTGCTCGGAGTAGTCGAGATCGAACAACCCAGCCGACCCAGGAAACGCCGACTCACGGTACTGCTGAAGCGGCTTGGTCAGGTCTGCGTTGTAGGTCGTACGCGGATTCTGTGGCATGGTACGCCCCCGCCGCAGTGTCAGCGCGTGGGCTGCCGCATCTCTGCAGCCCACGTGCCCGCCGCGTCGAAGTCCGCGTTCTTGACCCCGATGGCAACCGGCTGCTCGACCATCAGGACCGCATTCGAGGGCGTCCTTGGTCACCTCATCCGGGGGTAGCAGCACGCCCTTTTCCGTCCCGTTGAGCCGCATCGCGCCGAGGAACGTCTGCACCTGAGGGCCGCCGACACCGGCTGCGACCTGCGACCGGGGGAGCGTCCTCTTCTTGCCTTGCGAGAGTCCTCAGCGGAGCATGAGATACGCGGCCGCTGCGAGCACAAACGCGAGCACGACGGCGAGGATCGACCAGGTCTGCCATCCCAGGCTGATGAGCGGCGACCGGTTCATCGTGGGCATCGTTGCCTCCAATTCTGGCGACTGACGACAACGGCGGGGTCAGCCCCTGATTCTCGACACTCGTCCCCGCCATCTTAGACGCCGGAGGCAGGCTGACGGACGGACGCTCGTCGTGGACAGCCAGCCCACGCTCGAACTGTACCGGGAGCCACGTTGGTGGACCTTGTAGGCTTCCACCCGTACCCGTCCCCCAAAGGGTTGCGGCGCAAACGCCTGCACGTGGGCCTCTAGATGCGCGGCCTCCGCCTCTGCCGCGCCAACTGCCAGTATACCAGCGCGTTCAACAGTAAAACCACGCTCCCGAGTACAACCTGAACGGCGAGGGTGAGTCCGGCCGGGTACAGCACCGGGACGACAGAGTGATCGATAAACCCGCCTGCCTACGCGGCCTCTCCGCCTGCCTGCCGCAGCGCGTTCTCCAGCGGCGTCACCGGCCAGATCCAGCCCGCATACTCGATGTCGCCATCGAGGTGTTGGGCCGTGAGCAGGTTGAGCACGGAGCGGTGGCCGTGGCGTTGCCCATCTACGGAGGGGGCGCGATGGCTGTGGCCACGCCAAGCCGGAAATCCTTTCTGACTGTGAGCCTCACGGTTCCTGGGCGGGACTACATGACCGGCATCGTCGGAGGGGGGCAGGTGTTTTGGCGATGCGGCCTTTGAGGGACTTCGCCCGCGAGCCATCCTGGCTCTTGATCCAATTTGTTGGAGATCGAGTCCCAACAGGTTGGATCAGCGTGGCGTCATGGATCCGTCGGCCTGGCGCATCCCAACACGATCGCCGGAGTTCAGCCGATTTCGAGGAATGTCGCCTCGATTTGTCCGAAAATGCAGACTGGCATCTCTTTTGCGCCGCAAACCTCTACGGGTCGAGCCCCCGTTCCGAATGAGCGCTCCTCGGACGTCACGAGCCCCCCCTCGAGCGCAAATAGGGGCTTTGTTTCCGCTGGCTCGGAATGCTGCCTCGGGTCTGCGCGCCACTCTGTCGGATGCTTCGTTCGGGTTCTCGACGGCGGCTTCGCTGTTCACTTAGTTCGGGTGTCTGGAGGGGATCTTTTATGTCGAGACGTGTGCTCTTCTTCGTCCTGGCGTGTTGTCTGGCATGCACAGGGGTGGTCTTTGGCCAAGGCAACACCATGGGTACTCTCTCCGGGAAGGTCATCGACCCGGACGGGCTGGCGATGCCGGGGGTCACCATCACGGCTTCGTCGCCCAACATGCAAGGCGTTCGCACGATCGTATCGTCTGCCAACGGCGACTTCGTGCTGCCGTTGCTGCCAGCCGGCGATTATCGAATCATCTTCGAGCTGCCGGGCTTCAACACCAAGACGCTCGAACAGCGCGTGTCGCCCGGCGAGACGACCGTGCTCGTCGCGGTGAAGCTGGCGCTGGGGACGGTGACCGAAACCGTCACCGTCGTCGGCAAGGTCGAGAACTTCGCGCAGACGGCCACCGCGTCGATCAGCTACAAGTCGGATCTGATCCAGAAACTGCCGACCAACCGTTCGTTGACCGACACGGTGCTCCTCGCGCCGGGCGTCAACAACACGGGACCGAGCGGGGGCGTCACCATCTCGGGTGGGCTCTCCTACGAGGGCCTCTACCTCCTCAACGGCGTCGTCATCAACGAGAACCTGCGCGGCCAGCCGCTCGGGTTGTTCGTCGAGGACGCCATCCAGGAGACGACCACGACGACCGGCAGCGTGTCGGCTGAGTACGGGCGGTTCGCGGGCGGCGTCGTGAACACCATTACCAAGTCCGGAGGCAACAAGTTCAGCGGATCGGGCCGTGTGAACCTCGAGAACGACTCGTGGCGCAGCACGACGCCGTGGGGTGAGCCGAAGACCAACGTCACCGTGCCGACCTACACCTACACAATCGGCGGGCCGATCATGAGGGACAAGCTGTGGTTCTTCCATGACGGCCGGTATCGGAAGACCGCGACCTCCGGGACGTTCGCCTACTCGGCACTCCCCTACGATCAGACCTCGAAGGAATATCGCCTCGAGGAGAAGCTGACCTACGCGATCAAGCCGAACCACAACATCCGCGGCACGGCGTTCCACCTCGCGACGAGCGCGCACAACTACTGGTTCAGCGGCATGGACCCGCGCCTGATGTACGACCGGCGCCTGCCGCAGAGCATGTACTCCCTGAACTACAACGGGATCATGTCCTCGAAGTTCTTCTTCGAGGTGCAGTACTCGCAGCGCCACCTCGCGTGGGAAAATGACGGCTCGCGCTTCACCGACCGGATCTATGGCACGCAGCTCACCGACCGGACCAAGACGGTGTTCTGGTCGCCGACCTTCTGCGGCGTGTGCACCGGCGAAAGCCGCGACAATCGGGACATTCTGGCGAAGGGGAACTACTTCTGGTCGACATCGAAGACCGGCTCGCACAACATCGTGTTCGGCGTCGACGTCTTCAAGGACTATCGCTTTTCGAACAACCACCAGTCGGGCAGCGACTTCATCGTGTCGGTGCCGCGATCGATCCAGGAAGGCGCCGATTTCTTCCCGGTATTCACCAACACGACGGCGGCCAGCCAGACGATCATCAGCTACCGGCCGATCCTCGTACCGACCAAGGGTACGAACATCTGGACGTATTCCGGGTTCTTCAACGACTCGTGGCGTCTGAACAACAACCTCAACTTCAACCTGGGCCTGCGATGGGATCGCAACCGCAGCATCGACAGCAGCGGCGCAGAGGTGGCGAAGGATGCGACGTTCAGCCCGCGGCTCTCGGTGACATGGGCTCCCAAGAGTGACGGCACGACCACGGTGTTCGCGTCGTATGCCCGCTACGTCGCCGGCATGGCGAATAGCATCGCGGATGCCGGTTCGGCCGGCGGCCAGCCTGCGCTCTACCAGTGGTACTACCAGGGTTCGACGGTCAACACCGCTTCGAGCGGACCGTATTTGCCCCCGGATCAGGCGCTCCCGACTCTCCTGGCGTGGTGGGATGGGCAGGGCGGCGTGAACAATCCGAACCTCGTGGCGGTCACGATTCCTGGCTTGAGCACCAAGATCGGCGCGGATCTGAAGGCGCAGTACATGACGGAGTACATGGCCGGCATGAGCCACAACTTCGGCCGTGTGCTGGTGCGGGTGGACGCGTCGTATCGGCCCGCCTCGAACTTCTACGGCAACTTCACGAGCACCGAGACCGGCAAGGCGACCAATCCGGTGAGCGGCGTGAAGTACGACCTCACGCTGGTGCAGAACACGAGTTCTGTGTGGCGTCGCTACTGGGGCGTCAACACCCAGGTGTCCTGGCGCGTCAATCGGGG
>JANYLG010000215.1 GCA_025363775.1 Acidobacteriota bacterium | reverse complement strand
CCGGAGTTCGGCGTGGCGCGCGTGTACCGGTTCGGAAAGGGCGAGTCGCGCGAGCTCACCCCGGAGCGGCTCCGCGCGCAACTGCGCGGAGCGGGGTTTGTCTCGACGACCGGCGCGAACGTCTACTCGACGTTCTCGGCCAGCCCGCGCCTCGGGTTTGCGTGGGACATGACCGGCAAGGGCACGTCGGTGTTGAAGGGCTTCTACGGCCAGATGTACGACGGCGCGATTTTCCAGTCCTGGGCACGGGCCGTTCCCGGCCTCTCGCCGTCTTTCGTGTACAAGCCGAGCGCCGACTGGAAGACGCTGACGGTGGACAGCAGCACCCAGAAGGTCTACACGGTCGGCAACGACATCAAACAGCCCCGAGTGGACGAGATCAACGTCTCGTACGAGCAGCTGCTCGGCAGGAACTTCAAGCTGACGGTGACCGGCATCAAGCGCGACTGGAAGAACTTCATCAACAGCACGATGCCGGCCGCAACCTGGACCCCGACGGCCTACACGAACCCGTTGACGAGCCAGGCCATGACGACCTACAAGTGGGCGAACTCGTCGAACGTCGCGAACATGGCGATCGGCAACATCGGGCAGGTGCCGTACACGCTCACGAACGGCTCGGTCGTTCTGAGCCCCGAGGCCTATCGGTCGTACCGGGGGGTGATGCTGGTGTTCCAGCGTGCGCTGCGCAACCGGTGGCAGGCCCAAGTCTCGTACGTATACTCGCAGACCAAGGGCACTTTGAACAACTCGGGGGGCTGGGAGGGGTTCAACAGCGCCCAGTTCGAGAATGCGAACAACGCGCTGATCAACACGGACGGCGTTTCAGGCATGGATCGGCCGCACGAGTTCAAGCTCTTCGGCGGGTACCAGATTCCGAGGATCGAGGTGTCGCTGGACGCCTACTTCCGCTGGTACAGTGGCACCGTGTACACGCCGTATTCGAGAATCTCGAGCCGCAATCTGGGCTGGCCGTTCGGAGCCTACATCACGCCAAACCTCGAGGCGCCCGGCGGGCACCGGAACGACAACTTCAACCAGACCGACCTCCGGCTGGAGAAGGTGTTCAACGTGAGGTTCAACCGGCTCGGCGTCTACCTCGACATGCAGAACCTGTTCAACCAGGGGCTTGTCACGAACAGGGAGACCCGGTATCCGTACCGGAACTACCCGGGCCCGAACGGCGAGACCAACCACGTCCAGTTCGCTGACCCGAGGTCGATGCAGACGGCACGGCAGGTCGTCATCGGCGCCCGCTGGTCGTTCTGACCGTTCCACTCCGTGGCGGTGCGCGGAGCCGTGCGCTCATACCGCACACAAAGAAAAAAACCCCGGGGGCCGCTGGGTCCCCGGGGTTCATCGTGTACGGGATGATGGACCGGCTAGGCGCCGGCTCCCTTGGCACGCGCAACACCAAAGAGTTCCTCAGGGCCTAGAACGACCAGCGTAGTCCCAACGTCGCCTGGCGCGCGGAGATCAGCGCGGTCGGCGTCTCGAACGGAACCAACTTGCCCTGGATCGACGTGCCGTCCACGCGGCCGACGACGCCGGTCACGATGCCGGCGTTGAACACGTTGGCGATGTCAACGTACAAGCCGACGCGGTGGATCCCGACCTTGAAGACTTTCTCGGCGCGCAGCGTCAGCTCCTTGTCGAACGGCAGCACACGGCTGCCGCGCGGCTCGAGGTTGACGCTCAAGCTCCCCGTGTAATTGACCGTGCTCTTGCTGGCCGACGCGTATGGCGTGTAGTTGTAGCCGCTGATCGCCTGGAAGTACGCGTCCACCGCCACTTCCACGACCGGGATCTGGTAGCCCGCCATGATCTTGATCTCGTGGCGGCGGTCGTAGCCGGCCGGCCCGAAGGCATTCACGAGGATGCCGTTGGGCGTGTCGAACTGGCTGCTGCTGATGCCCGACTCGCTACCGTTACTGATGTTTCCTTCCGTCTTCGAGAGCACGTAGGAAACCTGCGCATGCCAACGGTCCTTGCGGCTGCGCGTCAGGACCAGCATGAGCCCCTTGTACTTGCGCGACTGGTTGGTGGTGACCGTCGTTCCGTCCGACATCGCGTAGGTCACCGTATCGACGTTCTGGATCAGATACTGCGGGCTCGATGTCTTGTTGGCCCACTTGTAGATGGCGAGGGGCGGGCCCGTCCACGGCTTGGGTGCGGTGAAGGAGATGGGCGTCCACGTGCCGCCGATCAACTCCGAATTGATAAAGTTCTTGGCTTCCCGGTAGATCCCGGTCGCCGAGAACTTCATGTTGCGGCCGAGCTGCTGCTCCCACGCAGAAGCGGTAGGGGTCGGAGCGGTTTTCCCGAATCTTCGGTCCGCGGGAGAACCGCTCCGACCCCTACGGTCCGGACCGCACGCCACGTTGACGGCCCCTGGAGGGATCGGAGAGCATAGTTGTAGCAGCGCTCTTCGGCCCCTTGGATTCACAGGTCAGCCATGATTCGTCGCAGAGACAACGCATCCTCGTCGCCGGCCACCCGCCCCCAAACGCCGTCGCGTCTGGCTGATCCGGCGCGACGGCCCTTGCCGCCGCGGCGTCGCCGATTGCTCCTGGGCACGGGCGTCGGCATCCTTGGGGTCGCCTTGTTGGCCGCCGCGGGATGGTGGTATGCCGCGAACCGGACGGCCACGAGTTTCAGCCATCAGGACCTCGGACGTCCGACGGGGGGCGTTGGCCCGGACGAGTTGAACCTGCTGGTCATCACGCTCGATACGACACGCGCTGATCGGATTGGCGCGTACGGCTATCAGGGCGTGGAGACGCCGACCATCGACAGGCTGGCTCGTGAAGGGGTCCTCTTCGAGCAGGCGATGGCCGTTGCGCCGCTCACGCTTCCCGCGCACTGCAGCATCTTCACGTCGAAGTTTCCGCCCGAGCACGGCGTGCGCGACAACGGCGGCTTCTTCCTGTCGCCGAAGCAACTCACGCTGGCCACCGTGATGAAGCGCCGCGGGTTCCAGACCGGCGCGGTCGTGGCGGCGTTCGTGCTCGACGGCAAGTGGGGTCTCAAACAGGGGTTCGACACCTACGTCGACCGGTTCGAGCTGCCCGAGAGCCGCGGCTTCAGCATGGGCGAGATTCAGCGCCCGGGGAACGAGGTGGTGGACCGCGCCCTCCCGTGGCTCGAGAAGGTCAAGGGCCAGCGCTTCTTCGCCTGGCTGCACTTCTACGATCCCCACGCTCCGTACGAACCGCCCGAGCCGTTCAAAACCCGGTATGCCGAGCACCCGTACCTCGGCGAGATCGCGTTCATGGACTCGCAGATCACCCGCGTCGTCGACTTCCTCGAGCGAAACGCGCTTCTGGACAAGACGATTATCGCGGTGATTGGCGACCACGGTGAGAGCCTCGGCCAGCACGGCGAGGGCACTCACAGCTTCTTCATCTACCAGAGCACGACACGGGTGCCGTTCATCATCCGGGCGCCGTTCGAGCGGCTCCGGGGGCGGCGCGTGGCAGACCCGGTCCGGTCGGTCGACCTGATGCCGACGGTGCTCGACCTGATGCGGATCCCGCCCCCGAAGGGCATCACAGGCGTCAGCCTGACACCGCTGATGACCGGCGCCCGCAAGGCGATGGACCTCGAGGGCTACGCCGAAGCGCTCTATCCCCTGCACCACTTCGGCTGGAGCGAACTGCGCGCGTGGCGTGTGGGCCGCTACAAGGCGATCGACGCCCCCCGCCCGGAGTTGTATGACCTTGCGAACGACCCGCACGAAACGACGAACCTCTACGGCGAACGGCGAGCAGTGGCCGACGGGATGATTGCCCGGCTGCGCGCGCTGGAGAGAGACGCGCCCGGCGACGACTCGGTGTCGAAGCCGGTGCCAGAGGTCGACACAGACACGCGCGCGCGCCTGGCGGCACTCGGCTACGTCGGGTCGTTCGTGGCGACGGTTTCGGGTCCAAGGAGCGATCGCGCCGATCCGAAAGACAAGATCGATCTGTTCAACCTCATGAGCGATGCCCGGGAAGCGACGCATGACGCCAAGAACAGCGATGCGTCCGTCGAGAAGGCCATCGGGATGTACAAGTGCGTCGTCGCGGCGGATCCGGATGTCATCGACGCCTGGTTCAACCTCGGCAACCTGCACGTGCGGCGCGGCCGGTACCCCGAGGCGATCGAGTACTTCAAGCACGCCCTGGAGCTGAAGCCCGACTACGACCTGCCCGTCATCAACATGGCGAATGCCTATCGGCAGATGGGCCGTGACGATGCCGCGCTGGCCGGGTACGAGCACTACCTCACGATCGACCCAACGAACGCCAACGTGCACTATCAAATCGGCGAGATCTATCTCGACCGCGGCGACCCGACTCGCGCCGAGCAGAGCTTCCGGAAGGCGCTCGAGATCAATCCCCGCGAGGCGTCGGCTCACAACGCGATAGGGGTGCTGGCCTTCCAGCACGGCGACCTCGCCACGGCGGAACGGGAGGTGCACGCGGCGCTCCAACTCAAGAAGAACGTGCGCCTCGCACATTACAACCTGGCCCTAATCGCGGAGGAGCGCAATGACCCGCAGACCGCCGAGGCCGAGTACAGAAAGGAGCTCGAGTCGTACCCGGACGCCGTCAAGGCGGCGTTCAACCTGGCACGCCTCTACGAGAGGACTGGTAACCAGCCTGCGCAGATCGCCGCGCTGAAGCAGGCGGTCACCCAGAACCCAAACTTCTCCGAAGGCAAGCTGTTCCTGAGCAAGGCCTACCTCGATGCCGGGATCAACTTCCCCGAGGCGATCGCGCTCGCGCGCGAAAGCCTTTCGCCGCGCCTCCGCCCCGACCTGGCGCCGCTGGCGCACTTCGTGCTCGCCGATCTCTACAACCGCGTCGGCCGTGCACAGGACGCCGCGCGGGAGGTGGCCCTGGGACAGGGCCGCAGGTAGAACGATCGCCCTGGGTGCGCCGCTGCGCGGCAGGCCTGCCGTACACAAGAAACCCCGGGGACCAGGGGCCCCCGGGGTGTGAAGCGTGCGGTTGCGCATCTCCCGACCGACCGACCACGCCGTTCACCAGTCCAGACGGCCTGCGGAGATGCTCAACACAGGTGAGCTCAGGGCTTAGAACGACCAGCGCACACCGAGCGTCGCCTGCCGTGCCGGAATCAGCGCCGTTACCCCTTCGAATGGAACCAGCTTGCCCAGGACCGTTGAGCCGGCCACGTTGGTGACCACGCCCGTCACGATCCCGGAGTTGAACACGTTGGCAATGTCGGCGTAGATGCCGACCCGGTGGATCCCCACCTTGAAGACCTTCTCGGCGCGCAGCGTCAGTTCCTTGTCGAACGGCAGTACGCGGCTGCCGCGCGGTTCGAGCAGGACGCTCGTGCTTCCCGTGTAATTGATCGTGCTACTTTTGAGCGTGGCGCTCGGCGCATAGTTGTAGCCACTCAGCGCCACGTAGTACGCGTCCAGTTCCACTTCCACGACGGGGATCTGGTAGCCCGCCATGAGCTTGATCTCGTGGCGGCGGTCATAGCCGGAATCCCCGAAGGCGTTTACCAGGATGCCGTTGGGGGTGTCGAACTGGCCGCTGGAGATGCCGGAGGAGCCGCTGTTACTGATGTTTCCTTCCGTCTTCGAGAGCACGTAGGACATCTGCGCCTGCCAGCGGTCCTTGCGGCTGCGTGTGAGGACCAGCATCAGCCCCTTGTACTTGCGCGACTGGTCTGTCGTGATGGTGGAACCATCCGCCATCTTGTAGCTCACGGTGTCGACGTTCTGGATGAGGTACTGCGGGCTGGAAGTCTTGTTCGCCCACTTGTAGTACGTGATCGGTGGCCCCGTCCAGGGGCTCGGCACCGTGTAGGAGGACGGGCTCCAAATACCGCCAATCATCACGGAGTTGATGAAGTTCTTCGCGTCTCGGTAGATGCCCGTCGCCGAGAACTTCATGTTCCTGCCGAGCTGCTGGTCCCACGACACGCTGAACTCATCGGTGCGCGGGTGCTTGAGATCGGGGGCCATCGTGAACTTGTTCACCGCCGGAGTGATGGTGTTGACCGTCAGCGTCTTCCAGTTGTTCGACACGTCCCACTTCGTCAGATCGCTCATTCCCGGCTCGGCCCGGTACCAGATGTTGTTGACCGCGCCGTCGTACAACTGGCCATAGAACCCGCGCACGACCGACGTGCCCTTGCCCGACAGGTCGAACACGACGCCGAGGCGCGGCGCAATCGAGAAGGTCGAGTAGTACCTCTTCCCGTTCGTCGTGTCCTCTCCCCCGATGCGGTCCGCACGCACGCCGAGGTTCGCCGACATCCGGCCGATCTTCCACTGGTCCTGGGCATAGAACGACTCGCGCTTGTTCTTGCCCTGAACGTCGTAGCTGTAGCCGTACGCGTAAGACGGCTTGCCGTTCCAGTCGTAGAAGTACAGGCCGCCCGCGTAGGAGAAGCGATCGCGCACGGTGCTGCGTTCGATCTCCATCCCGAACTTGAAGTTATGGGAGCCGGCCGCCTGCGCGTACTTCGACATCGAAATGTTCAACTGGTTGCGCCCCCGGTCGTGCTTGCTGATCCAGCCAGCGCCGCCCGAGTACGTCCTCAGCTTGCCGTCGAAGTGCGACGGGCTCATGTCGATCGGGTTCAGGTCGTAGTACCCCTTGTAGCCCGTGAACTTCGCCTCGAAGAACGTGCTCGAGCCGATCACCTTGCGGTACTGCGCGTTCCACATCCAGTCCGGTGCGTCCTCGGTGCGCGTCTGGCTGTCCGTCGCATTCTGCGAGGAGACGAAGCCGGTGCGACCGGTCTGGTTGTACTGGTCGTACTGCGTCGAGAAGATCAGGACGTCGGACGGCGTCAGCTGTGCCGTCACCTTTGCGTTGAAGCGCGGGCTGATCTCGGTGTGAAGCGTGCGAGGTCCGGTGGGGTCGTCCTGCACGGAGTAGTGCTCGATGTTGCCGAAGAAGAACACCTTGTTCTTCACGATCGGTCCGCCGAGCTGAACGGTGTAGTCCGTCATCTTCTTGACGACGGCCGGATTCGCGAGTCCAAGGTTGATCGCCTTGATGGCCGCGCTCGTATTGTCGCCAGCCAGGCTGTTCCCCGTGTACCGCATCTCCGACAGGAACGAGAACCGGTTGCCGCCCGACTTGGTGATCGTGTTGACCACCGCGCCCGAGAAGCCCCCGTATTCCGCCGGCTGGCCGATGCCGCCGACCTGGACCTCGTCGATCAGGTTGTAGTTGAAGAACATCCACGGAGTCCCGGTCGAGGGATCGCGGGTGTCCACACCGTCGAGCATCAGCGAGTTGGCCGTGTCCGACGCCCCGCCGAACGCCGAACTGCCGTTGATGCCCGGCGAATAGTTGAGCAGTTCATGCGCCTGGGTGTGGTTCAGCGGCATGGACGCGAGGAGGTCCGGCGAGAGGTTGTTGTCCGTCGCGGTGGTGGTGGTGTCGATCACGAGTGCGTTGGCGGAAACCTCCACCGTTTCCGCGACCCCGCCGACCCCGAGCGCAAGCGGCACGTCTACGGTCCTGCCGCTGGCCACATCAAGGTCCGCCCGTTCCTTCGCGCGGAAACCCTGGAGTTCGGCCTTGACTGAGTAGGTGCCCGGATCGAGTGCCATGAACCGGAACTCGCCCTTGGCGTCGGTCACCTGGGTCTTCGTTCCCGTCTTGCCCGTCAGCGTCACGGCGACGCCTGGCAGCACGCCGCCTTGCTCGTCCGTCACCTTGCCGGCAATCGTCCCCGTTAACGTCTGTGCGCCCGCGGTGCTCGCCCACGTGACGACGACGGCGAGGAGGGCCAGAATAATTGCTCGTTTCATATTCCCTCCCTAACGCCCTGTTGGCGCGATGCGATCGTGATTGGCCGAGTACACGGCGTAACCGGTCCCGGCCGCTATGACGGCGAGGACGACCATACCGATAGGCTTCTTGAAGAACGACTTCGAGCCGACCTGCGTCTCGACAGGCGCCGCGGACGGCTTCGCCTGCTCCAGCGTCACGCCGCCTGATACAGCAGCCCGGGCAATCGATGCCTTCAGTCCCGGCGTTGGCGCCGGCTTATTGGTCTCCTCCGCCAGTCCAGGCAGAGGTATGGCGACCAGAACCAGCGCGAGCGCGAACACGCGCACCGCCAGACGCCATGATCGGAATTGATGCTTCACCTCACCCACCTCCTTCGTTCGTCGGGGGGCCCACGGCCGTGAAAGAACACCAGAATGTCGCTGGCGAACTCGCAGCGGTTAGATAGTCGGGCAGTATACTCCAAATGTCCTTCGACCTGTACCGCATCTGGAACCCCGATAGCGATCAGCGCAACCCCTTGCCTGTAAATGATCAATGCGGCGCACGCCACGTCACTCCAGCGCACACGATCCAACCGATTGGAACCGGGCATTCAGGATTCCGGAGCGCCAGGCCGGTTGACGGCTCCGTGCGCGATCGGCGAGCATGGCTCGGAATGCGGGCGGCGGACCGGAAACTAGCATGAGAGGCCGGACTCGCACGGCCTTCTTCCTCAGTGGAGACTCGATACATGCGGCGCACCGACTACGAGAACCTGCCATCGACGTCGCCGCCCTACTGGGGCCACTACGTCTATCACGACAACAACCGCGACGCGCACCAGATGGCGCTCGAGTCCACTCGCGCCGTGCACCGGATGTTCTTCGACTACCACCCGACGGTCGTCCACGACCTGCACGAGTCGATCGCGCTCCTCCAGACCTGGAACGGCACCGGCCCGTGGAACCCGAACCTCGATCCCATCGTGATCAGCGAGTTCATGGAGATGTCGTTCGAGGAGGTACGCGCGGCCGCGAGCTTCGGCATGCCCGGCGTATGGACCTGGGGTTTCGGTGAAGGGTTCGGTCACCACTACATGGAGTCGGTGGCCACCAACCACAACGCGATCGGACGCGGCTACGAGACGTTCGGAAACGCCACCGCGGAGACCGTGCAGCGGACGATCGGCAACCGCAAGTACCTGGGACGCCCGGTCACGGGGCAGGAATGGTACCGGCCGCTCCCGCCACCCGCGAAGTTCAGCTGGTCACTTCGCGACAACACGAACTACATGGAGACGGCGTGTCTCGCCATCCTCTCCTACGCGGCGCGGAACGGCCAAGAGATGCTGCGCAACTTCTACCGCAAGGGCTACAACGGGTGGCAGAAGGGCGTGACGCAGGCGCCCCACGCGTTTGCCATCGCGCCGGATCAGGGCGACAGGCACCGCGTGGCGCAGATGATCGACCTGCTGCGAAGCCAGGGGATCGAAGTGTCGCGGCTGACCGCCGACCTGACGCTGAAGGAGGGCAGGTTCCCGGCGGGGACGTTCCTCGTGCGGCTCGACCAGCCGTACCGGAACTACGCGGTGGACCTGCTGGCGGCCCAGAAGTTTCCCGCCGACGCCGAGTACCAGCCCTACGACGACGTCAGTTGGGCGCTGCCGGTCCATTACGGCCTGAGCGCCGTGCGCATCGACGACGAGGCGATCGGACACGCCGCGATCGAGCCGGTCACGGGCGACGTGCTCGTCGAAGGCCGCGTGAGCGGTCGAGGCGACGTGTTCGTGGTCAAGGACACGGGGCAGGAGGCGCTGCTGGCCGCGCGCAGCCGCCTGAGCCGGTACACGGTATCTGTCGCCGAGGCTGCGTTCCGGATTGGCGAGACGGAGTATCCCGCCGGCTCCTGGATCGTGCCGTCGCAGGAAGGCGTGGCGGTCGCCCTGGCCAGCGTCGCCAGCGAGTTCGCGCTGGACGTGAACGCCGTCGATTCGGTCCCGGCCGTGCCGAGCCACGACGCACCATTGCCACGCCTCGCGGTGTGGCACACCTGGGCCGACACGCAGGAGGTCGGGTGGATTCGCCTCACGCTGGATCGCCAGAAGATTCCCTACACCTACGTCAGGGACGACGACATCAAGGCCGGTGGCCTGGCGAAGAAGTTCGACGTGATCCTCTACGGCCATACGGAGCTCGAGCTTCGCGATCAGATTCACGGCATCGACCCGAAGTTCGGCCCCCTCGCCTACACCCGCACGCCCGAGTATCCGAGTCACGGGCAGCCCGATGCGTCCGACGACATCACAGGCGGCATCGGCTGGACGGGCATGGCCAACCTCCAGCGGTTCCTGGATGAAGGCGGCCTGCTGGTCACGTTGGGCAACGGCTCGGCCATCGCGCTTGAAGGCGGTCTCGTCCGTGGCGTGTCGCGTGCGCCAGGCGCAGGCACCGTCTGGACGCCCGGAGTCGAGCTGACCGCGACCTTCAACCTGCCCGAGCACCCGATTGCGTACGGGTATCCGCGCGCCACGTCGGTGTTTCGGGACGCTTCGCCCGTTTACACGGTGCAGCGGGCCGACCGCCGGTGGATCGTGCGGCAGTGGGGGACGCAACTGCCGAAAGAGGAGCGCGAGGATGCCGAGGCGGGCGGCGCTGAAAAGAGCAGCACCCCGGCCAGTGACGCCGCGCGACGGCCGGCCCCGATGCTCGTCAGCGGTGGCGCGAAGGGCGAAGACGTGCTCGAGGGTCGCCCTGCGATCGTGGACATCCCGGCCGGTAAGGGCCACCTCGTCGCGTTCAACTTCAATCCGATGCACCGCGACTTGAATCGATCCGACTACCGCCTGCTGTGGAATGCGATCATCAACCGGAAGGCGATCCTGGGACCACTTGGCAAATCCCTCACTCTCGAGCGATGATGCAAACCCCGCCCGAGCTGCGTCTCGGGCCGCGAGGAGGTTCATTCGCCGGGGCGGGCGATCATGCTCGGAACTCATACATCGGCGTTCGCTGGTCCCAGGGGTTTTTCTTGTACGCACCGCCCGGTCGAGCCGGAAACAACGAGGTTCGGCCTAAGACAGATTCCAGGGGATCTGCACAAACTTGCTTCAGCCGTTATGATCTCAGCCCTGGAAGATGTCTATGTCCATGACGACGTGGACCGTTGACGAGTCCGGCGCCGGGATGCGGCTCGATGCGTGGCTGGCGGTGCGGCCCGAGGTTGGGTCGCGCGGAAAATCGCGCGATGCCATCGCCTGCGGTAAGGCCTTCCTGAACGGCCGCGAGCTGACGTTTGCCGATGCCGGGCGTCGGCTGGCCGCGGGCGATACGGTGGGCTTCTGGGCCGATCGTCCCGGCAGTTCCCGCCCGAGAAGCCGGGAGATCGTGTCGGCGCGTGCCGCCCTCGACATCGTGTATCAGGACGACGTCCTGCTACTGGTCAGCAAGCGGCCCGGCTGGCTCGTCGAGCCGCTGCCCGGTGAGGAGCAGCGTGAGGTGACGCTGCTCGACCTCGTGGGAGACCACCTTCGCTCGGCAGTGCGGGTGAGGCCCTTGGTCGTCCACCGGATCGACCGCGACACCAGCGGCCTCGTGCTGTTCGCGCTCGACCCTTCCGCGCGCGATCACCTGAAGCAGCAATTCGAACGACACACACCCGAACGGGTGTACCTGGCGGTGGCGAACGGCCGCCCCGAGCCGCCGAGTGGCACCTGGCGGGACCTCCTCGTGTGGGACAAGGTGCGGCTGGTGCAGAAGCGGGCGCATGCCCGGGAAGAGGGCGCGAAAGACGCGGAAGCGCGCTACCGGGTCCTGGAGCAATTCGACTCTCAGGCGCTCATCGAAGTGTCGCTGGTCACGGGGAAGCGAAACCAGATTCGACTGCAGGCCGGCTCGCGCGGATACCCCCTGGTCGGAGAGCGGCAGTACAGGTTCGGGCGGGTGCGTGACGGGCACGAGCCGGAATTTGCCCGGCAGGCCCTCCACGCCTCGCGCCTGGCCTTCACCCACCCGGCGACCGGCAAGCGGGTCAGCTTCACGGCGCCCCTGCCCGAGGACATGAAGGGGCTGCTGGCGCAGTTGCGTTCTCCCAGACATCTTCCAGGGCTGATACCGTGATCCGGTCGAGCCTCGTTGGTTCCGGTCCGCCGGGTTGTGCGCGGGCGGTGTAGACTGATGTGCTTGAAAGTGAGGTGCCCGTGCGTGCACGACGAATCCTGATGGTGACCTCAGAGGCCGTCCCGTTTGCCAAGACCGGCGGCCTTGGCGACGTCGCCGGCGCCCTTCCGCTGGCGCTGGCACGCCTCGGTCACGATGTCACGGTTGTGCTGCCGCGTTACCGGGGCCCCAAGGCGGGAACGCTTGTCGAGCGCCTGCCCATCACCATCGCCGGTCGAACGTTCGACGTGGCGTTTGTCGAGCACGCCATGGCGGATCGCGTGCGCGCCATTCTCGTTGAGTGCCCCGAACTCTACGACCGGCCGGAACTCTACGGCATCGGCAACAGCGACTACCCGGACAACCCCGTTCGCTTCGCGCTGCTGGCGCGGGCAGCGCTCGAGTTCGGCGCGCGGGGCAACCAGGGCCCCGACGTGGTGCACGCCCACGACTGGCAGGCGGGACTCGCGCTCGTCTACCTCAAGACGCTGTTCAAGGACCGATCGGGGTTGAGCGGCGCAGCCGGCGTCTTCACGATTCACAACCTCTCCTACCAGGGTCTGTTCCCGCCGGGATGGATGCCCGCGCTCGACCTCGGCTGGGAACTGTTCGGCATCGAGGGGATCGAGTACTGGGGCAAGATGAGCTTGCTCAAGGGCGGGATCAACTTCAGCGAGATCATCACGACGGTCAGCCCGCGCTACGCGAAGGAAATCCAGACCCCGGAATTCGGGTTCGGGTTCGACGGCATCCTCAGGCGTCGCGGCAAGCAGGTGTGCGGGATTCTCAACGGCATTGACGTCGCGGTCTGGAACCCAGAGCACGATCCGTACCTGCCGAAGCCCTATGGCCCCAACACGCTGGCGGCCAAGGACGCGTCGCGCCGCGCGTTGCTCGACACGCTTGGGCTCCCGTTGACGCCCGAAGTGCTTGCGCGGCCGATCGTCGGCATGGTCTCACGCATGGTGGTTCAGAAGGGATTCGACCTGCTCGCGGACCTCGCCGACGAGCTGCTGACGCTGGACGCGACGTTCGTGCTGCTCGGGAGCGGAGAAGCGCGGTACCAGACACTGTGGCAGGGGCTCTCAGACCGTGCGCCGGACCGGGTCGGCGTCAGGTTCGGGTTCGACGAGCGCCTCGCCCACCTGATCGAAGGCGGGGCAGACATCTTCCTGATGCCGTCGAGGTTCGAGCCGTGCGGGCTGAACCAGATGTACAGCCTCAAGTACGGGACCGTGCCGGTCGTGCGCGCCGTGGGTGGGCTCGATGATACGATCGACAGCTGGAACCCGCGGACGAATTCCGGGACCGGCTTCAAGTTTCGGGACTATACCCCTGAGGCGCTGCGATCCAGCCTGGAGAAGGCGCTGGCGCTCTTCCGGAAACCGAAGAGCTGGCGCGCCGTTCAGCTGGCGGGGATGGCGAAGGACTATTCGTGGGACGCGTCGGCGGCTGAGTACGTGAGCGTCTACGAGAAGGCCATCACGCTCAGGCGGATGGGTAACCGAACGGCGTCCGTGTGAATCTATTGAGCAGGTGGAGAAGGCACCCGCCGCGCAGGCGGGCCGCCACCGAGATGAGGAGCAACGATGGCATCCGAGAATGTTCAGCACGTGACCGATTCCACCTTCGATGAGCTCGTCAAGTCGCCGACACCGGTGCTGGTCGATTTCTGGGCTGAATGGTGCCTGCCCTGCAAACGAATTGCGCCGACAGTTGAGCAGCTGGCGACCGACTACGCCGGGCGGCTCACCGTCGCCAAGATGAACGTGGACGAGAACTCGGACGTCCCGGTGCGGTTCGGCATCCGGGGCATTCCCACGCTGATGCTCTTCAAGGGCGGCGAACTGGTCGATACCGTGGTGGGCGCCGTGGCCAAGGACACGATCAAGAAGATGGTGGACAGCCACCTGTGATCGGGGTCGAGCGCGTCATGAGCGAGCATCGAGACGTCATCATCATTGGTTCGGGACCGGCGGGCCTGACCGCGGCCATCTACACGGCACGCGCGAACCTGAAGCCGCTGCTCATCGAGGGACTGGAGGCCGGCGGACAGTTGATGATCACAACGGCGGTCGAGAACTTCCCGGGCTTCAGCGACGGGATCATGGGGCCCGAGTTGATGGGCGCCATGCGCCTGCAGGCGGAGCGGTTCGGCACCGAGATCGTCCAGGAGAACGTGACGGGCGTCGATCTCTCCCGCCCTCCGTTCATCGTCAAGACCGACGGCACCGACTACCAGGCGCGCGCCGTGATCCTCGCGACCGGGGCGTCGGCCCGCCTGCTCGGGCTGCCCTCCGAGCGCAGGCTGATGGGGCACGGCGTCTCCACGTGCGCCACCTGCGACGGGTTCTTCTACCGCAACCGGCCGATTGCAGTCGTGGGCGGCGGCGACTCGGCGCTCGAGGAAGCCATCTTCCTGACGAAGTTCGCGTCACGGGTCACGCTCATCCACCGACGCGACTCGCTGCGCGGGTCGAAGATCATGCGCGACAAGGCGGCCAAGAACCCCAAGATCGCGTTCCGCTGGAATTCGATCGTGGAGGAGGTCAAGGACATCGAGAAGGGCGTGGTGACGGGCGTCCTCCTTCGCGACACCGTGACCGGCGAACGCAGCGATCTGCCCCTGGAGGGGCTGTTCGTGGCGATCGGCCACACGCCGAATACCTCGCTCGTTGCCGGCCAGCTGGCACTCGATGCGAACGGGTACGTGGTGACGCACGACGGCACGCAGACCAGCGTCCCGGGAGTGTTTGCGTGCGGCGACGTGCAGGATCACGTCTACCGTCAGGCGATCACGGCCGCGGGGTCAGGCTGCATGGCCGCGCTCGACGCGGAACGTTTCATCGAAGGGTAGCCGAGATCCACCCGCCCCCCAACACCTCATCGCCGTCGTAGAACACCACGGCCTGGCCGGGCGTGATGGCCAGCTGTGGTGTGTCGAAGACGACGCGTGCCCGAGCGGCCCCGAGGGGCTCGATCGTCGCTTGGGCCGGCGCATGGCGGGAGCGAATCTGAGCGGTGGCGCGCACAGGGCCGGGCGGTTCCCCTCCCGCAATCCAGTTCACGCCGGTCGCGTCGAGCGCGGATCGCTCGAGGTCCGTTCTCGCGCCGACCACCACGGTGCGGGTGCCGGCGTCGATCCGGACGACGTACAGCGGGGCTGGCGCGGAAATCCCCAGGCCCTTTCGCTGACCGATCGTGAAATGGTGGATCCCCTCATGCTGGCCGACGAGATGACCGGAGGTGTTTTCGATGCGGCCGGGGAGCACTGCGTCAGGCGCCCGCCGGGCGACGACGGAGGCGTAGTCGTTGTTGGGGACGAAACAGATCTCCTGGCTGTCGCGCTTGTCGGCCACGGGCAGGCCCTGGGCCCTCGCCAGCTCTCGCACCTCGGTCTTGCACAGGTAGCCAAGCGGGAACACCGCATGCGCCAGCTGGGCCTGCGTGAGGGGGAACAAGAAATAGGCCTGGTCCTTCGTGGGGTCAACGCCACGCAGCAGGCGCCAGCGCCCGGTCGCCTGGTTCTGGTCCACACGCGCGTAGTGCCCGGTGGCGACCTCGTCGGCACCGAACGCGGAGGCGCGGTCGATCAGTTCGGCGAACTTCAACTCGCTGTTGCAGTGGGCGCAGGGCAGGGGCGTGCGGCCCGCGAGGTACTCGTGGACGAAGTTGGCGACGACGGTCTCTTCGAAACGGCGCTCGAGGTTGATGATGTAGTGAGGGATGCCGAGAGACACGGCCACGCGCCGTGCGTCGTGGAGGTCGTCAATTGTGCAGCACGATCCGAATGTGACGTCACCTTCGCGCTGGTCGTACAGCTGCATCGACAGGCCGATGACGTCGTAGCCGGACTCCTTCAGGAGCGCTGCCGCCACCGATGAATCGACCCCGCCCGACATGGCCACGACGATCCGCTTGCCCTGCACTACAGGCATATGTCCAGTCTTCCGCCATCCCTCACGGGCCTGCCTTCGACCTTGCTCAGGCCAGGGAAGGCCCGCGCCACGCCTGGCCGGCCGCTCCTGCTCGATCTACCGACGCCCGACTGCGCGCAGGCGCTGCACGACGCCGGGCAGCACGGCGAGCACGCGATCGATCTCCTCGCCGGTCGTCGTCCAACCCAGGCTGAAGCGAAGAGAGGACTGGATCCGGCGATGGGGAAGTCCCATCGCGCGGAGCACGTGCGAGGGTTCGAGCGTGCCGGACGAGCACGCGGATCCGGTGGAGACCGCAATACCCTCGAGGTCGAGCGCGATCAGCAGCGATTCCGCCTCAAGGTTCTCGAAGGCGATGTTCGTCGTGTTCGGCACCCTGGCCGCGCCAGCGGCGTTGACCGCGGTGCCCGGGATCAGATCGAGGATGGCCGACTCGAGCCGGGCGCGCAAGGCGCCGATCAGCGGTCCATGGGTCGCCAGCCGTTCGCGCGCGAGTCGCGCGGCGACGCCGAACCCGACAATGGCCGGAACGTTCTCGGTGCCGGCGCGGCGATTCCGTTCCTGGCGCCCGCCGGTGATGACGCCAGACAGCAACGTGCCGCGTCGGAGCCACAGTGCGCCGACCCCCTTCGGGCCGCCGAACTTGTGCGCGGCGAGCGCGAGCAGATCGACTCCCAGCGCGGCGACGTCCACCGGGATCTTGGCCACGGCCTGGACCGCATCCGTGTGAAACAGCGCGCCGTGCGCGTGGGCGAGACGCGCGAACTCGGCCACCCTCTGGATGACGCCCGTCTCGTTGTTCGCCGTCATCACCGACACCAGCGCCACATCGTCGGCCAGCGCGTCGGC
>JANYLG010000208.1 GCA_025363775.1 Acidobacteriota bacterium | reverse complement strand
CTCGCTAGACGTCTTGAACGGCCAAAGTCGTTGCGAATGAGTCACGTTCTCTCCACTTCCGTCCGGCCGTTCAAGACGTCTACGCCCCGCGCGTCGCGGGGCCAGCCAACAGCGTTTCTGGTTCTAGCGGGGCGTGCCTTGGGGCCGCCACGCCAGGCTCGGCGGTCTGAGGCACGCCTCGCTAGAACATCCGTTCGTAATGCTTCGGGTCGGCCTGGCGCGGCGAGTACGGGTGCCAGAAGCTCGCCCGGTCGGCCGCCGCGCGCCGGTTCAGCGGATCCCAGCCGCGCATCCGCCGCCACGCGCCGAGGGGCGCGAACACGAGGAAGAACAGCAGGCCGAGGATCACGCGGATCGAAACGAACGATAGCGCTTCAGCCAGCGCCATCCATGCGCGGTTCGGGTAGACGAGCGCGCGCGGAAACGCCACGCCGAACACGACGAGCAGGCCGCCCATGACTGCCGGCACGCCGACCACCGCCGGTCCTCGCCCGCGCCAGAAGAACCACGCGGCGGCCACGAGCAGCACGAGGCCCACGCTGACGCCGAACTGCCTTTCCTGGTGCCACAAGCTCCTGCCCACCCAACACCCCCTGGTTCCTGCGTCCGACCCCCTGGTCCCGGCCTCCGACCCTTGTCCCCGGCCTCCGACCTCTGTCCTCCGATCCCGACCCTTGTCCCCGTCCTCCGACCCCTGATCCCGGGTCCCCGACCCCGTGGTCCCCGGCCCCCGATAAACATTCTATTATAGTGTCCGCAACCTTCTGAAGGAGAGCCCGTGAAGCCACGAATCATCGGCAGTCTCGCTCTCATTGCTCTTGTGATCGTCGGACTCGGGGGGCCTCGGATCCTGGCGCAGGCGCCCCGGACCTCGGCGCAGCCACCCCGGATCACGACGGGCCTCGAGACGGCGCGGCTGGCGCGAATCGGCGGCCTCGTCAAGGACGCGATTGCCGCCAGGCAGACGCCCGGCGCCGTGGTGCTGGTCGGCCGGGGCGACCGGGTCTTCTACGGGCAGGCGTTCGGCAACCGATCGCTCGAGCCGACGGTCGAGCCGATGACGCTCGACACGATCTTCGACCTCGCCTCGCTCACCAAGGTGGTCGCGACGACGACGAGCGTGATGATCCTGGTGGAGGAGGGACGAGTTCGCCTCAACGATCGCGTCGCCACGCACATCCCGGGGTTCGAGCGCTACGGCAAGGGCGAGATCACCGTCCGCCACCTGCTGACGCACGTCTCGGGCCTGCGGCCGGACCTCGACATGTCGATGGAGTTCGCCAGCTACGACGAGGCGATCGCGCGAGCCATCGAGGAGATCCCGACTGCGCCGCCCGGCGAGCGGCTGGTCTACAGCGACATCAACTTCTTCCTGCTGGGCGAGATCGTGCGCCGCGTGAGCGGCCAGCCGCTCGACGAGTTCGCGCGCAGGCGGATCTTCGAGCCGCTGGGCATGCGCGACACCATGTTCAAGCCGCCGGTGTCGCTGGCCTCGAGGATCGCGCCGACCGAGAAGTGCACGCAGTACGGGTGGCCGTGCGACCAGCCGGGCGGAGCGGTGCTGCGCGGTGTGGTTCACGACCCGACGGCCAGGCGGATGCTGGGTGTCGCCGGCCACGCCGGGCTCTTCAGCACGGCCGCTGACCTCGGCATCTTCTGCCGGATGTTGCTGGATGGGGGCCGATCTGGCGCCGGGCGCATCCTCTCGCCGATGACCGTCGCGAAGATGACGAGTCCCGTCGCGCTCGCCGGCGGCCAGGTCCGCGGCCTCGGTTGGGACATGGACTCGTCGTACTCCTCGAATCGCGGTGAACTGCTGCCGCTCGGTTCGTACGGCCACACGGGCTTCACTGGAACCTCGCTGTGGATTGACCCGATGACGAAGACGTGGATCGTGTTCCTGTCGAACCGCGTGCACCCGGACGGCAAGGGCGATGTGACGCCGTTGCGCGCGCGCGTCGCCACCGTCGTCGGGTCGGCCATCATCGATCCGCCTGCGGATGCCCTCCGCGCAGCAAGGCTGACGGGCGGTGATTTCGGCGCCGCCGGTTTGGTGCCGCTGCCAGCCGCATCCGGCGAACCCGTGCTCAACGGGATCGACGTGTTGAAGGCCGGGAACTTCAAGCTGCTGCAGGGGCGGAGGATTGGCCTGGTGACCAATCACACCGGCCGGGCCATCACGGGCGAGGCGACGATCGACCTGCTCGCCGTGGCTCCAGAGGTGAAGCTGGTTGCGCTCTTCAGCCCCGAGCACGGCATCCGCGGCGCCGCGGACGAGGCCGTGGCATCGTCGCGCGACGAGAAGACCGGGCTGCCCGTCTACTCGCTGTACGGCGAGATCACCCGCCCGACCACGCAGATGCTCGAGGGGATCGACACGCTGGTCTTCGACATCATGGACGTCGGCGTCCGCTTCTACACCTACGAGACGACGATGGCCTATGTGATGGAGGAGGCGGCCAGGCGGAAGATCAAGATGGTCGTGCTCGACCGCGTGAACCCGATCGACGGCTCCCGCATCGAGGGACCGACGCTCGACAAGACCCTGACGGGGTTCGTGGGCTACTTCCCGATGCCCGTCCGACACGGGATGACGATGGGAGAGTTGGCGCAGTTGTTCAACGGCGAGAACAAGATCGGCGCCGACCTGACCGTGGTGCCCGTGAAGGGATGGAAGCGCGAGCAGTGGTTCGACGAGACGGGTGTGCCGTGGATCAGCCCGTCACCCAACATGCGGAACATGAACGAGGCGACGTTGTACCCGGGCGTTTGCCTCATCGAGAGCGCGAACGTGTCGGTTGGGCGCGGCACCGACACGCCGTTCGAGCAGTTTGGCGCGCCGTGGATGGACGGCCGGACACTGGCGGCCACCCTGAACGAGCGACGCCTGCCGGGCGTCCGTTTCTATCCGACCACGTTCACGCCGACGTCCAGCAGGTTCAAGGGAGAGCTGTGCAGCGGGGTCTACATGATCGTGACCGATCGGGCGGCGCTCAGGGCGGTGAGGCTCGGTGTGGAAATCGCGTCGGCGATCTACAAGCAGCACGCCAGCGCGTTCGAGATCGACAAGATCCTGCGGTTGCTGGGATCGGCGCGGGTGCTCGAGCGCATCAAGTCGGGCGAGGATGCCGCGGGGATCGCCGCAGCGTGGTCCACGGACGAGGGCCGCTGGCGCCTGCTCCGCGCGAAGTACCTGATCTACCAGTAGGGCGGGCCTTCAGGCCCGCCAGCCAATCACCGATACAGCATCACGTACACGACCACGCCAGTCACCGACACGTAGAGCCAGATCGGCAGCGTCCAGCGGGCAATGCGGGCGTGTGCGGGGTAGCGGCCGCCGAGGCCGCGGGCCAGCGTCGTGATCGCCAGCGGCAGGACGGCGGCGGCCAGCACCACGTGCGAGATCAGGATCGCGAAGTAGATCGTCCGCGCCGTGCCCTGGCCCGGGTAGGGCTTGGAGCCGGCGAACGCGTGGTACACGGTGTAGGACGCGAGGAACAGCATCGACGTCACCCACGCCGCAAGCATGAAGGCCCGGTGGGCCGCAATCTTGCGCCGGCGGATCATGGCATAGCCGCTCGTCAGCAGCACCGCCGACACGCCGTTCAACGTCGCATTCACGGTCGACAGATCACCAACTGTCACGTCGTTCCTCCGCAGGCAACCCGGATCAGATATCTCCTGGCAGCCTGCGCGCGACTTGCACCACGGGCTGCCAGGGCGAAGATCGGGACGGTTGAATCAAGGTTCCATGGGCGCCATTCGGCATCCTGCCATCACCGTTTCCGGCGGACGGCTATCGTCCCCGCGGCCGCCATCGCGACCGCGAACAGCACCACCACGGTCAGCGAGAGGCCGAACGGCGGTTCGGCCGCCAGCGGCTGATCGTAGAAGAACCGGCGCAGCGCCGACACGCCGTAGGTCATCGGATTGACGAGCATCAGCGCGCGAACCCACCCGGCCGCGCCTGACGCGGGGAACAGCGCGCCCGACAGGATCCACAGCGGGATGAGAAAGATGTTCATGATCGCGTGAAAGCCCTGTGTCGAATCGAGCCACCACGCCACGAGGAAGCCCATCCCTGACAGGCCAAACGAGACGAGTACCATCACACCAAAGAGCGCCGGAAGATCGACCAGGTGAATCTGTACCTGCGCGAACGGCGCGAGCAGCAGGAACACCGCACCCTGCATCACCGCCAGGGTCGTGCTGCCGAGGACCTTGCCCACGACGATGGCCGCCCGCGGCACCGGAGCCACCAGCACACCCTGCAGGAACCCCTCCTGCCGATCCTCGACGATCGAAATCGTGGAGAAGATCGCGGTGAACAACACGATCAGCGCCAGCGTGCCGGGATAGAAGTACTCGAGATACCCCCCCTGGAGCGGCATGGCCGGGCCGCCCTGGAAGGACCGATTGAGCCCGGACCCGATGAGGAACCAGAAGACGAGCGGCGATCCCAGCGCGCCGACGATTCGGCTGCGCTGCCGACCAAACCGGACGATCTCGCGCAACCACAGGGTGTAGCAAGCCAGGAGGACCCGCCTCATGGCGCCTCTTGCTCCAACCGCCGGCCCGTATAGTGCAGGAACACGTCCTCGAGCGTGGGTTTGCCAAACGTCACGGCGTCGATCTCTCCCGGGAAGCCCTCCACCAGGTCCGTGATGAATTCATGCGCGCGGTCGCGCTCGATGCGCACCTTGCCGTCCACGACCTCCGCCTTCACGCCGAAGCGAAGGCCGACGCGTTCCGCCATGCCCTTCGCGTCGCGCGTGGTCACCAGCACCACGTCGCCCCCAATGGCGGCCGTCAGCGCGGCCGGTGCGTCGATCGCGACCAGGCGCCCCTGGTCCAGAATCGCCACCCGGTCGCACCCCGCCGCCTCCTCCATCAGGTGCGTCGTCAGGATGACGGTTGTGCCCTCGCGGCGTCGGAGGTCGGAAAGGTCCGCCCAGATGTCGCGCCGGGCTGACGGGTCGAGGCCGGTGCTGGGCTCGTCCAACACGAGCAACTGCGGCTGGTGCAGCAGCGCCTTCGCGACTTCCGCCCGCCGCTGCAATCCGCCTGACAGCGTGCCCACCAGGTCGCGGCGGCGATCCCCGAGGCGAACGCGCGAGAGCACGTCCCCGATCCGGTCGCCGAGCGGCCGGCCGCTCAGTCCATACAAGTGGCCCTGGTGGCGGAGGTTCTCTTCGACCGTGAGCCGGGCGTCGAGCGCGGGGCGCTGAAAGACCACGCCAAGCCGGCCACGAACCGCCCCCGGGTCGCCGACGACATCGTCGCCGAATACTCGCACCGTTCCCTCGGACGGCGCGAGCAGCGTGGACACAATCTTGAACAGCGTGGTCTTGCCGCCGCCGTTTGGGCCGAGCAGCCCGAAAATCTCGCCGCGCGGCACCGCGAAGCTCACGCCATCGAGCGCCAGCCGCGTGCCATACCGGTGGCGCAGCCCCACGACTTCGACGGCCCAGAATGTGCTGTTCAGCATCCCTCTAGTGATGGTTGCCGAGCATAAGACCCCAGAGCAGCGGCAGATAGGAGATCGAACCGAGAAACAACCGTCGCGCGGTGTCGTTGGTCCGCTGGCGCGCGAACTGGACGGCGAACCCCAGGAAGATCAGGCCGAGGATTAACGCCCCGCCGAAGTAGACCCGGCCGGCCAGTCCCACGAGCGTCGGCGCCAGGCTCACCGGAACGAGCGCCGACGCGTAAAGCACCACCTGCCGGCCGGTGCTGCGGCCGTCGGGGTCGACGACCGGCAGCATCGGGAGGCCGGCCCGCGCGTAGTCCTCGCGGCACAACCAGGCAATCGCGAGGAAGTGCGGCATCTGCCAAAGAAAGACGATGGCGAAGAGCACCCACGCTCCGATCGAGAGCGTGTTGGTCGCCGCGGCCCAGCCGATCAGGGCGGGAAGCCCCCCCGGAACGCCGCCGATCAGTGTCGAAAGCGAGGTCTTGCTCTTGAGCGGCGTGTAGACGAGCGCGTACGACAACAGCGTGGCCGCAGCGACACCGGCGGCGAGCCAGTTGGCGCCGACCGCGAGAAGCGCCAGGCCGCCCAGTGACAACGCCAGCGCGAACCACACGGCGGTGACCACGCGCATCCGGCCCCCAGGGAGCGGGCGCGTGCGCGTGCGCCGCATCAGCGCGTCGGTATCGCGCTCGGAGATCTGGTTGAACGCCGCTGCTCCGCCGGCGACCAGGGCCGTTCCGACCACCGTGCTCGTCAGAAGCGCGGGGTCGAAGCGTTCCGCGCCGAGGTAGTAGCCGGCCAGCGTGGTTGCCACGACCAGCAGGTTGAGCCGGGGCTTGGTCAGCGCCAGGAAATCGGCGGCACGAGCCGATGCCTGCGGCCACCTCACTGAGAGCGCGACGGCGCCGGGGCGCGCGGAAAATGACGACACAGAGCTGGCTCCCGAACCCAACGAGACGCGGCAGATGATCGATTTTCGCGTGGGCAGAACGGCCTTCGACGCTACCACAGCCATTGCCGACACGCAAACCGCACGCCCGCGCAATCCGCCCGGGCCCAAGTACTTCGACTCGCGATTGCGGCCGCGATCGGTTTTCGCCGCACGTGGCCGGTTGTGCTCGCTCAGCACGAGGTCCTGAGGGCACAAATACGTCGCTCCAGGGTCTACACGGTCGGCCGCGCGCCTACTTCGTCGCCAGCGCCCCTCCGCCCGCCTCGCGCAGCTTTCGCGTCACCCGGTCCTCGATCCAGTGCGGGTCCCACCACTCCACCGGGTTCACCGGGTGGCCCTGCAGCTGAATCGAGAAGTGGAGATGGTCGCCGCCGGCCAGCCCCGTCATGCCACTGCGCGCAATCCGCTGGTTCTTCTTGACCGTGTCGCCCGGCTTTACCTCGATCGACGACAAGTGACCGTAGAGCGACTGCACGCCCATCCCGTGATCGACAACGACGCAGTTGCCGTAGATGCCGAGGTAGTCGGCAAACACCACCCTGCCGTCGTTGCCGGCCAGCACCGGGATCTTCTGGGTGACCGCAAGGTCGAAGCCGAGGTGCACCTGCTGGTCCACCTCCGCGCCCTGATAGAAATACGTCCGGTGGTCGGCGAATTTCGATTCCACCTGCGCATTGCCGAGCGGCAGGAAAGGCCCTTTCCAGAGGATCTCCGGAGCCGTCTGCTGCGACAAGGCGACGATCTTCTCCGCGTTCAGCCGCCGGAGGTCGTTGTTCACCTCGAGAAACGCCGGCAGGTAGCTGTCCCCGGGGCCGACCGCGACCTTCAACTCTGGCGAGTGTTCGAGGATTTCCGGCACGACACGCTGGAGGAACGCGTCCTTCAGATCGATGCGCCCCTTGCTGAAGGGCTTCGAAAACACCTTGTAGTCGAACGACGCATGGGCTTGGTTGCCCGCCTCGTCGCGCGCGAAGAGCCGGATCGGCGTCCCGAGATCCTGGTCGTACAGGAGCGCGAAGAACGCCACCTTCAGACCCGGGTCCGAGGCGACGCCGGCCCCGGATGCGGCGAAGCCAGGGTAGATCATGTCGCCCACCTGGACGCCAGACTGCACGTCGGGCGGCGACACGCTGTAGACCACCATCTCGGATCCGCCGAGGTTGACGTAGTGGTGGGTCGAGACCGCGGCGACGCGCGGCGGGTTGAACCGGGCGGTGACGTCGCGGGCGGCCGACGCTTCCTTCGTCCGCATCCCGAACAGGGTTGTGCGCGCGGCGGTCACCACGATTCGCGCGCTGCCGGCCTGGAGGTCGGGCATCGCACGCTTGCCGATCGGCCGGCTAATCCGGATCCGGCTGGGCGTCTCCTGCGTCAGCGTGGCGGACGCGGGCGCGCCAAGCGAAAAGAGTGGCGTGGTCTTGCCGTTCTGCTCGAGGACGATGTCGAGGCGGGAGAGACTTGCCTTCGGGGTTTCGACGGTGACGTCCAGCGAGGCGTCGACCCCGATCATCTTCGACGGTTGGAGGATCTGAATCGACGGTGCAGCGCCGCGGCCGGCGACCACGAACACGATGCCGGCAGCCACCGCGAGGACCAGCAGGATTCCCAACAGATATCGCATCCCTCAATCATACCCGCGACGCTCCCGGCTTGACCGAGCCGCGATCGGTTGATATCATCAAATGCTCGTAAGACCTCCGTGTGCCGGTATCGTCTATGGGTCAGGACACGTGGTTCTCAGCCACGGGGGCGTTGCGTAAACGTTTCGCGATGGCGGTATCGTCTAACGGTTAGGACGGATGGTTCTCAACCATCAAATCGGGGTTCGATTCCCCGTACCGCTACCACACCAACACGTCATTCTCGTTCACCTCCCACAAGCCTCGAGCGGACGACCCGGTACAGCGGCGGCAGCGACATCGGAAACCTGGTTGACTCGCGTGTTCCTCAGTGTGATCACCATCGCTGAACTGCAGCGAGGAATCGATCTCCTGGCTGCTGGTCCGAGACGGGACAGGCTGAACACGTGGCTGGCCGGCGACGTGCTCACGCGGTTCGAAGGCCGCATCCTGGATGTCACGCGCGACGTGGCCCACCGGTGGGGCACACTGTGTGCCGAGGCACAGCGGAAGGGCCGTATCCTCAGCGCGATGGACGCCTTCTTCGCCGCCACTGCCGCGGTTCACGGGCTCACGCTCGTGACACGAAACAGCAGCGACTTCGAGGCGACCGGAATTACGTTGTTCGATCCTTGGATAGTCGAGCCGTAGGTGTCGGTCGCGGGCGGTCTCCGCACTGAATCATCCGCACATCTGCGTGCTCCACGACATCGGGTCGGAGGGCGGTACCCCACAGGCGTTCGTGCTACCCTTCTCACACCGTGCGCAAGATTCTGATCGGCGCGATGCTTGGCGTCGCGGCTGCCCTGATTGCCGCGCTCGCCGGACTGACCCCGTTCGTCGAGACGATCGAGCGCAAAACCTACGACTGGCGCATCCAGTGGACCGCCGACCCCGCCTCGGCCCGTCGTGACATCGTCCTGGTCGCCATCGACCAGTCGAGCCTGCGAAACCTCGAGCCGCTCGTCGGTCGCTGGCCGTGGCCGCGCATGGTCCACGCGACACTGCTGGATTTCCTCGCGCGCGCGCCTGCCAGGGTGATCGTGTACGACGTCATCTTCGCCGAGCGCGACCGGCGGTCGTTCACGGTTGGCGCGGACGAGTGGAGCGGCGAGGAGTCGGACCGCGCATTGGTGGATGCCACCTCGCGTGCCGGCAACGTGGTGCACGTGGTGGACGTTGCGGGCGAGGCCGGCGGCGCCGCGCAGGAGGCACTGCCGGTGCAGGCGCCGTTCCGGCTGGACGACCGCGTCGAGGCGCGGCCGGTCCTCACGCCACCCTTTCCGGAGCTGGCGAAAGCCAGCCGCGCGCTGGGCCACAATCTGGTGGCGCTGGATTCCGACGGCCCGGTTCGCCGGGCGGTACCCTTCGTTCGGGGCGCCGGTCAGTACCTGCCCTCGCTGCCGTTTGCCGCGGCGATCGTTGCGAACGCGGTTCCGCCGGCCGCCGTCAGGACCGACGACGCGGCATTGCACGTTGGCGACCGGGTCGTGCCGTTGATCGACGCCGAGCTTCCGAGCTACGACGGGCGCGCTCATCCAAGCCGTCGCACCCTGATCCGGTATCCCGGGGGCCTCCTCGACCCGAAGACGCGGCGGCCCACCTATGCCGACTACTCGTTCTACGACCTGTTCTACTCCGAGAAACAAATCGAAGCCGGGGAGAAACCGCTGGTCGATCCGGCGCGCTTCCGCAACGCGATCGTGATCGTGGGCACGACGGCGCCAGGCCTGTTCGACCTGATCCCGGTGCCGTTTGCGCAGGGCAAGATGCCCGGCATGCAGATTCACGCCAGCGTGCTCGACAACGTGCTCTCCCGCCGCTTCATGCAGCCGGCCTCCGCGTTTGTCGGGGCCTCGGCGTTGCTGCTGTGCGCGCTCGCGGCCGGGATCTCTCTCGTGCGGTTCGGCGTCTGGCCGGGGCTGGCGGTGGCCGTGGCGACGGCCGTCGTGCTGGCGGCCGCGGCCATCGGTCTCTTCCAGCATGGCGCGTGGCTTCGTGTCGTCGAACCCGCGCTGGCCCTGTCGCTGGCCGCGTTCGGCGGCGTATCCTATCAGTACTTCGTCGAGGGGCGCGAGAAGCGGCTGGTGAAGCGGCTCTTCGCGCGATACGTGCCGAAGGACGTGTTCGACCAGTTGATGATCGACCCGACGAGGGCGAGGCTGGGCGGCCAGCGCCGCGAGATGACCGTGCTGTTCTCGGACATCCGCGGCTTCACCACCTTCTCGGAGCAGGGCCAGCCCGAGGAGATCGTCCAGCAGCTGAACGAGTACTTCTCGCGGATGGTGCACGTCCTGTTCGAGTATCGCGGCACGCTCGACAAGTTCGTGGGTGACGCGGTGATGGCGCTGTTTGGGGCGCCGCTCGAGGACCAAAAGCACGCGGAGCACGCCGTGCAGGCGGCGCTGGCCATGCTGAAGGAGCTCGAAGCGCTCAACCAGGCGTGGGCGGCGCAAGGCCGTCCGATGCTGGCGATCGGCGTGGGCGTCAACACCGGGGAGATGGTTGCCGGCAATATCGGGTCCGAGACGATCATGAGCTACACGGTGATCGGCGACGCCGTGAACCTCGGCTCGCGGCTCGAGTCGCTGAACAAGCAGTACGGGACGACGATCATCATCAGCGAAGCGACGCGTGGACGACTCGAGGGGCGGTATGATATTCGTCCGTTGGGCGACGTCGTGGTCAAGGGGAAGACCCAGCCTGTCGCCATCTTCGAAGTCAGGGAAGCGCCACCCACGGCCCGGGCGGTCGCGACCGAATCGTGAACCGGGGATCGATCGCGAGAGCGAGGAGCCTATGACACGCAACTTTCTCGTCGGTATTGCCGTCCTGGTTGCGACGTGCGGGGTGGCGGCTTCGGCGCCCGCGCCCGCGGGCGGCGGCGATGCCCGCCAGCTCCAGAGCATCCTGAAGCGCGCGCAGCAGGCGCGGGACCTCGTGATTACCGAGGGTGACGAGATTCGCCTCGGCCAGGCGGTCAGCGACAAGGTCCGTGCGCGCTATGGTGTTGTGCAAGATGCGTCCGTCCACCGTTACGTGACACTCGTCGGCGCCGTGCTGGCCATGTCCAGCTCGCGCCCCGGCCTTCCGTGGAAGTTCATCGTTCTGGACACCGACGGAGTCAACGCGTTTGCGGCGCCGGGTGGCTTCATCCACATCACGCGCGGCGCGCTCGCTCTCCTTGGCAGCGAGGCGGAGTTGGCGGGCGTGCTCGCGCACGAGATCATCCACGTCACCGAAAAGCACACGGTCAAGGCGATTCAGAAGGGGAAGATGGTGCAGCTGGGCGCCGAAGAGACGCTGGGCAACCAGTCCGTGTTCAACAAGCTCGTCGAGAAGACGAGCGAACTGGTGATGGCCGGCTTCGGTCGGGCCGAGGAACTCGAGGCGGACCGCGCGGGCTTGCGCCTCTCGAACCAGGTCGGATACGCCCCGGCAGGACTGGAGGCGTTCCTGCAGCGGCTATCCGACCGCAACACGGCGGCAACCGAGAAGCAGGGCCTGTTCGCGTCGCACCCCGAGATGAAGGAGCGCCTGGACCTCCTGACAAAGCAGGTTGCCGCGGAAAAGCTGGCCTCCGCCGCGACGCTCGAGCCACGCTACCGCCAGTTCATCACCTTCAAGCCCAAGGCGCAGACGGACATTGCCGCCGTCGAGGCCGGCTCGGCCGGGCTCGCGGGTGGCAGCAAGTCGAACAAGTCCGGTAAGGAAGAAGAGAAGACCGAAGCGCCCAAGAAGAAGGGATTCGGCCTCGGCAGCCTGCTCAAGCCAACCGGGACGGAGGCGAAATCGGCGGAGGTCACCGGATCGGGCGCCTCTCGCGGCGTGGACACCGAGCGCAATGCGAAGGGCGGATCGAATCCGGCCATCGTCGTGGTGAACGTGCAGATGGCCGACATCAACGCCTTCAAGAAGGAAGGGAACCTGAAATAGGGGCGGGAAGGCGTGGGGTGGAGAGGCGGGAAGGCGGAGGGGCGGAGAGGCGGAGAAGCAGAGAGGCGGGAAGGCGGAGAGGAGGAGTAGCGCGGGCCTTCAGGCCCGATCGTGATCCATGATTCACTCACAGGAATTGCTCATCGGCGTGGCAGGGCTGGCAGTGACGCTCGCGGTGAGGGCGATCACCGTCAACCGCCTGATCCGCAGCAAGCTGCGCCTGGCCCTGCTGTCGTTCGTGGTGTATCTCGCGCTCGGCGGGATGCTGCTCTCCGGCCTCCTCCCGCCCGATACGAACGCCCAGTTCCTCTCGATTGCCCACCTGCTCCTCGCCCTCGGCCTCGTCACCCTGCTGGTGGTCGCCGCCGTCAATCCCTGGCGGGTGGACCGCACGCCCGAGCACTTCCCGAACATCGTGCAGGACACGATCATCATCGCAGTCTTCCTGATCGTGGGCACCGGCGTGATGCAGGAGAAGTTCCTGACGACCTCCGCGGTGGGCGCGGTCGTCATCGGATTCGCGCTGCAGGACACGCTGGGCAACACGTTTGCGGGCCTCGCGATCCAGGTCGAGAAGCCGTTTCGGACCGGACACTGGGTGCGGATCGGTTCGTTCGAGGGGCGGGTCGTGGCGATTACCTGGCGCGCCACGAGGCTCCAGACGAAGAACGGCGACGCGGTCATCGTCCCGAACAACATCGTCTCGAAGGAAGCGATTACCAACTACTCGGAGCCGGGCGGTTCGACGCGCCTCTTCGTCGAGGTTGGCGCCGGCTACCTCGTGCCGCCGAACGACGTGAAGGCGGTGGTGGCCTCTGCCCTGCGCGATGCCACGCTGGTCCTAAAGGAGCCGGCGCCTGAAGTGGCGGTGATGGATTTTGGTTCGTCCTCGATCACGTACCGAATCAAGTTCTGGGTAGCCGACTACGCCGTCGACGACCTGGCCCGTGACCAGGTCCGCAGTTGCGTCTACTATGCGTTCCGTCGGGACGGCATCGAAATCCCGTATCCGATCCAGGTGAACTACCGCGCGCCTGAAACGACGCCCGTTCTCTCCTCGCAGGCAGAGCGGGGCGGTTACATCGACGCGGCGGACCTGTTCGCGCCGTTGTCCACGGAGGATCGCGAGCAGTTACTGAGCGCCGCGCGCGAACGGCTCTACGGCGCGGGTCAGACCATCGTCAGGCAGAACGATGAGGGCGACTCGATGTTCGTCATCGGCCGCGGCAGAGCCCGGGTCGCGATCGAGCCGTCGGGAACCGAGGTGGCCGTTATTTCTGCGGGCGGGTACTTCGGCGAGATGTCGCTGCTGACCGGCCAGCCGCGAACCGCGACCGTCACGGCGGTCACCGATTGCCTGTTGCTGGAGATCTCGGCCGGCGCCTTCCGGCGCATTGCCCTGGCGCAGCCCGCCATCGTCGAGCAGTTGACTGCGGCGGTTGCGGAGCGATCGGCGGGGCTGGCGCGGAGCCGCGAAGGTATTGCCGCGGCCGCGGTGGTGGCGGAAGCGCCGCGGGGCTTCCTGCTGAAGGTCAGGGACTTTCTGAAGATCTGAAGAGTTGCTACTCGGTCCAGACCAGCAGCCGCTCGCCGTGCGGGCTCTTATGGTCCAGGATGAGCCCCGGGCCGCGGCGGTCGATTTCTTCCGGCGTGACGCTCAACGTCAACTGGCGAAACGACCCGGCGTTGAGCTTGATCGACGTGTTGCCGGTGAGCCGCATCATCCAGAACGGCAGGTCCACGTGGATCAGCCGCTTCTCCCGTGGCACCCAGACCCGCAGGTGGAGCGTCGAGATGGACCCCGTGTCCTTGGTTGCCATCTCGCGGTGGACAACGGCCTCGCCATCGGAATTGTCGGCGGGTAGTTCGATGAATGGTTTCTGGCCTGCCATGCTGGCCAGACACCGCTCGAACTCCTGCTCGCCTCCCGACGCCGAAAGCGTCTCGACCTTGACCTGCCGAGAGACCAGGTAGATCAGTCCCCCGACCAGGCCCACGCCGACGACCATGATGAAGATGACGATCCCGACGACAATCGGGATCCATTTTCTGGCTGCCATACTCACCCGACTGCAACAAAACGAGACCCGTTGGACATCTTGGCGCTACTGTCTGTACGGCTGGGCCAGCAGGCGCGTCGCCTCGGCTTCCGCCTCGCGGTCTGGCGACGTCCTGATCAGCGCCAGCGCAGCCCGGTACTCGCCCTGCGCCTTCGCGCGGTCGCCGCGCAGGTCGGCCAGCTTGCCCCGCTCGACGCGAATGCGCGCGAGCACCCAGCCGCGCATGTCCTTCGCGGCGAGGGCCAGCGCCAGATCTTCTTCGGCTTCTGCCAGCTTGCCCATCTGAAGCCGGGCCATGCCGCGCTTGTAGTGCCAGCGGCCGTCCTCGCCGGGCATGCGCGGTCGCGTGTCCTGTCGCAACCGGCCGACGCCTTCGTCGAGCGCTTTCTCGGCCTCGGCAGGCCGCCCTGCCCGCAGCAACGTCGAAGCCTCTTCCAGGACGAGTAGACGATTGCGCGGATAGGATCGTTCGAGGCCGCGGACGATGTTGACGGCGTCGGCGTAGCGGTGCTCGCGGTTGTAGAGCAACACGAGCGCGAAACGCGCGTCATTCTGGACGTCGCTCGGTTGGGCGGCGGCCTGTTCGAGGAGCTTGATGCCTTCTTCCTTCCCGCCGCCGAACCCCACGATGTAGGCCATCCACCGGACCGGCATCGGCAGGGTCGAGACCAGGTAGCGGTACGTGCCGAGCACCAGCCCCGCTTCCTTCTTGCGGGGGTCGAGGTCGAGCACCATCCCGTTCTCGCTGAACGACCGGCGCGCCATGCGCATCGCCCCGAAGACCCGGCCTTCGACCGTGCCCGAATACGAGGCGTACAGTCCCAGCCCTGCGCCGAGATCGTAGTGGGAGGACGCGTCGTTGTAACGCTTTGCCACTTCCTTCTCTCCCAGGGCGATCGCGCGATCGATGTCCTGGTGGAAGGCGGTGTCGAGCGCGGCCGGCGGGGCGGGCATCTTGACGTCGGACGAGGACGTAACGTGACCGAGATAGTCCTCGACGAGAACCGTGGAGCGCAGGAACAGTACTTGGAGCCAGTTGGCGGCAGCCGCCCCGCGATAGGCGGCCGCATCAGTCGGGTCCGCTGCAATCGCCTGCCGGAACAGATCGATCGCGCGGTCGTGGTCGAGGCTGTAAGCCGCCGCGTATGCCTCACGACGCAGCGCTTCGGAGCGCTCGTTGGCGGCGGCAGCCGCGGCGGTCACGATCGTGAAGGCCAGGGCCAGTGCAAGAAGACCAGTCCCGCGCATGGTGTCCATTCTACCCCACCATGATCCATCACCCTCAGACCATCGCTGCCCACACGGCCGGCGCCCACTTCAGCAACGTCACGATCGTCGCGGCCGCGCTGAACGTCGGGTTCAGAATCTGACAGCATCCCGAGTTTCACGTCCGAACGGGCGGATCACGAGATGAACCAGGGAGTTCACAAAGGGGCACGGAGGCAGGTAGCCGTCTCTCGTGGGCGACTGTCGCTGGCCTCCGTGATCTTGGTGAGCTTGGTGGTTGATCCGTTGGCGCGGTGGTTGACCTGCGGGCACCGGTCAGAAGCCGATTGCCAGGCCGTCCTTGCGTGGATCGGAGCCGCCCATCAGCACGCCCGACTCGGGGTCGATCAGGATGCCCTGGAAGCCCCCGAACACGCCGGGCGTGTCGATCACGAGGTGACCTCGCGCCACGAGGCCTGTCCGCGCCTCATCCGGCACTCCAGGTTCCACGGCGATGCCGGAGGGTGAATGGCGGATGCGCGCTGCCTCGCCTGCTTCCTGCACGGTCATGCCGAATTCCAGCAGGTTGACCAGTACCTGCACGTGCCCCTGCGGCTGCAGGTCGCCGCCCATCACGCCGAACGAGAGAAAGAGACGGCCGCCGCGCAGGACCATCGCCGGGATCAGCGTGTGGAGCGGCCGCTTGCCGGCGCCGAGGTGATTGGGGTGCGTCGGATCGAGCACGAACAGGCTGCCACGGTTGTGCAGAACGATCCCCGTGCCCGGCGGGACGACCGCCGATCCGAAGGATTCGAACAGCGACTGGATCAGCGACACCGCGTTGCCGGCGCCGTCCACCGCCGTGAGGTAGACCGTGTCTCCCGCGCCGACCGGCGGAGTCCGCGATCCTGGCCGACCGACCGTCGGAAGGCCGATCGATCCGGGGTGCACCTCCAGGGCGGCCCGCGCCGGATCGATCGCGCGCCGCCTCGTGGCGGCGTACTCCTTCGAAATCAGCGTCGCCAGGACCGAATGCGGGACATGATCGGGGTCGGCCAGACGCTCGTCGCGATCGGCGAAGGCCAGCCGCTTGGCTTCGACCAGCAGGTGCAGGTACTCGGCCGAGTTGTGCCCGAGCGCGCGAAGATCGAAGGCCTCGAGGATATTGAGCATCTCGAGCACCACGAACCCCTGCGTATTCGGCGGCAGCTCGCAGATGTCGCAGCCGCGAAACGTCGTGCGGAGCGGCTCCACCCACTCGGCGCGACAGGCCGCGAAATCGTCCTCGTCGACCAACCCGCCAGACGAGCGAAGGTGCCGGCAGATGGCGCGCGCGATCGGGCCGCGGTAGAAGGCGTCCGTCCCACCGGCCGCAACCTGTTCCAGGGTTCGGCCGAGGGCCGGATTCCGGAAGACCTCCCCCGCCCGCGGCGCCCGGCCGTTGGGCAGGAAGACCGCCGCGGCGGCCTGATCCTGCGACAGTGCCGGTTCAACGTCGTGCCATTGGCCCGCGACGATCTCGCACACAGGGAACCCGTCGCGTGCGAACGCGATCGCGGGCTGAAGCGCGCGGTCCATGCCGATCGTGCCGAAGCGCGCCAGCAGTTCCGCCCAGCCGTCCACCGCGCCAGGCACGGTCACCGAGAGTGCGCCGCGTGCGGGAATCTGCTCGTACCCGATCCTCAGCAGTGCCTCGCACGACGCGGCACGCCCCGTCCTGCCGCTCGCATTCAGCCCGTGCACGCGGCCGTTCTGGCCTTCCCACACCAGCGCGAACAGGTCGCCGCCCATCCCGGTCATCGTCGGTTCGACAACAGAGAGAACGGCCGCCGCGGTGACGGCGGCATCGACGGCATTGCCGCCGTGTCGAAGGACGTCGAGACCGGCCGAGGAGGCAAGCGGCTGGCTCGTCGCGATCATGCCGTGTCGGGCCATGGCCACCGACCTCGTGCCGCGGACATTGCCGTACGGCCGGTCGCCTGGAGGGACGATTCGGGCGGAGTTCATTCGACCAAGGATCTTACCAGAGCGGTGGTCCGTGACTTCATCGCGGTTTCGTTGTATACCGTGGGAGAGCGAGGGGCGACCGCGGTCGCCTTCTCAGAGAACCGGGAGGAACCGATGGTCTGGGTACTACCGCCACTCGTCGTTGCCGTCGTTCTCGTGGCCGCGTGGCTGGGCCGCCGCTACTTCGCGCTTCGAGGCACGCGGATCGTGGAATGCCCAGAGACGAAGGCGCCGGCCGCCGTGGACATTCACGCCGCGCAGGCGGCGATAGGCCAGCACTTCTCGCTCTCCGACTGCTCGCGCTGGCCCGAGAAGCAGTCGTGCGGTCGCGAGTGCCTGGCACAGATCGAGCGCGCGCCTGCCGATTGCCTGGTGCGCACCGTCGTCACGAAGTGGTACGTCGGCAAGGACTGCGCCGTCTGCCACAAGCCGCTCGGCGACATCGACTGGCTCGAGCGAAAGCCTGGCCTCGTGGATCCGTCCGGCCGAGCCCGGCCGTGGCCTGACGTCCCGGCCGAGCAACTTCCCCAGGCGTTAGCTCACGAGCTGCCGATCTGCTTCGATTGCTATGTCGCCGCGACGTTCCGTCGCGAGCACCCGGAGTTGGTCCTCGACAACCCTTGGAAACCCTGAAAGCGAACCAACCGGTGTCTCCTTCCGTCTATCACCTCTTCATTCTGCGGGCGGTCTCCGCGGAGCAGGCGCAGGAGGAACGGCTCCGCCCCTGCCTCGAGGAATCCGAGGTTGCCGGTCATGCTGCCGCTGGTGTCGAGCATGACGATGACCGGGGTGGGCAGCACCTCGTTGCTGAAGATGGTCAGTGGCTGCAGACAAGGAGTTTTCGATGACCGACGCGCGTCCGCCACTCGTGGCTACGTTGGAATGGGACTGCGAGCAGCAGTTCACCGGCCAGGTCGGGAAGCACGCGGTGGGCCTGGACGGCTCTGCAGATGCCGCTCCGACGCCAGTCCACTTGCTGGCGCTGTCGCTGGCCGGGTGCATGGCCATCGATCTCGTCCACATCCTCACGCGCGGTCGTCATACGGTTACGTCGCTGCGTACCACCTTCACCGGCCACCGCGCCGCCGACGATCCCAAGCGGTTCACGCGCATTCGCCTCGAGTTCGTCCTCGCCGGTCAGATGCTACCCGAACACGTCGAGCGCGCCATCCAGCTGTCCCGCGAGAAGTACTGCTCTGTCTGGAACACCTTCCGCCAGGACATCGAACTCGAGGTGGGCTTCACCATCGAGGTGTAGCGTGAAGCGGCCACCGGTCGCGCGCTATGATGAGCGGGCCAATGGGAAGCACCGCGAGGCGGCTGAGCTACGTCGACTGGATGAGGGGCCTTGCCATCCTCATCATGATCGAGGCCCATGTCCTCGACGCATGGACGCGGCCGCCCGACCGCCAGAGCCTTGCGTACGGCTGCGCGGCGATTCTCGCCGGGTTTGCCGCGCCGATGTTCCTGTTTCTCGCCGGCGTCTCGGTGGCGCTGGCTGCCAGTGCCGGTGAGCGCAGGACCGGCAACGCCGCGCGTGCCGCGGCGCGCGTCCGACGGCGGGGCAGGGAGGTGTTCGGCCTCGCGTACCTCTTCCGTTTCCAGGCGTACATCCTCAACCCCAGAGCGATGCTGGCCGGGATGCTCGAGGTCGACATCCTCAACATCATGGGGCCTTCGATCGTGGCGGCCGCCGGCCTTTGGCAGGCGGCGCGCGGCTACCGCCGTCGTCTCCTGGTGTTCGGCGGCGCCGCGCTCGCCGTGTCCCTGGTGACGCCGCTCGTCCGCGCCTCGTCATTGATCGACACGCTGCCGTCGATGCTGCAGTGGTACCTGCGCCCGACCCCCGGAAAGAACAACTTCACCTTCTTTCCATGGGCGGGGTTTGTTTTCGCCGGGGCCTTGATGGGCGTCGTGCTCGAGCGGGCCCGTGGCGGGCTGGCAGAGCGAAGGCTGCACGCGTGGATGGCTCCCTCAGGCGTTGTGTTCGCGGCCGCGTGTTACGCGGGTTCCTCCCTCCCCTCGATCTACGCCGACTCGCGGTTCTGGACCAGTTCGCCGATGTTCTTCCTGCTCAGGGTCGGTATCGTCACGTCCACGCTGTCGGTCGTCTACTTCTGGGAGCAGCGGCCTCGTCTGCTTGGCGACCTCTGGCCGTGGACGTCGCCGATGGTCCTCTTCGGCCAGGCCTCTCTCTTCGTCTACTGGGTCCACGTCGAGCTGATCTACGGCGTGTTCAGCGCTCCGCTCCACAAGAACCTCTCTCTTTCGAGTGCGGTCGCCGCGTTCGCCGGCTTCAGCCTCTTCATGTTCGGCCTGGCCATGCTGAAGAACCAGGCAGTGGCCCGCTGGAAACGGTGGCGCGCCGCAGAGGCTGAATCCACGGCGTCGATGGTGGAAAAGATGTGACCCTGGCTCCGCTTTGGTCGACTTCGCGATATTCAAGTGCCAGGTGCTGGCCTACGTCTCGCTCCAGATCGCGCTCTCCCTGAACTGGAGTGGCCGAATCGCTTCAGCGTTCGCGCCGCGCGTGCGATCGTGAAGCGGATCGATCCGCCTCGACGAAGGACACCCGTGGTGTGGAAGCTGGAGGAACTGCTGGAGACGCGCTGCGGACGGTAGGGACCTCCTCGCCCCCCCGAGGCCGGCCGACGCGCTCCCGTTTGGGACGGCACTTATCGGAGCGACGGCAACGTGCGTGAGGAGGAAGACTCAGTCTCGCGGAGGAGGTGGCAGCAACGGTTCGAGTTGCCTCACGAGGATGGGTACGTCTCTGGTCGCGACCAGCCACAGGCGTTCCTGCTTGATCTCACTGTACTCGTGGGCGATCACGTGGCGCTGGGCCACGATCTGGCGCCACAAAATCTCCGGATGGTCGGCCTTGAACGAGTCGGACACCCGGCGCGCCGCCTCGCCGATGATCTCGACGGCTCGTTCGACGGCCATCTGCAGCTTTCGATCATCAAGGTACTCGATGGGTTTGACGCCTGCGGTGAAGTCGCTGACGGCCCTTCCCGTCTCGATGATGTCCCAGAGGTAGGCGGCGTCCCTGGATTCAAGCGGCATAGAGCACACGCTTGGACTTGAGAATTGCAGCCCGACGGTACGGGTTCTTGAGGGCCTCCTGCTCGACGAGATCGACATCACGCCCTACCAGGGCTGCCAATTCGTCCCGCATCACGACGAGATCGAGAAGGCTCCACTCGGCGACAGCATCGAAGGACACCAGGACATCGACGTCGCTGTCCGGGCCGAAATCGTCGCGGAGCGCTGAGCCGAACACCGACAACTCGCGCACCTTCCACTTGTGGCAGAAGTCCGCCAGTTTGCCGTCCTGTTCCAGCCCTGAAACGGGTACCATGCCGCCATTCTACTCGCAGCCGCGTTGACCGCCGATCCTCATTCCGCCCGGAGGGCAACGAGTGGGTCGACCTGGGCCGCCCGAAGGGCGGCGAAAAGGCTGGCCGCAGCCGTGACGAGAACCAAGCCAGCAGCCGCGAGCAGAAACGAGGCCGCGTCGTGAGTGGTTACGCCATAAACGAATCCAGACAGTGTCCGTGCAAACAAGAACGCGCCGAGGAGACCGAGCGCGGCGCCAGCGCCAGCCAGCCATAGCCCTTCGCGCACAATCATCGTCACCACTCGCCACCGCCCAGCGCCCAGCGCCATTCGGATCCCAATCTCGACCGTACGCTGCGCTGCGGCGTAAGCGCACACGCCGTAAAGACCAATGACGGCGAGGATCAGTGCAAGGCCGGCCAAAGCAGAGAACAGCGCGGTCCTGAAGCGCGGGCGGGCCACGGCCTCCGACACCACCTCGTCGAGCGTAAGCGCCGGCCCAACGGTCACCTCCCGGTCGATGCTGTGAACGACGGCGGCAAGGCGACCTGCCAGTTGGTGGGGATCTCCTGTGGTCCGCGCCACCAACATCATGTTGCGGAAGGGCTGTTGCGCAAACGGCAGATACACGGTTTCGCCTGCGGCTTCGTCGAGCCCGGAGTACTTCACGTTACCGACAACGCCAACGACGGTGACTGGCTCGTGCCTGCCGCCGACGGGCATCGTTCGTCCAACGACATCGAGGCTACCGAAGAGCCGCCTTGCGGCGCTCGCGTTCAAGATAGCCACCTTCGGGGCGTCGGGCCCGTCAGCCGGTGCGAACGTCCGCCCCCTCAGCAGCGGGATCCCGAGTACAGCAAAGTACTGCGGCGTTGGGTTCAGGAGTCCCATTTGGTGTTCAACGGGTTGACCGGTTCTGAAGTCCGGCATCTCAAAGAACGTCTGCATGCGGGATCGATTCGGAGGCAGGCCGTTCGCGACCGCCGCCGTGCTCACCCCTCGCAACCGGCGCGTAGCAGCGACGAGTTGGTCGGCGAGCTGTATCTGCCTGGCGGCAGGGACCGTCCGACCCATCGCGACGTTCACCTCGGCGGTGACGACATGGTCGCTGACGATGCCGATGTCGGTACCAACCAACCGCTCGAAGCTGCGCGCCAGGATCGTGGCTCCGACCAAGAGGACCAGCGAGACGGCCAGCTCGATGACCACGAGCGCCGAACGAACCCGCCTCGCTCTCTTCCCGGAACCGTATGCTTTTGTCTCCGCCCCCACTGCGAGTTCCTTGCTTGCGCTCAGCAGTCGCCACACGGGCGCGGCCGCCGAGACGACGGCGGCCACGATCGCGACACCAAATGCAAAAACGAGAACGGGAAGGTCGACACGGATCGCGTCGAGGCGTGGCAGATCGGCGGGCTCCAGCCATCGCACGGCGGCCACGACCCAGGAGGCCACCGCCACTCCAAGACCGCCGCCGACAAGCGCTAGCAGGAGGGCCTCCGCCAAGGCGTGCGTAATCAGCCGATATCGCGGTGCGCCCAGTGAAACACGAAGCGCGATCTCTCGGGCGCGCGAAGTTTGCCTTGCCAGGAGCAAGTTGGCGACGTTGAGGCAGGCGACCAGCAGCACACACCCAACGGCACCGAGCATCAGCCACAGCGCCGGTCGAAGGGCGCCGCTGAGTTCCGAGGGCAGCGACAAGGCGACTGCTTCACGATTCTCGCTCCAGTCCGGATGCTCGCGCCCAAAGGTGCGGGCTACGATGTCCACTTGCGATGAGAACTGGCCAAACGTGCGGCCTGGAGGCAACCGAACGACGATCTGGCCGACGGGCCAGCTGCGTTTCGTCGCCCACTGGAAGCCCTCGAACGGCGCCCAGACCTCGGGAGGTTCGGCTGGCGCACCGACGCTGGCACGGGTTTCGGCCGGGAACGTCATTCCAGGCGGCGCGACGCCGACGATGGTGTACGGCGCCGCGTTGAGCCGTACGTGACGACCGACGACCTGTGGGTCGGCATCGAAGCGGCGACGCCAGAGCCTGTCGCTGATGACTATTTCGAGAGCGCCGCTGTCCCCCAGCAATCGACCGAGCGACGCCTGCACTCCCAGGACCCTGAAGAACTGCCGGGACACGCAGGCACCCTGCACGGTCTCGAAGCCCGCGTCCGCGTCGAGCGCGAAGATGTTCCTCGAGCACAGGGCCAGGGATCCGAGCGAGCCCCCCCATTGGCGCCAGTCTTCGAAGTCCGGTCCCGAGAAGCCCGATGGGAGGAGCCTTCCGGTGGTTCGGTCACGCGTCTGAATGAGAGCCAGCCGTTCCGCCTCGCTATAGGGAAGCTGACGGAGCAGCACCCCGTACACGACGCTGTAGATTGCGGTGCTGGCTCCGATCCCGAGTGCGAGCGTGAGGGCCGCAGCCGCGGCGAATCGACGACGGTGCAGCAGCGACCTCGCGGCGTGCCGGATGTCGAGCAGGAGCCAATCGAGCGATGGAGTGCTGCTCATGTCAACAACCTCGTGGGAGAAGCTGACGACTGCTCTCGACAAAGAGACTTGGGGCCGGCTACGGCGACATAGAGCTCTCCTCGGGGCCCTGGCGGCCGGCACAAATACTATGTATTTAGTAGTGTCACGTCAAATGTTCGGGGTTTGTAGATTGGGCCGCCGCGGAACCGCGGGACGGCGCTCCTAGCGGAGCCTGTTGACGACGGCCAAGGGTCGGCCTGCTTTGAGATCATTTCCCGTGGCGTCCGGACGCCACCTCCCGCGTCGCCCACATCGGCCACGAGGAGCGCTTCGCGCTGACCGCCCCAGGGCCGCAGCAACAAGCAACGACAACCCGAAGCAACTTGTGACAGCCGCAGGCCACTACGGCGAGCGCCTCGATACGAGAACTCACCGTGGCGCCATCCGCGGGGCCGTCGACGCGTGCGCGCACATCCGCCCGCGCGGCGATGGTCCCCACTCCGGCGGGTCTGAGCGGGCCGTGACACCGGCTCTTCTCTGACTCGCTCGTTCGAGGACTCGACGAACGCGCCCTGGAAGGTCACGTTCGTTCCCTGTCTCGCCGCCGAGCCGGCCGCGTGTGGATTGCTCGATCGAGGTGCTCCAGCCTCCGCCGCGGCGCCCAACGGCTCGTGAACCGATCCCATCTCCTGCGCCCGGCGAACGCGCGTCAGGGCCTCAGCGGTTCGTGGAGGGACACCATGAGGAAGAGCACCGACACCGATTCGGACGATACTCGAAGCCATAGCCGTCTCCCCTTCGAAGCGCCGGCCGCGGACGACGGAGTGCCGCGGCGGCTGCTCTCCGCCTTCGAGGTGGCCGAACTGGTCGGCTGCCACGAGGAAAGCGTTCGGCGCGCCTATCTGTGCGGCCAACTGCGCCGTCAGCGGTTCGGCGTGCGGAGCTGGCGGTTTCACCCGTCGGATGTCGAGGATCAGGCGGGGCGCGCCGACGAGGGTGTCGTAAACACGCGACGAGGCTGGCGCGGCGGATGGACCGCCGCGCCGAATTCAAGGGAGGACAACCTGGCCGTGCGTAAGATCTGCAAACCGAAGGGCAGCCGGGGGAGCCCGCGATGCGCCCACCCCTGCTGGTTCGACGTCATGTGTCGCGGCTGTGGCCGCGGCGGCGCGATGCCCCCGGGGAGGCGCAATCCGTGCGCGGTCCGTGTCTGAGAACGCCGTTCTGTGAACCTCGCGAGCCCACACCGCGCTAATCCGGCCTATCGTCGGCCATGCTGCCCGTCTTCCGCTCCCCGGCGCTGGCGGCGAGCGCCACGGAGATACCGGCGAGGAACAGGAACCTCGGCGCGGTCATCGCGGCGTGCGCCCGGTCGCCGGCAGGAGCATCAGCCGATCGGCGGCGTACGACTCCACGGCCCTGCGCGAGAACGGCAGTGGGTGGTAGCGGCCCTCGGCCCATAGCGGC
>JANYLG010000173.1 GCA_025363775.1 Acidobacteriota bacterium | reverse complement strand
TCGACGCCGTCGCCCGCCTGGCCCCCCGGTGGCCTGGTCTGCGTCTCGCGATCGGGGGCGACGGTGATCTCGACGGTGAACTGCGCGCCCGCGGCGCCGGCCAGGGGGTCGCCGATCGCCTGTTCTTCCCGGGTGTCCTGACGCAGGGAGAAGTGGCCGACTACCTTGCCGCGGCCGACCTCGCGGTCGTCCCCTCGGTACGAGACGATTCCGGGAACGTGGACGGCCTGCCTAACGTCGTGATGGAGGCGCTGGCGTCGGGCACCGCGCTGGTGGCGACAACGGCCGGCGGAATTACGGCCGTCGCACACGACGACGTGAACGCGGCGCTCGTGGCCGAGCGCGACGTGGACGGGCTGGCCGGGACGATCGATCGGCTGCTTCGTTCTCCGGAGACGCGTGCGCGCCTGGGGGCGCGGGCGCGCGAGGATGTGCGCCGGGAGCACAGCTGGACTCGCGTGGCGGAAGCGTTCGAACGGGCGTACCGGAACGCGAGAGAAGGCCCCGACGCGCGAAACGCCATCGCGGCCGGCTTGCCCTCCAAGTGACGCTCGTGCTATGGTTTAGCGCTTTCAGACGATGTCATCCTCACTCGACCAGCGGCCAGTCGGACTGACGATCTTCTTCCCCGCCTACAACGATAGCGGCACCATTGCCAGCTTGGTGATCGCGGCCGTTCAGACGGCGAGCCGACTGACGCCCGATTTCGAGGTCCTGGTCATCAACGATGGGAGCACCGACGCGACGGCCGAGATCATCGACGAGTTGTCGCGAATCTACCCCCAGGTCCGCGCCATCCATCACGAGAAGAACCGGGGCTACGGCGGCGCGCTACGCACGGGATTCGCGTCGGCGACCAAGGACTGGATTTTCTACACGGATGGCGACGCGCAGTACGACCCGCGCGAGATGGCGCGGTTGTGGGAGAAGATGTCGGAAGCGGTTGACATGGTGAACGGCTACAAGATCAGCCGATCGGACCCGCTGCACCGCATCATCATTGGCCGCCTCTACCACCACACCGTGAAGTGGCTGTTCGGCCTCACGGTGCGCGACGTGGACTGCGATTTCAGGCTGATGCGCCGCCGCATGTTCGACCGGGTGACGCTGGAGAAGTCGAGCGGCGTGATCTGCCTCGAACTGATGAAGAAGATCACGGACGCGGGCTTCTCGATCGTGGAAGTCCCCGTGCACCACTACCACCGGGCGTACGGCAAATCGCAGTTCTTCAACTTCGGCCGGTTGGCGCGCACGGCGGCCGACGTCTTCACACTCTGGCGTGAACTGGTGCTGCGCAGGCGACGAAGGTGACCGCAGACTATCGATCCTTCTACCGCGACCGCAAGGTGATGATCACCGGCGGTCTGGGCTTCATCGGCAGCAACCTCGCGCGCCACCTGGTGGAGCTCGGGGCCGACGTCCTGCTCGTGGACTCGATGATCCCGGACCACGGGGGCAACTTCTTCAACATCCAGGGGATCGAAGACCGCGTGAGGGTGAACGTCGCGGACATCCGCCAGGAGAGCACGATGAACTACCTGGTGCGGAACCGGGCAGTCATCTTCAACCTCGCCGGGCAGGTGAGCCACATCGACAGCATGCGGGATCCGTACACGGACCTCGAGATCAACTGCCGCAGCCAGTTGTCGATTCTCGAGGCGTGCCGTCGGCACAACCCGGGCGTGCGGGTGGTGTTCGCGGGCACGCGCCAGGTGTACGGGAAGCCCGATTTCCTGCCGGTCACCGAGCGGCACCTGGTGAGCCCAACGGACGTCAACGGCATCAACAAGGCGGCGGGCGAGAACTACCACCTGCTGTACAACCACGTCTTCGGCATCCGCGCCTGCTCGCTGCGACTCACCAACGTCTACGGCCCGCGGCAGCTCGTCAAGCACAACCGGCAGGGATTCATCGGCTGGTTCATCCGCACGGCGGTCGAGGACGGCGAGATCCAGATCTACGGCGATGGCTCGCAACTTCGCGACTTCGTCTACGTCGATGATGCGGCCGACGCCTTCCTGAGGGCGGGCGCGTCGGACGCGTGCAACGGAGAGGCGTTCAATGTGGGCGGCCAGTCGCCGATCAGCCACCGGGACCTCGTCACCCTGCTGCTCGACGTGTCGGGCGCCGGGCGGGTGACGTTCGTCGAGTGGCCCGCTGAGAAGAAGGCGATTGACATCGGCAACTTCTACGCCGATTCCAGCAAGTTCAGTGCGGCCGTGGGCTGGGAACCGAAGGTCTCGCTCCGGGAAGGGTTCGAGCGGACCATCGCGTTCTACCGCGAGCACCTGGCCCGATATCTCAACCCCGTTCCCGAGGACCTCGCCGACATCCTATGACCGCGACGCGCATTCCGTTCATGAGCCTGAAGCCGGGCGAGGACGGCCCGGCGGTGGATGCGGCCATCCGCCGCGTGGTCGATCGAGGCTGGTTCGTGCTCGGCCCCGAGGTGGAGAGCTTCGAGCGGGCCTTTGCCCGCGCGTCGGGCGCGCAGTTCGGCATCGGCGTCGGCTCGGGCACGGACGCGCTGGTGCTGATTCTGAGGGCGCTCGGCATCGGCCGCGGCGACGAGGTCATCACCACGCCGCTGTCCGCGGCCTATACCGCGCTGGCCGTGATGATTGTCGGTGCCAGACCGGTCTTCGTGGATCTCGACCCGCAGCGCCTCACGCTGGATCCGGCAGCCGTCGAGGCGGCGATCGGTCCCGACACGGCGGCGATCATTCCCGTGCACCTCTACGGCCAGCCGGCCGCGATGGACGAACTCGCCGCGATGGCCACGCGCCACGACCTGGCGATGATCGAAGACTGCTGCCAGGCGCACCTGGCGACCTTCCGCGGCCGGCCGGTCGGGTCGTTCAGCGTGGCTGCGGCGTACAGCTTCTACCCTACGAAGAACCTCGGCGCGCTTGGCGACGGCGGGGGCATCACCACCAACGACGCAGAGCTGACCGCGAAACTGAAGCGGCTTCGTAACGGCGGTCAAACGGACCGCTATCACCACGACGAGCCCGGCATCAACAGCCGCCTCGACGAGATCCAGGCCGCCATCCTGTCGGCGCGACTCGAATTCCTGCCGCGGTGGACAGAACAGCGTCGGGCGTTGGCAGCGGTGTACCGGCGCGAGCTCATCGGCTCGGGCGTCGTCGTGCCACCGGAGCTGGATCCCGGCCACGTCTACCACCTGTTCCCGGTCCGCTCGTCGGCGCGCGAGGCGCTTCGGGCGACGCTTTGTGAGGCTGGCATCGAGACGCTCATCCACTACCCCCTCCCGATCCCGCGCCAGCCTGCGCTTGCCTCCGAGTCGCCCGCGGCCTGCCCCATCGCGGACCAGGTGTGCGGGGAGATCTTCTCGCTGCCCCTGTATCCCTCGATGCCGGAGGCGCACGCGGTCGAGGTGGCAAGGGCGATTCATGTGGCTTCCTGAGCTGCTGCTGATCGCGTTCGTGCCGGGCGCGCTGCTGTTCCGCGCACCTGTCGCCGAGCGCGATCGCCGGGCACAGCTGGCCGCCGAGGAGCGCGTCTTCTGGGCGGTCGTCATCAGCGCCGCCTGGTCGTCGATCGTCGTGCTCGCGCTGGCGGCGGCCTCCTGGTATACCTTCCCGCGACTGCTGATCGCCAACGGATTGCTTTCGGCCGCAGCCCTCGCTGCCTGGCGCGGCCATCTGCTCTACCGCGGAACGGCGCAACGGCCCGGGGTCACGGCGCTTTTCCCGGTTGCGATCATCGCGCTCGGCCTGGCCCTGTTCTTCCCTGTCGCCGAATTCGTCATCGGCGGCAGGGACCCCGGCGTCTACATCAACGAGGGGATCGCGCTCGCGCAGCGCGGCTCCCTGGTGATCCGCGACTCGCTGGTCGCCGCCGTTCAGCCAGTCCACCGCGACCTGTTCTTCCCGCCGTATCACGATCGCGGGTACTACAGCCTTCGCTTCATGGGCTTCTTCCTCGTCGACCCGATCGAGGGCACGGTGGTCGCCCAGTTCCCGCACCTCTACCCGGCGTTTGTCGCGATCGGATACGGTCTCGATGGACTGAACGGCGGCCTGCGCATGATCGGCGCGTGGGCGATCTTCGGGTTGCTCGGCGTCTATTTTGCGGGCGCCCGCCTGCTGGGGCGGATCCCGGCGTTCTGCGCCTCGACACTCCTGGCGCTCTGCGTCGTCGAAGTCTGGTTCGGCCGGTATCCAAACTCGGAGATCGGGCTGCAGGCGCTGTTGTTCGCGGGGTTGCTCGCCTTCGCGCGGTCGCACGTGGACGACGACCGGTTCTTTGCGCCTGTGGCCGGCGTGGTTCTCGGACTGCTGGTGTTCCTGCGTTTCGACGCCGTCCTGGCGTGGGCGGGCGTCGGCCTCGCGGTGCTGTTCCTGCTGTTCCGGCGCCGATGGCCGCGCGTCTGGTTTGTCATCCCGATGGTGGCGGCGTTGGTCGCCGTCGGGGTCTATATCTCGACGATCATGCGGCCAGGCTTCGGGCGTTACGCGGTATTCTTCGAGAACCTGCGTCCGATCCACCTGACGTTTCTCGGCATCGGTGTGCTGGCCGCGGTCGCGCTCCTGTTTCTCTCCCGCAACCAGCGGCTCGAGCGGGTGATCTCCACGTGGTCGCCTCCCGCCCTCGGCGTCATCGTCGTCGGTGCCGTCATCTACGCCTGGTTCTTCCGCGTTCCTGCGGGTCGGCTGGCGCCGCACGATGCGCTGTCGCTCCGGACGTTCACGTGGTACTTCCCGTGGGCGGGTCTGATCGCCGCCGTCGCCGGCTTCGTCCTGCTGGCCTGGAAGCGGTTCTGGCGCGACCCGGCGCTGCTGCTCGTCACGGTGGTGTACGGCTTCTTCGTCTTCTACAAGATTCAGATCGTGCCCGAGCACTTCTGGATGACCCGTCGATTCGTGCCGGCGATCCTGCCGTCGGCGTTCCTGCTGCTGGCTGCAGGCGCGTTCTACGGCGTGTGGTCGCGGAAAACGGATGGGACCGGCGAAACGCCGACACCGAAGGGCGGGACACTGGCTCGCGTGGCCGCGTGGGTTCCGCCGCTCGTGTTCGTGACGATCGTCGGCGCGCTGCTCATCCGGGCCGACCAGCCGGTTTTTCGGCATGTCGAGTACCAGGGGCTGGTGTCGCGCATCGAGGCTCTCGCGAATCAGTTCGGCCCGCGCGACCTGGTCGTGGTCGAATCTCGACGGTCGTCCGATCTCCACGTCGTCGCCTTGCCGCTGGCCTACATCTTCAATCGCAACGTCCTGGTGCTGAGCACGCCCAGGCCCGACCGCCAGCGGTTCCGCGGGTTCCTCGACTGGGCCCGCAGCCGCTACCAGAACGTCTACTTCGTCGGCAGCGGCGGCACCGACCTCCTGTCGCGCGCGATCGCGGTCGTGCCAGTGGCCACCGAGCGGTTCCAGGTGCCCGAGTACGAGGCGGTGTGGAACAGCTATCCACGCGGCGCTCGCCAGAAGGAGTTCGACTTCAGCATCTATAAGTTCGTGGATCCCCCGAGCGAGACACGTCCGTTCGACATCGACATCGGCACGAACGACGACCTGTACGTCGTTCGGTTCAACGCCAAAGAGCGGATGAACGGTCGCTCGTTTCGCTGGACGACCGATTCGTCGTACGTGACGATCCTGGACCTGACCGACCGCGCGTCGAGCCTGACAATCTGGATGGACAACGGTGGACGGCCGGCCGCCGCGGGGCCTGCCACCGTCTCGTGCTACCTCGACAATCGCCTCGTCGGTGAAGCCACCGTCGATGGCGGGTTCAAGCCCTATTCCTTCGCCATCCCCGCGGACATCGCGGCCGCCGCTGCCGCCCGGGAAGAGCCGGCGCTCCTCCGCATCGCGTCCTCGCCGTGGTCGCCCAAGGCTGTATTGGGTGTCGATGACTATCGCACGCTCGGCGTGATGGTGCAGAGGGTGGCGGTGAGATAGGGGACAGCAGTCAGCAGTTAGCTGGCAGCGGACAACGGACAGACGTAGGGGCCAGTGGCCAGTTATCAGTGGATCACGGGCGTCACAGCGGCTGGCGGCTGGCAGCTGGCGGCTGGCAGCGGACTGCCGACACACGTAGTGGCCAGTGGCCAGCTATCAGTGGATCACGCGCGTCAGACAGGCAGCCAGGGACAAGGAACGGTTGGGTGTTTTCACATCTGCAACTCACAGATTGGCGTGAACGGTGGCTGGTCGGGCTGGCGGATGTCGGCCTTGCCGCAGCCGCACCGTTTCTGCGGCGGTCCCCTGGCGCCGGCGGGGGAGACGACCGCCCGGCCATCCTGCTGCTGCGGTTCGAGCGGGTGGGCGACCTGTTGATGACGCTCGATGCCATCGCCGCCGTCCGGGCCCGGTCCCCGCACGCGACCATCGACCTCGTGGTCGGGAGTTGGAACGAACAGATCGCGCGGCTCATCCCCGGTCTCGACCGCATCGAGACTCTCAACGCCCCCTGGCTCGCGCGAGGAGCGGCCAGCCACTCGTTCCGAGACATGGTCAAGCGTGCGAAGGGCTGGCGCGGCCGGCGCTACGACGTGGCGATCAACTTCGAGGGAGACGTTCGCAGCCACGCGCTCCTCGGCCTGTCGGGAGCGGCTCGCCGCGTGGGTTTCGACATGGCGGGCGGCGGGCCGATGCTGACCGACCGGGTGGCTTTCAATCCCGCGATTCACACGCGATCGAACTCGCTACGCCTGGTCGAGCGCGCGTTCGACCTGCCGTCTGGCTCTCTCGAATCGCACAGGCCGGAACCCGGTGCGAGACGACTGCGGATGCCGGACGAGGCGCGCGAACGCGCTGCGTCGCTGCTCGCAGCCCGGAGCCGGGGCGGCGCACCGGTGGTCGTGGTGCATGCCGGCGGCGGCCGCGAGATCAAACAGTGGAACCTCGAGCGGTTCGCCGAGGTCGCCAACCGCCTGTCAGCGTCGCACGGCGCGTCCATCGTCCTATCGGGCAGCGCGGAGGATCGTCCCCTGGTGGACCAGATGAAGTCCGGCCTGCGACAAGAGGTCGAATGTCTCGACCTCGCCGGGCGGGTGGACCTGGTCACCCTGGCCGCCGTCCTCGAGCAGGCGGACCTGCTGCTGACGGGCGACACGGGGCCGATGCACCTGGCGGCCGCCCTGGACGTTCCCCTTGTCGCAGTCTTCGGGCCTTCCGATCCCGCGCGGTGGGGCCCGGTCTCCGGGTCGGCCCGCGTCGTCCGGGTCCAGTTGCCCTGCAGCCCGTGCAACCGGATTCGTCAGCCACCCCAGCGATGCCGCGGTCACGTCCCCGATTGCCTCGGGGCGATCGGCGCCGACGCGGTGTACGATGCAGCCTTTGAGGTCTTGAGTGGGGACGCATGGCTGATCAGAAACAGATCCTCCTCGTGAATACCGGCGACGGTGAGCGCCGCGTATCGCTGACCACCTACCTGGATGCCGAGGCGGCCGAGCGCGCGGAGGGTGACGCGAACGCCTGGATCAAATCGCTTCGCGCCCTGCCGGTCGACGGTGTCCCGCTGCGGGATCGGTTCTTGTTCCGCGGCGATTCCCTCTGGTGGTTTGCCGAGCTGTACCTCCACAAACGCCGTGTGGTCGTCGCCATCCTCCGGACGCTGCACGCCCTCGAGACGATGCTCGCCCGCGAGCGACCGCTCGCGCTGGGCGTGGCGGAGGGAGGCGTCCTGCTGACCCACCTCGCGCGCCAGTTCGCCGAAGGGCGACATCTCTCCTGGTGCGGCTCTCCGGCGCCCGCCCGCGTTCCATGGCGCCAGCGCGCGGAGCCTCTCTGGCGCGGCCTGCTGTACACGGCGAGCGCCTTCGCGGGGCGATACAGGCCTGGCCGACGATCTCCAGGAACACGGGGCGCGGTCACGGTCGTGGCCTTCGTGCACTCCGCATTCTGGCGCCAGGCGACCGGCGACGAGTCGTACATCGGCCCGGTGCTGCGCGAGGTGTCGAAGCGAGTTGGCGACCGCCAACTGACGCTGGTCGGTCTGGGCCCGAAAACGAACTTCCGCTCTCGCACCTGGAAACAACGGGTCGCGGAGATCGTGCACGAGACGGCCGACACGCTCCCGTTCGCTCCGGTCGGCAGCTACGCCTCGGGGCGCGCTCTCGCGCCGTCCAGCGCCGTCTGGGCCGGGCGGAACGCGACCAGGCAGGCGTTGGACGGCAGCGACGCCCTTCGCACCGCCTGCGTGTTCCGCGGGTGTGACGCGTGGCCGCTCATGCGCCACGAGTTCACCGGCATCTCGCACCTGCAGTTTCCCTGGTCCGCGCGAACGATGGACCAGATCGGCGCAGCGCTCGACGCGCTGAAACCTCGCGTGGCCATCACCTACGCCGAGGCGGGCGGTTCCGGGCGCGCGCTCGTTCTCGAGGCCCGACGCCGGGGGATCCCGGTCGCCGGGCTGCAGCACGGCTTCATTTACCGGCACTGGCTGAACTACCTGCACGAGGCGGACGAAATGCAGCCCTCCCCGCGCAACCCGACCGACCTCGGTTTTCCACGGCCAGACCTGACGCTCGTCTACGATCAGTTCGCCGCGCGTCACCTGGTCGACGCGGGCCGTTTTCCGGACGACGCGATCGCCGTGGCCGGCAGCCCAAAGCTCGATGCCTTCGTCGAATCGGCCCGCCAGATGGACGACGACGCGTGTGCGGCGTTGCGGGCGTCGGTCGGTGCCAGGACGGACCAGCATCTGGTGGTCGTGGCCACGAAGTACTCGCAGATGGGCGGGGCCTTCGAGGCGTTGATCGAAGCGGTCGCGGGGATGCCGGACGTGCGGTTGGTGGTGAAGTGCCATCCTGCCGAACCCGCGGCTCCTTACGAACGGGCGGCCAGTGGCGCGACCAACGTGACGATCGCCCCCGCGTCGGTGGATCTGGCGCGGCTCGTGGCCGCGTCGAGCGCGCTCGTGACCGTCAACTCGACGGCCGCCATCGAGGCGATGCCGCTGGACGTGCCCGCGCTGGTCGTCGAACTTCCGAACAACCTCAGCCCGTTGGTCGAGGCCGGCGCGGTCGCCGGCGCGGCCAGCCGCGCGGAAATCGGCCCGGCACTCCGTTCCCTCCTGTATGATAAGGAGTTTCGTGACAGGCTCGCGCAGGGGCGTCGGACCTTCATGGCCCGCTACCAGATCGCGGCCGACGGCCGCGCCGCCATTCGGGCGGCAGACGCCATCGTCCGGCTCGCCTCGGCCTGAGTCCCCGGTCGCTCCACGCATCATTCCTCTGGAGATCGCTCTGTGCGCGCATTGATTACCGGCGGCGCCGGATTCGTGGGTTCCCACCTGGCCGACGTGCTGCTGACGCAGGGGCACGACGTGTCCGTGCTCGACAACCTGTCCACCGGGTCGATCGACAACATTGCCCACCTGAAGGGCCACAAGCACTTCCACTACACCATCGACTCGGTGAGCAACGAACCGGTGCTCGCGGAGTTGGTGGACCAGGCCGACGTCGTGTTCCACCTGGCGGCCGCCGTGGGCGTGAAGCTGATCGTCGAGCAACCGGTGCACACGATCGAGACGAACGTGAGGGGCACCGAGGTCGTGCTGACGCACGCGAACAAGAAGAAGAAACTGGTGCTCATCGCGTCCACGTCCGAGGTGTACGGCAAGAACGTCGCGGTGCCGTTCTCCGAGGAGGCCGACCTGGTGCTGGGCCCGACTACCAAGCACCGCTGGGCGTACGCGTGCAGCAAGGCGATCGATGAGTTCCTGGCGCTGGCCTACTGGAAGGAAAAGAAGCTCCCGGTGATCGTCGTCCGGCTGTTCAACACGGTCGGGCCGAGGCAGACCGGGCAGTACGGGATGGTGATCCCGAACTTCGTGAGGCAGGCGCTCTCCGGCCAGCCGATCACAGTGTTCGGTGACGGCACGCAGACTCGGAGCTTCACCTACGTCGGTGACGTGGTGGACGCGCTGGTGAAGCTCGTGCAGGAACCGCGCGCGATCGGCCGTGTGTTCAACATCGGCAACGGCTACGAGATCTCGATCCGCGACCTGGCCGAACGGGTGAAGATGCTGGCCGGCAGCATGTCGGAGATCGTGACGATTCCCTATGACCAGGCTTACGAGGCCGGGTTCGAAGACATGCCGCGCCGCGTGCCGGACATCACGCGCATCCACGACCTGATCGGCTACGAGCCGAAGGTGCAACTGGACGAGATCCTCGATAAGGTGATTGACTACTTCAAGACGCGGTAAGCCTGGCAGGTATCGTTGACGTTCAGACACGCCATTCGCACGAGCGTCGAGCGGGTGCTCCTGTCCCGGGCGCACCTGATCCGCCGCGGCCTGATCGCCGCGGGTCGCGACCGGGCGCCACGCCTGCCGGAGATCGTCCAGATCGAGAGCACCAACATCTGCAACGCGCGGTGCGTCTTCTGCCCGCGCGACCAGATGCACCGCCGCCAGGGCGTGATGGACGAGGCGCTGTTCCGCAAGGTCGTCGACGACTGCGCGGCGCTCGGCATCCGCCACCTCCGGCTGCACAACTACGGCGAGCCGTTCGTGGACCGTCACCTCACCGACAAGGTCGCGTACGCCAAGCAGAAAGGGATTGCCGAAGTCGGCGTGATCAGCAACGGGTCGCTGATCGACGAGCAGGTGGCCCGCGGCGTGATCGACGCCGGCCTCGACGCGATCAACATCAGCGTGGACGCGTCCGGCCGCGAGGTGTTCGAGCGGACCCGCATCGGGCTCGAGTACGACACGGTGATCGCCAACATCGAGCGGCTCGTGCGCATCCGGGCCGAGCTGGGTCGGACGCACCCGAAGCTGATCCTCTCGTTCGTCCGCCAGGACAACAGCGACGAGGAGCGGGCCTTCATCGACCACTGGCGCACAATCGCGGACAAGATCCACATCACCGATCTCCACAACTGGGCGGGCACGCTGAACCGGGACAGCGACGTCCGCTACCCCTGCTACCGCCAGTGGCTGACCTTCACCGTGCTGTGGGACGGCCGCGTGTCGCTCTGCTGCGCCGACTTCGACGGACGGGTCATCCTTGGCGACATGCGGACGTCGAACATCCGCGACATCTGGGAGAGCGAGGCGTATCGCCAGGTGCGGCGGGAGCATCTCGAGAGCGGCGGCCCCGAGATTTGCCGGGCCTGCGACCTCCCCCGCAAGGACTCGCCGCTCTGGATCGGAAAGATCATCGGGCTGTGAGCGCGACTGCGGCCAGAGTCCCTCGCGCGCCCACCCCGCCTTGGAAATCTCGCGCCTGGCGCGGGATTTTCACATTCCCACAAGCCCATTTCTAACGAGCGTTGACACCGGCGCCTGCCGAGCATGCAAACGCTTCTCCGAGGGCGTATACTGGGACCATAAGAGAGGCAATCTCCATGAAGTGGCCATGCCGGACCATCGCGGCGGCGATCGTCGTTGTCGGGCTGGCGTCCCCGTCTTTGGCGGGACAGGTCAGGCTGGAGATCCGCGACGGCCTGGTGACGCTCGTGGCGAAAGACGCATCGATCCGCGAAATCCTCGCCGAATGGGCGCGGGTCGGCCAGACCCGGATCGTGAACGCTGAAAGCGTGCCGGGCCTCCCGATGACGATCGAACTCACCGGCGTGCCGGAACGGCAGGCCCTCGAGACGCTGCTCCGATCTGCGGCCGGCTTCGTGGCCGCCCCGCGCGCGGTCCTGCAGGCCTCGGCCTCGATCTACGACCGCATCATGCTGATGCCGGGGACTCGCCCCGCGGTCCTGCCGACGGCGGCCGCTTCGGCGTCGTCGAACCCTTCGCAGCAGCCGGCCTGGATGCGCGAGCGCACCGTGACGCCTCAGCCCCTCGTTATTGAAGACCGGGACGATGACCCGCTGCCGAACGCGCAGTCACCGGGGCCAGCGATATCACCCGGCGCCCCGCAACTTGGCATACCCACCGCACCGACTGCCCCTGGCCCCTACGGCGGTGGCGGCATGGGAATGCCGAATCAGGGCAGTCCCAGCCCTTACGGCACGCCGTACGGCAATCCCTACAGCCCGAACATCCCGGCAAACCCCAATGCCCAGGGCCCCGGTTCGGCAGCGAAGCCGACCACACCGCCTATGCCGCAGTCGGCGTCGCGGCCAGGCCTCCCAACGGCACCGATTAAGTCTCCGGGCCAGACCGGCGAGATCAAGTAGACCGTTCTCCGTTTCCGCTGAAACGGCGTCTGTCAGCATCCTGCTGATTAGTTCTTCGCCGGCTGAGTCTTGTCCAGCAGGCTTGACCCGCGAAGAAAGCTCTCCAATCCCGCCGCCAGCACGTCGTGCCCTGTGACCGTCAGGTGGGCGGTGGTCTTGAAGAAGATCCCTGCGCGCCGGGGAGAATCGCGCAGGGCCGGCAGGGCATCCATCAGCGGCAACCCGAGGTTCCCGAGCGCGCCCTTGAACCGCGCAGTGCCTGCGTCGCGCACGAGCGTCGCGCCGCCGTCCGCGACGATCGCGCGCAGGTTGTCATAGTCGTCATCGGCCACCTGGAACCGGGCCGGCAGGAGGATGATTCCCGTCTTCGCCCCCTGCCCTGCGGCCAGGGTCGCGATCCTGCGCACGCACTCCCGGGAGACATCCAGCCCGCGCGCCATGTCAGCGGGAAGCGGCGGCAGGTACATCGTGAGCGCACGGTCGATGGGCCGCGCCTGACCGAACCGCTCCATCAACGTCGTGGCCCTCATCCGAACAATCTGAAGGACCATGCTGTTCCGCGTGAGACGGCGCACCCAGAGCGGCCAGCGCGAGGGTCGTTTCACGGCCTCCAACTGGCTTGGCGGGTGTGGAGTGACGCCACCCCCTGCGGTCGGCAGGATCTTCGCGCCCGAATCATTCGCTTCCATCGCGTCATTGCCAACGTAAATCGCGATCAGCACCACGTCTGCCTGGAAGCGGCTGGCGACGTGCTCGAAGAACGCGAGTTCCTCGACCGGCCCGTAACCCTGGACCCCGGCGTTGATCACCCGGTAGCGCGCCTCGCCGGCCGCGCGGTGTTCGTTCAGGCGCGTCTCGAGCCGCGAGCAAAACGTCTCGCCCGCCTGGACCTGCACCGACATGACGAGAGAATCCCCCAGGACAACGATGCGGTACTCGCCCTGTGGCTTGGGCGGGATCTCGCGGTCGCGTGTCCCGGACGAGTTGATGACGATGTCCGTCTCGAAATCCGCCGTCCTGAAGTGCGCCTTCGCACCTGGCCGGAGCCGGTAACCCACCTCCGGGTCTGACATGAACAGCTGCTGAAAGACCGGGGCCGCCTCCGAACCGCCTGCGATGCGGAGCCCCGCCTCGAACAGGAAGAACTGCAGGAGCACGATGGCGGCGAACAGAAGCAGGCGGGACGGTTTCACGGGTATCAGGTTGCGGATTCTCACGACAGCGAAGATCCGTCACGGCCGCCTCACGAGCCTCGGTGGTTTGACGCAGAGCGTCGCTGGGACCACGCAGTGTACCACACGCGTCTGGCGCGTCAGCCGGCCCGCGGCAGGATGCCGAAAACTCCTCCCGCCCGACGTATACTGAGGCGGAGGCCATCGCCATGACTCGGTCGTGCCGGACCCAGGACACCCGGCGTCACAACTCGTTCGGCACGCCCGGATTGCCTGCTGCCCCACCACCTCCCAACACGGGTCCAAGGGGATCCGGATCGAACTGATGCCGGTCGTCACCCGCGGTTCCTCCGCGCAGCAGTCGCCGCGTTCTCGACTGGCGATCCTTGCGTTCCTGGCGACGGCCGTCCTCGGCGTTCTCCTGCGCCTGCCCGCGTTTGTGGAACCCATTGGCATCGATCAGGGCATCTTCATCACCGCGGGCTGGGGACTGCAACGGGGGCTTCTCATCTACCGCGATCTCTGGGATCAGAAACCTCCCGGCGTGCATCTGACCTACGCACTCGGCCTCCAGGTCTTTGGGGGGCGCGCATCGGCGATTGTGTGGCTCGACCTGCTGGCGGCAGTCGGCACGGCCGTGTTCCTCGCCGGCACCGTTCGACGGGCGAAGGGCTGGGCGGCGGGCCTCGCCACCGCAGGCGTTTTCCTGCTGCTCGCGCTACCCGCGGGCATCTACGGTGTGGGCGGTTTCCTCTAGCGCGCGGTGCCCGAGACCTTCGTGGTGTTGTTCGTGACCGCTGCGGTATGGGTCGCGTATCCGGGGAGGCGTCGCGCGGCGCCCGGGATTGCCAGCCTCGCCGCGGGCGTGCTGATCGGCATGGCGGCATGCTACAAGCCCGTCGCGCTCGTCTTCGCGCCCGTTCCACTCGTGGCAGACTGGCTGGAGGGTTCGCCTGGACGGGGGCGCCGGATCGCATGGTTCGGGGCGGGTCTTGCCGTGGCTCCCGCCGCCATCATCACATGGCTCGCGGCCCACGGGCTCGTCGGGGAGGCGTGGACAGCCGTGGTCGAGTACAACCGCGCCTACCTCACCAGCCAGACCAGCGTGATGGCCCTGGCCGACCGATTCGCGCACGAACTGGTTCGCCGAGCCAAGACCGAGCCCTTGTGGGCGCTCGCGATCCTGGCGTCCCCGGTCGGCGTGTGGCACATCGTGCGAACCCGAGCGCTCGACCTCCTCTTCGTGACCGCGCTGGCCTGGTGGGGTCTCGCGACGCTCGGCGCGGCCGCCAGCGGGATCCGCCTTTTCAACTCGTACTTCATTCCGTCTCATCCGGCCATGGCGGTGCTGGCGGGTGGGCTGCTGGCTGGGGCGTGGACGCGGACCGTTGCGGGCCGGCGGGCTCTGCTCCTGACGGCGATCGGGATCGCGGTGTTTGTGTGCTGGCGCGGGGGTGTCTTCGGCCGGACGCTGGCCATCACCCGGCTGGACGCCCAGGCGTGGTGGTCTGGCCAGTCGGCGTCGCCCACCTACCTGGAACGTTTTGGCGGCTATGCGACCGGCCGCGGCTACTCGGCCCGCGCCAACGCCGAACTCGCTGATCGGATCCAGACCGAGACGGGCCCCGGCGACCGGGTCTACATCTTCGGCATGGCGCCCAGCGTCTACTTCATGGCGCAGCGGCTGCCGTCCAACCGCTTCCTCTGGGTGTACCCCCCGGTCTCGGGGCTCGTGTCGCGCCAGGGATTCAATCGGGCCTCCTTCGCGGCGGACTTGTCTCGATCGGCGCCCACTTTATTCATCTTCGAACGTAACAACCGCGACAGCCGCACCGGCTGGCGGGTCGAGACCGATTTCGCGTCCGGGCCGGTCCAGGCATTTCTCCGCCCGTACAGTCATCTGGTAGACATCGAGGATTTCGAAGTGTTCCGCCACCGGTAGGTCCCCGCCACTGGGCCTTCATCACCGGGGCTGCAAGCGGAGCCTTCCGCATGAGCTAGCCCAGCAAAGGCAACGAGATACCGTTGATCTTCGCCGACACTTCGGATAGGCTGTTGCAACTTCGCCCAGGCACCGATAACAACATTACCAGCGGTCCACTAACCGGAATAACACGTCGTCATCAGTCGTGGCAGTCGCCACCAAGGTCAGGTTATGCGCATACCGCATGTGTCGCGTTCTGCTGTTGCCCTCGTCTTCCTGGCGAGCCTGCTGCAACTGACCTTTGCCGACCCCGGCGCGGCACAGATCTCGCGGTCTGGTGGCTCGTTCGCCATTCCAGGCGTGAGCGGCGGTATCCGCTGGCCGGACGTCGCCTATGAGTCAGTGAACAATGTGTACCTGGCCGTCACCGGCCCGGCTTCGATCCGTGGCCGCTTCATCCGCCCGGATGGAACCTATGCCACAGATGCTTTTCAAATCAACAGCAGTTCCGCCTACGCCCAGACGCCGAGGGTGATATGCAGTCCCAGTGCGGGCTCGTGTCTGGTGGTATGGTCGGACAACCGCAGCGGGGGTTCCTACCCTGACCTCTATGGCCGCATCGTGACGGTCGCCGGCGGGGCGCCCGTCTTCGTGTCGGCCGACTTCATCATCAGCCTGCCAGGCGCCGGAAGCTGGTGGGAGAACGGGCGGCCGGGGATGGCCTACTCGACGGTCAGTCACCAGTACCTCGTCACCTGGCGGCAACTGAACGACGCAGAAATCCACGGCCGGCTGGTGAGTGATACGGGAACGCTCATCGGAAACGACATCCGGGTGACCACGGACACGTGGGGCGAGGATCAGCCCGCAGTCGCCTACAACGCCACGACGAACCGGTTCCTGGTCGGGTATCAGGGCTGGGCCTCGAACTACAACTTCGGTGAGGCGCGATGGGTCCAGGCTGGGGTCAATCCTGGTATTTACGGTTCGCCCATGCGGATTTGGAGCGGGGCGGTGGCCACAACCGGCATCTTCGGAGGAGATGCCGAGTACAACCCGGTCACGGGGAAGACGATCTATCTCTTCGAGGTGAACCCAGGCAGGGGGGATGGCTCTCCGTTTGGAATCTACGGGCAGCGCTTCAACCCCGATGGCTCGTTCGACGGATTGCCCTTCGCGGTTTCGACCGGCTACAAGGCCTACGACGCGATGGAGTTGGCGTACAACCCGATCTCCAACACGTTTGCGCTGGCGACGCACAGTTACACCATCGAAGATGCGGTCATCGAGTTGCACCATGACGGAACGCCGGTGGACAACGGTATCATTGCGACGGGGATCGGCGGCGGTATCGGAAACTACAACCCCGGAATCGCCGCCAGCCAGACGCAGGCCCAGTGGCTCCTCGTCACCAACAACAGTTTTTCGTCGTTGTGGCGCCAGTTCCTCGTCACCGGCACCCGCGATGCGGGTGGCGCTCCTCCCCCGCAGTCCGCGGCTTTGGGAGTTGATCCCCAGACAATCAACCTGAGCGCGGCCGCGGCGCCCAACGGCAGCTGGGTCTTTGCCGAGGGAGCGCTCGGCCTCGCAGCCGGGTTCAGCACCTATTACGTAATTGCGAACGAAAACACCGCGGCCACACAAGTCCACGCCTGGATCGTCCGCGAGGACACCGGGGCGGTCACCGTCTCCAATTTCACGGTCCCACCGCGAACGCGCCAGACGCTGGATCTATCTTCAATAGTCGGCGGCGTCGCCGGTTCCTACTCGGCGGTCTTCCAGTCGGCGACCGCAGATCAGCAGATCTACGTCGGCCGCACGGTGTATTGGGGCGGGACGAGCGGCGTCCTGACCGGCGCGGGCCACCTGAAAACGGGCGCCTTCATCCCGCCCGGCGGATCGCCGTCCACGAACTGGTACTTCGCCGAGGGCACGCGCGTCACGACGCCGGACGGCACTCCGTTCCAGAACTACTACATGGTCTTCAACCCGAGCCAGACGGCTGCGAACGTCACAGTGGACTTCCTTTCCGATGACGGCAGCGGCCTCATGACGAGCGTGAGCCAGAGGGTGGAGAAGCAGAGCCGCTGGACGCTGTCAACCGACGGGATCGCGCAGTTGGCGCAGCGCAACTTCAGCGTCCGCATGACATCGAGCGTCGGTATTGTGGCGGAACGCTCGATGTATTGGGGTGCGAACTGGAGCGCCGGGCACACGGGCTTTGGTGCGTCGGCGGCGTCGCACAACTGGTATTTCGCTGAAGGCACGGCGCAGACCGCGTTCGACACCTACTTCTTGCTGTTGAACCCGACATCGTCAGCGATCTCGGTCAATGTGACGTATTGCCTCTCGCCGCAGAACGGCGTTCCGCAGACGTCCGTCATCAAGTACTACTCCGTGCCTGCGAACTCGAGGGAGACGGTGCGCCTGACAGGCGAGGTCGGGGTCCAGCTCGGCGTGGCAGCCGAATTCCATGCTACCGGCCCCATTGTCGTCGAGCGGTCGATGTACTGGGGCACGACTTGGACAGAGGGTTCGACGGTGACGGGGACAACGGCTCCGGCGACCGAGTGGCACCTGCCCGAGGGCTCGACGATCAACGGCTTCGAGACGTTCCTGCTCCTGTCGAATCCGAACACGGCGGACGCCACCGTGGACGTCACAACGTTCTCGAGCGACGGTCTGCAGGAGACCAGCACGGTCACGGTCGCGGCAAAGACCAGGCTCACCGTGCACATGGACAACAGTCTGTGGGCCTCCATCCAGGGCAAGGCGTTCTCGATAAGGGTCAGGTCGACGCGACCAATCGTCGCCGAAGAGGCGGTCTACTGGGATCGCCTCCATGGCAACGGCCAGTACTGGCGCGGCGGCGATGCGACGATGGGGTTCCCGGTGATCAGGTAGCGCCCGCTCCGCCGCCGTTCGGCCAGAGGCGTATACTCGGGGTGTGATCGTGAAGGTGCTCGCTCGACTGACGTTGGCTGGCGTGCTGTTGACAGTCGCCGTCCCGGCTCGGGCCGGCGGGGTGAAAGTGTCGTTTTCGAACGGCCAGGTCACCATCGTCGCCACCGATGCGTCACCGCAGCAGATCCTCGCCGAGTGGGCGCGACTAGGACAGG
>JANYLG010000165.1 GCA_025363775.1 Acidobacteriota bacterium | reverse complement strand
AAGCCGGTGCCGCGAATGGTGACGATCGTGCCGCCCGTGATCGGTCCCTGCACCGGAGTGATGGACGTCACGGTCGGCGCGGGAGCGCTGGCTGGCGGGCCAGGCGTGCCGATCACCGCGGTGTCTGACCAGGGAATACCCGCACTCGCGTGGCCGCCCAGCCAGTTGGCGTCCGTTCCCCAGTAGACAGCCCGCTCGGCGACGAACGGCACCGGGCTTCCGCTGATGGGCACCGACTCGAGAAAGGCCGCAAACCGCTTGCCCCAGATCGACGAGGGGAACTGATCGAGCGAGACGGTGTAGCGTGAATTCGCTTTCAGGAGATAGCTGAGGGTGGCGCCCTTTCCGTCTTCCGACATGAACGTGAACTTTACGTTCGTATCGACGTCCGTTGAGTTCCGGAGAAGGAAGTATGTGTAGAACCCGTTCTCGGCGGTGCCCTCGGCGAACCCCCACTTCGTGGACTCGACCGGCACGCCCGGGCTGTCGTGGCCTTCCACCCAGTTGGCCGCCGACCAGTTCGCCGGATCGGCAGGCTGCGTCCCCCAGTACATCGCGCGCTCGGCGACCACGGGGACGCTGTTCGTGCTCTGGACCCTGAGGCCGAACGACTTCCCCGTCAGCCCAGGCACGGAGTTCACCCAGCGCGTGAACCGGCGTTGAGGAAGGATCTCCACGTCGGGTTCGGAAACCGGGGCCGACTGGGCGTCCAGGTAGTAGGTGATCTGAACGCGCGCGCTCTGCAAGGGATCCGGGTTTTCGATCAACAGGTACGTGTCGAACTGTTGGCTCGCGTGCCTGCCCGTGAAGCCTTCTGCGAAGTTCCAGTCGAGCGCCGCGGCTGGAATGGCGGCGCTTTCGTGGCCGCCGCGCCAGCCGCCGAGGCCGGCCGCGGCGGTAGGCCAGTACATCGACCGTTCCGCGAGGATCGGAACACAGGGGGACGACGGAACGCACGAGTCAATCGCCACGGAGAACGACGCCGATTGGAATTCTGCCGTGTCCGGCTCCGTTCGTGGCACCACGTTGATTCGGCTTTCCGGCGGGATCGTGCGCGTGATGGCCACGGGCGGTGGCGCTGGTGGCGGGAGCGCAGGCGGCGCGGGTGGCACCCACTGCTTCTGGAATGTCAGCGTGACCTGGGCCGTGTCGGTCTTCGACGGGTTCGCCAAGAGGATGTACTCGTCGAAGATCGACGTGGCGCCTTCGGCCAGGTACCACTTGGTGGCCGGCGCCGTGAGTCCCATCGAATTGTGTCCGGCCAGCCACGTCGCTACCGACCCGTTCCCCGAGCGCGGCCAGTACATCGATCGCTCGACCACGAGGCCCTTGTCGCCCGTGCATGCCGTCGTGCCGTCCTGTTCCAGGCACTCGACGACCACCGAGACGTTGGTGCCGACGCCGACCAGTTCGGGAATGTCCTGCGTAATCCAGAGTGTCTTCCGGCTGGTGGCCAGCAACTGGTAGGTATGGACGATGGCTTGCTGCGGCGTGAGAACGCCACCCACGGTGATCGGCGGGCGGAGCAGCGTGACCCTGGCGGCCACTGGCGTCTCGTTCGGGTTGGCAATCAGGACGAACTCGTCGAACGGCCCGTAGGTCGTGCCCTCGGCGAGGTACCACGTTTTCAAGGATGAGGATTGCGCGGCGGCGGACAGGCCCACGGCGCACAGCGCAATCACGAGGACGACGAGTCGGAAAAACCGGATAGCGGGCATCGACGGAACTCGCGGATCGGAGAATGCGGAATGAGGAACACCTTTATCGACAAACATTTGCAAGAATAGCCGGGCTTCTTGTGCGTGTCAACGATGCTCGAGGCCGGCCTTTTTCAGCGGCCTGGCAGATGGCGTTGCGGGGAAACCGAGGACCGGAAACACGATGGGGCTGGCGGGATTCGCGTGCGACCCCGTCCAGCCCCGCTGTCGGCAACACGACGTCCCAGCGGGGGCTCAACTGGGCCCCGCTCGGAATCCGGCGAACTACTTGAGGAGGAAGCCAGTCTCGCTGGTGCCGGCACTCCAGTGCTTGCCGGCGCCATCCCAGTACATCGCGCGCTCCACCGCGATCGGCACGCCGTTGGTGGACTCTACGAGCACCCCGAACTGCTCGCCGGAGGCCAGCGGCAGCTCGGTCGAGTTCATCGTCAGCCGGGAGTTGGCCTTGACCGTTCTGCCCACGACGACGGGCGCGAGGCCGTTGTCCCGGATGATGGTCACGTTGACGGTGGCGTCCTGCTCGGTCGGATTCGCCATCAGGATATAGCTGATGGCGTTCCTGTCACCGCCCGTCTCGCCTTCGGCGAGGGCCCACTGTGTTCCGATCGCGGAGAGCGCTGCCGCGTTGTGGCCCTCGTACCACTGACCCCACCGGCCGGGCCAGTACATCGACCGCTCCGCGATGATCGGCAGCGTCGAGGTGATGGACGCGGAGACGTCGGTGGATTCGAGCCCCGGGATGTCGTTCACGAAGATCGTGGTGCGGCTGGCCGGGTTGAGCGTGTAGGTCCGGGTGATGACATCGCCGACCGGGCGGAGATAGCGAATCTGCACGGTCGATGCCGCCTGGTTCGGATTGGCGAGCAGGATGTACTCCGCGAACATCTCCCCGGTGTGGCCTTCGGCGATGAACCACTGCGTCGCAGGCGCCTCGACACCGGCCGAGTCAGTTCCGCCCTTGTACCAGGTGTCGGCCGTGCTGAAGTACATCGCGCGCTCGGCGGTGATCGGGGCCGACGCGACGACCGACATCGAGAACGAGGCCCCCCGGAGGCCCGGCACGTTGTTCGTGTAGACCGTCCGTCGCTGGTTGGCGCCGACCCCGTAGGAATCGTGCACCATCTGGCCATTGTCGAGGAGGTAGCTCACTTCGACCTTCACGTCGTCCGCGTTGCTGTTGGCCAGCAGGAGGTAGGTCTCGAAGTTGCGCGCATCGCCCTCAGCGAAGTACCACTCGGTCCGCGGCCGCGACACGGCCTTTCCGGTGTGGGCCGAATCCATCTTCTCGGCGCCGCCCCATGTCATCGTCCGCTCAACGAGGACGCCGCCGCGCTGGGTCGTGATCTCCGTCGAGAACGAGATGTACTCGAGGCCCGGGACATCGCTCGAGTTGATGGTCCGGCGGCTCATTCCCGGGATCGAATACTGCTGGGTGATCGGGGTGGTGCCTTCGCGCAGGAACTTGACCGTGATGTCCGCCTGGTCGCTGCCCGGGTTGGTGATGGCCAGACGCACCTTGAAGAAACCGGTGGCGCCTTCGGCGAGCATCCAGGTGTTGGGCACGTTCGGGTCCGTGCCGGCCAGGTATTCGTCACGGTTGCTCACGCCGTCGCCGTCCGAGTCCCCGGACATGTCCGTGATGCCGAAACGGGTCATCCATTGGGTCTCTGTTTCACCCGTCGTGGCGGTGCCCGGGATCGTTTCACGCGTCGTGGCGATGCCCGGGATTGTCGTGCTGACTTCCTGCGACAACGGGCTCATCAGGCCATCCCCGCTAAGGGCCTGCACCGCGAAGTAGTAGGTCTGGCCCTCGGTCAGGTTGTCCGCTGTCCACATGGTGAGGTTGCCCACCGACCGGCTGGTCTGGTAGTTGCCCGACTGCGTGCCGTAGAACACCACGTACCCGACGATGTTCGCCTCGGTGTTCGAATCCCATGTCACAGTCACCGACCCGGCATGGAGCGGGGCGGCGAAGAGCACGAGCAGCGCCAGGAGGATGATGGAACGTGAAGTTTTTAGCATGATGCCTTTGGCTCGGGGGACCGACATGCCGGTCGAAATAGCAAGGGGGGTACCACCGGAACCGAGGGCGAAACGAGCTTGAAATCAGCCGATTTGCTGAGGAACTTACGCGAGTTCCCCCGGGGGGGCGGCGCGGAGGGCGAGTCGCTGGCTTACGCTTTGGTAATCGGAATATCACAATCGTGGGGGACCCTCTGACCGCTTTGAAATTCCGGGCAAAGCCGCTGACCATTGGCCCAAATGGGCCGCGGAGTGTACCATGTAGCGGCCTTGGATCTGCCTGGCGTCGCGCGCGGTTCCGGTCGGCCGTGCTGCGGCCAGTGATCAGAGAGGAAGAAGAGACATGTTTCGAAACCGCTGGTTGATGCTCATTGGTGTGATCGTGGTGCTCGGGCTGCTCGTGTGGGGGTGGCGCCGCGAGTCCGGGACGGCGGGCAGTGTTGACCTCGTCCCGTTGCTGCCGCAGGCCGAGAAGCGGTCGGGGCCCGTGCCGCCCGACGAGGCCATCAAGGTGATGACTGTGACGATCAACGGCGAAGCGAAGACGTGCATCCTCGAGCAGACGAACGGGCGCATCACGTTTCGGCTGAAGCCGCCGCCCGACTCGTGGTTCAGCGCGTCGATCGCCTTGGACCCGTCGGTCTGGGACAAGGAGGGCGATGGCGTCCTGTTCCGGCTCGGCGTCAGCGACGGGAAGGGCACCTACGAAGAACTGCTGAACCAGCACCTGAATCCGGCCGCCAACAAGTCGGACCGGCGCTGGATCCCGGTGGCGCTCGACCTCTCCGCCTACGCCGGGCGTGAGGTCAGCCTGATCCTGAACACCAACGCCAGCGTGCCCGGCAAGGGCAACGACTTGCGGAACGACCTTGCTCTGTGGGGCGCGCCGTCGCTGGCCGTCGGGCGCTAGACATCTGCCAGGGCTGAGATCGTGATGAATGAGGCAGGTGTCTGCGGGGTCCCTGGAATCTGTCTTCGTACTTCGACTCGCAATGACGGCCACGATCGGCTTTCGCCGCAAATGGCCGGTTGTACTCGCTCAGCACTCAGTCCTGAGGGCACAAATACGTCGCCGTATTTGTGCATCGAAGGACTTAGGAATGATGGAACGTGCCGGCTCACAACGTAGAAGGATCAGCCCACATGTCGTTCCAGGTCACCTCGGTTCCCCTACTCGATCTCCAGGCGCAGTATCAGCCCATCCGTGACGAGGTGCTGGCCGCGATTACCCGCGTCTGCGACAGTCAGCGCTTCATCATGGGCCCGGAAGTGGAAGGGCTCGAGCGCGAGTTGGCCGGGATGCTGGAGGTCAACGAGGCCGTCGGTGTGTCGTCAGGCACCGACGCCCTGCTGGCCGCGATGATGGCGCTGAACATCGGGGCGGGCGACGAGGTCATCACCAGCACCTATTCGTTCTTCGCCACGGCCGGCTGCGTGGTGCGGCTGGGGGCGCGACCGGTGCTCGTGGACATCGACCAGGTGACCTATAACATCGACCCGGCGGCGATCGCCACGGCCATCACCCCGCGGACCAGGGCAATTATCCCGGTGCATTTGTATGGCTGCAGCGCCGAGATGACGCCTATCCTCGAACTTGCCGCCAAGGCCGGCGTCGCCGTGATCGAGGATGCGGCCCAGGCGATTGGCAGCCGCTACCATGGCCGGCCCGTGGGCGGCCTCGGCACGATCGGCTGCTTCTCGTTCTTCCCGAGCAAGAACCTCGGCGCCTTCGGCGACGGCGGCTTCGTCACGACCAACGACGCGGCGCTCGCCCACCGCCTGCGCCTGGTCCGCAACCACGGGGCCGAACCGAAGTACTTCCACAAGCTGGTCGGCGCTAATTTCCGCCTCGACGCGATCCAGGCCGCGGTGCTGCGCGTGAAGCTGCCGCACCTGGCCGCGTGGACCGAGGCCAGGCGCCGCAACGCGGCCCGTTACCGCGAGCTGTTCGCGCCGCTCGTCGTCAAGGGGCAGGTCGAGCTGCCCGTCGAGCCGGACGGCTTCTATCACATCTACAACCAGTTCGTGATTCGCCTCGCGGAACGCGACCGCGTGAAGGCTGCGCTCGACGCGCGCCGCGTAGGCACCGAGATCTACTACCCGGTGCCGTTCCACCTCCAGGAGTGCTTCGCCCATCTCGGTCACTCGAAGGGCGATTTCCCCGCGGCGGAAGACGCCGCGGACCACACGCTGGCGCTTCCGATCTACGGCGAGCTGACCGAGGCGCAGCAGCGGTACGTCGTCGAGTCGATCGCGCAGGTCGTCTAGAAACCAAAACCACCATGGCTGTACACATCACCGATCTCCCCTCGGGCGCGCCCGCCCGCCGTTCTTGGATGCCGAGCACGACCACGCAGATCTTTATTGGCCTGATTGTCGGCGTCTTCATTGGCTATCTGTGGCCTTCGTCGGACGTGAACGGGGTGCACGTGGTCGGCGCGGCGGAGGGCATCAAGCCGATTGCCGACACGTTCCTGCGGATGATCAAGATGATCATCGCCCCGCTGCTGTTCTCGACGCTGGTGGTCGGGATCGCAGGGACGGGCGACATGAAGGCGATGGGGCGAATCGGGCTGAAGGCGATCATCTACTTCGAGGTCGCCACCACCGTCGCGCTGTTCCTCGGCCTGGGCCTCGTCAACGTGTTCAAGCCTGGCGTGGGCGTGCAGGTGACGGTGACCCAGAGCATCACCGATCTCGCGAGCAAGAAGCCGCTGAGCGGGTGGGAGCTGCTGACCCACCTCTTCCCGACGTCGGTGGTGCAGGCGATGGCCGAAGGCGAGATCCTGCAGCTCGTCGTCTTCTCGATCTTCTTCGGGATTGCGGTGGCGGCGATCGGCAAGAAGGGGCAGCCGATCGTCGACGTGCTGGAGAGCACCGCGCAGGCGATGTTCAAGTTCACCGGCTATGTCATGCTGTTCGCCCCGCTCGGCGTGATGGCCGCGATCGCGGCGACGGTCGGCAAGATGGGGCTGGCGATCCTGCTGACGCTCGGCAAGCTGGTCCTGCTGATGTATGGCGGCCTGCTGGTGTTCGCCGTCGTCGTCCTCGGCGCCGTGTCGCTGATCATCAGGGTGCCGTTCTTCGCGTTCATCAAGGCGGTTCGCGAGCCGTTCCTGATCGCGTTCACGACGGCGAGCAGCGAGGCGGCCCTGCCGAAGGCGCTCGAGGTGATGGAGAAATTCGGGTGCCCGAAGAACATCGTCGGGCTCGTGCTGCCCACCGGGTACAGCTTCAACCTCGACGGCACCACGCTCTACCTGTCGCTGGCCAGCGTCTTCGTCGCGCAGTTGTTCGGTGTCGACATGACGGTGGGGCAGCAGGTCTTCATGATGCTGACCCTCATGCTGACGAGCAAGGGGGTGGCCGGCGTCCCCAGGGCGGCGCTCGTCGTGTTGACCGCGACGCTCGGCCAGTTCAAGCTGCCGATGGAGGGAGCGGCCATCCTGCTCGCCATCGACCAGATCATGGACATGGGGCGGACCGCGGTGAACGTGATGGGGAACTGCATCGCCACGGCAGTCGTCGCGCGGTGGGAGGGCGTCTTCGACGACCGGCAGATGCGCGAGTTTGTCGGGAAGCGAGCGGCCTGAGATGAAGATCCTGGTCGTCGGATCCGCCGGGAACCTTGGCGCCGCTGTCGCCGCGCAGTTCGCCGCGACGTGCGACGTGACGGCCACGACGCGGGCCGACCTCGACGTGCGCGACCACCGCGCCGTGCAGGCGGTCGTCGACCTGGTGCGGCCGGGGGCGGTGATCAACTGCTCGGCATACACCGACGTGGACCGGGCGGAAGACGAGCCGGTGGAGGCGCTGAACGTCAACGCCTTCGCGGTGCGGGTGCTGGCGGACGCTGCCAGGGCGGTCGGCGCCGCCTTCGTGCACTACAGCACCGACTTCGTGTTCGACGGCACCCTCGACCGACCGCATACCGAGGAGGACCAGCCGAATCCCCGGAGCACGTATGCCTGCTCGAAGCTCGTCGGCGAGTGGTTCGCGCGCGAGGCGGATCGCCACTACGTGTTGCGCGTCGAGAGCGTGTTCGGATCGTTGGCGCCCCACGACAGCCCCCGGCGGACCAGCGTGGACCGAATCGTCGATTCGGTCTTGCACGGCGTCGAGGCCGCGGTGTTCGTGGATCGGACCGTATCTCCCAGTTACCGGCACGACGTGGCCAGGGCCACGCAGGCGTTGCTCGACCGGCAGGCTCCTTCCGGGCTGTACCACTGCGTGAATTCCGGGTCGTGCACCTGGGAGGCGCTGGCCCGCGAGGTTGGCCGGCAACTTGGAGTCGAGCCCCGGTTGAAACTCGTCAGAATGACGGACGCGAAGCTCAGGGCCCAGCGCCCGCAGTATTGCGCGCTGTCGAACGAGAAGTTGTCGGCGGCCGGCGTGCCGATGTCCACCTGGCAGGACGCCATTGCCCGCTACCTCCAGGCGAGGCGTCCGGCCTCCTCAGGTCCTTGACCGCGTGGCGCTCACACCTTACAATTTCAAGTCGTTAGCGCATCGTCCACGACGGCAGGAGGCTCATGTCGAAGCGCGCCATCATCTCCGGAATCACCGGCCAGGACGGATCGTACCTGGCTGAGCTGCTGCTCGACAAGGGCTACGAAGTCACCGGGATTGTCCGGCGAGCCAGCGCGCCGAACCTGTGGCGGATCGAGCACCTGATTGGCAAGGTGGCGCTGCGCCCGGCCGACCTCCTGGACCAACTCTCGCTGATGCGCGTGATCGACGACGTGCGTCCGACCGAGTTCTATAACCTGGCCGCAATGTCGTTCGTGCCGGCCAGTTGGGACCAGCCGATGCTCACGGGCGAGTTCAACTCGCAGGGCGTGACGCGCGTGCTCGAGGCCATTCGCCAGGTCGATCCCAAGGTGCGGCTCTACCAGGCGTCGTCGAGCGAGATGTTCGGCAAGGTTCGCGAAGTGCCGCAGACCGAGCTGACGCCGTTCTACCCGCGCAGCCCCTACGGCGTGTCGAAGGTGTTCGGTCACTACATCACGGTCAACTACCGTGAAAGCCACGGCCTCTTCGCCTGCTCGGGGATCCTGTTCAATCACGAATCGCCGCGCCGGGGGCTCGAGTTCGTGACGCGCAAGGTGACCGATGGCGTGGCGCGGATCAAGCTCGGCCTCGCCGATTCGCTGTCGCTCGGAAACCTCGACGCGTGCCGTGACTGGGGCTTTGCGGGCGACTACGTGCGGGCCATGTGGATGATGCTCCAGCAGGACCAGCCGGACGACTACGTCGTGGCCACGGGCATCGCGCACTCGGTGCGGGACCTCGTGGATATGGCGTTCGCCCGCGTGGGGCTCGACTGGCAGAAGTACGTGCGGGTGGATCCGGCGTTCCTGCGTCCGGCGGAAGTGGATCATCTGATCGGCGACCCGGCGAAGGCGCGAACCGTGCTGGGCTGGCACGCGGACGTGGACTTCAAGCGACTGATCGAGATGATGGTGGACGCGGATCTCGAACGCGTGGCATCGGCCCCGCCCCCCCGCATCGGCAATCCGGCGTAACTCCGGGGTCGGACGCGGGACATGAATCTTCGATGACGACGCCCGGCGCCAGCATCGGCGATCGCCTTCCGAGATACCGGGCGGGCTTTCTCGCGCGCAACGCGGCGCTGAACCTGGCCGGCCAGTTGGCGCCGGCCGGGGCGGCGATCGTCGCCCTGCCGCTCCTCGCCCGTTCCTACCAGCTGGACGTGCTCGGCCTCCTCACGATGGCGTGGGCCGTGCTCGGCTATTTCACCCTGCTCGATCTGGGCCTGGGCCGGGCGCTGACCCAGCGAGTGGCGTCGCGACTGGGCGCCGGCGACCCGGAGGGCGTGCCTCTCCTCGTCTGGACGACTTCCGTGCTGCTCGGCCTCGTGGGTCTGGCCTGCGCTACCTTTCTGCTGGCGGGCGCCGACTGGATCGTATCGACGGCGCTGCGCGTTCCGGCTCACCTGATCGTGGAGGCGCGCCTGGCCATTCGCGTGCTCGCGATTGGTCTTCCCTTCGTTACCCTGGCTTCCGGGCTGCGCGGATTGCTCGAGGCGCACCAGCGGTTCGACCTCGTGAACCTCGTGCGCATGCCGGCCAGCGCGCTGATGTACCTCGGGCCGGCCGTCGTGCTGCCCTTCTCGCACTCGCTCGTTCCGGCGATCGCGGTCCTCGTCGGCGTCCGCGTCGCCGCCTGCCTCGCCTACGGGTGGTTCGCCGTGCGCGTCGAGCCGGGGACGATCCAGTCGATCGGGCAGGTCCATGGTGCGTGGAGAGAGCTGGTCGGCACCGGCGCATGGTTGACGATGGCCAACCTCGCGTCGACGGCGCTCGGTGTGCTGGACCGGGTGGTGATTGGCGCGATTATGCCGGTCGCCGCCGTCGCCTACTACGCCACCCCGCAGGAAGCGGTCACCAAGGCCCTGGTCATTCCCGCCTCGCTCAGCGCGGTGATGTTTCCCGTGTTCAGCGCAGAGCTGGAGAATGACAGCCCGCGGCTCGACGACTACTTCCGCCGGTCGGTCCGATACACAGTCGTGCTCCTGTTTCCCGTCACGTTGATCGTCGCCGGATTGGCTCGGGAGATCCTGACCGTCTGGCTCGGGCCTGGCTTCGCCGCGCACGGGACGACGGCCATGCAGTGGTTCAGTCTCGGCGTGTTCGTCAACGGGCTCGCGCTGACCCCGTCGGCGTATCTCCAGGCACGGGGGGGCGCGGGCGCGGTGGCCGTGTTGCAGGTCGTCGAGGTGCCCCTCTTCGTGGCGGCCCTCGCGGCGGCCACTTCTCGCCACGGGCTCGAGGGCGCGGCTGCCGTCTGGTGCCTCCGCGCGACGGCCGATCTCTGGTGCCTGCTCGGGCTGGTTCGCTGGAAGACGTCCCGGCCCCTGCTCCGGCCCTGGCGGGATCTTGTGGTGTGCCTGTTCGTCGGGCTCGCTTTTCTCGCCGTCGGCTCAACCGGGTCCCTGGCCGTCCGGCTGCTCGTGCTGATCGCTCTGCTGACGCTCTCGGGTATCATCGCGCTACGCATGGTGGACCTCGTCGAGCGGGATGTCATGACTGCGGCATGGAACAAGCTCCGGCACACGCCGGGCGCCTGACCGACCGATGCCACCGACGCTCGACGTCATCATCGTCAACTGGAATGCCGGGACCCATCTGCAGGCGTGCCTCGATTCGTTCGGGCGTCTCCCTCATCTGAATTACACGATCGGACGCGTCGTCGTGGTCGATAACGCGTCGACAGATGGATCCGCCGACGGCCTTCGGGCCGGCGATCTGCCGGTGGAGGTCCTTCGAAATGGAGAGAACCGCGGATTTGGCGCGGCGTGTAACCAGGGCGGCGGCGGTACCCGAAGCGACTACCTGCTGTTCCTGAACCCAGACACCGAACTGTTCGAGCCTTCAGTGGAGAGGCCGGTCGCGTTCATGGAATCCGCACGCGGTCAGGACATCGGCATCTGCGGCGCGGGGCTGATTGACGTCGAGGGCCAGCCGGGATTCGTCGGGGGGCGCTTTCCGTCACTGAGCAAGTTCGGCGCTGACGCGATCGGGTTGTCGCGGCTCTGGCCCACGCGGTTTCCGCCGCTGCTCGTGCGCCTCGAGGAACCGGACGGCGTTCAGGAGATCGATGCCGTCATGGGCGCCTTCTTCCTGATCCGGGCGTCCCTGTTTCTGCGGCTCGGCGGTTTTGATCAGCGCTTCTTCATGTACCTCGAGGATGTCGATCTCTCGCTGCGCGCCAGGGAACTCGGGTTTCGATCCGTGTTCCTCGGCGGCGTCGCAGTTCGGCACGTCGGAGGACTCTCGAGCGGCCGCGAGCCCGCGACACGGCTCTTCTATGCGCTCAGGAGCCGCCTGGTCTATGGCTTGAAGCACTTCAACCGGCTCGAAGCACTGCTGCTGATCCTTGTCACCGTTCTCGAGGTTGGTCCACGATTGGTGCGGGCGATGTGGCGGTTTTCGTGGTCAGAGTTCACGGCCACGCTCAGCGCGTACGCGCGGCTGGCCTGGATCCTGCCCGGGCTGATTCGGCGATGCTCGGACCCGCCGGTCTCGATTCCAGGAGGGCGTTGACGCAGACGACGTACAGCGGCACGAGGGCCACGAAGCGAAACGACAGCAGCGGCTGGAAGCCGACCTCGAAGGCCGTTGTGACCGCCCACAGCCACACCGCGACACCCCGGTTCCTGATATTCGACCAGAAGAACGCGAACAGTCCCCCGTAGACGCACGCCACCACCGGTATTCCGCCGCGCAACAGCGTCAGGAGAATCCCGCAATCGCCAAGATAGAGGCGGTCGGAAAAGCCGAATCCGATCGGTGTCAACGGGTTCCGACGGAGGTGCCCGATATTCTCCTGCATCAAACCGTCGGCGCCGAACCTCACCAGGAAGCCGTGCACCCGATCCCCGACGAACAGTTGCCGAACGACGACGTCGATGCCAACGCCGCTCAGCCACACCCACGCGACCACGCTCGACACGCCAAAGACGACGGCGGCAAGGAGCGGCAACCGCAGGCGGAGATGTTGTCGGCCAAGCTGCCAGGCGGCCTGCGCCAGTCCGAGGCCCACCAGGATGTTCCCCGTCACCGAATGCAGCCCAAACAGCAGGACCAGGTAGAAGCACGCCACGACCCACCAGCCCACCTTGCGTTGGCAGCGAGCGCCGAGCAGGGCGGCATAGCACAGCAGGTAGAAGACGAAGGCGGCAAGCGAGTGCGTGACGAACGTGACGACCGGCTTGTGATCGCCGAGCATCTCGAGAATCAGCTCGGGCCGGTAGTAGCTGTACCAGCTGATGAGGAGATCATTGACCGCCTCCACTCCGAACAGGGTGCCGAGGCCCAGGGCAATGATCGCGACGTTCAGCGCGACGAAGACCGCGCCACCAAGCGCAGCGGGCCGGACGGTGCGAAGGTCCAGCACCAGCAGCAATGCCAGACCCAGGTAGATGAACACCGCGCCCGGGGAGTACGACGTCCACGGTGTGAAGGCCGAGGCCAGCAGGAGCAGGCCCATCATGATGCCTGAATTGACGACCGCTGGACGGCGGGCGAGGCCTCCGGGCAGAGCGGCAGCCGTTGCAAACACGGCCACTGTTCCGAGGATCGCCAGGGTATTCAGCATCGGGGAGATGCTGCCGCCAACCGAGGTCGGCCAGAACACGGCAAGAACGGCGGCCGCGACGATCACGCCCCGGCGTGCATGTAGCGCCCACCCAGGTGTCGCAGCGACGATGCCGATTGGCTCTGATGAGGGACGCCGTCGCGTCAGCCCGAACTTCCAGAAGACAAGAACCGCGGCCAGCCACGCGACTACGGTGACCGTTGGGGCCAGCTCCAGCCTGCGCTTTGCGGCCGGATCGAGTGGACGCGGCGCCACGACTGGCGGTTGTGCCACCCGGCCCGTCCACAAAACGCCTTGATGCGTGCCTCCGCCCGCCCAGTACATGCGAGGCCAGTACACAGAAGCCTCGGCGACGAACGGAACGGGGGTATCGTCAGCGTCGGCGGGAACCGACTCCACGAACAGTGCACACGGGCGCTTCCAGACAATCGCCCTCGCGACGTCCGGCGAGAACGTGAAGCGGGTCATCGGCGCAATCCGGGCTGGCAGAACAAACCTGGTTCCGGACCCGTCTTCGAGGAGGAAGGTGAGCCGCAGCCACATCCAGCGCGCGGTCGGGTTGCAGACGAGTATGAAAGTATCGAGCTCTTCACCCGTCGTCACAGAGGGAAACACCCACCGGGTTGCCGGTTCGCGAACCCCGGAAGTCACGGACGCGGCGACCCAATCTGCTGCGGACCAGTCGGATGGGTCGTCGGGTTGTTTTCCCCACTGCATGACCCGCCGGACAACGACGGGCACACCGTTCTGGCTGGAGATCTTTGTGCTGAACGCCGAGTCCCGCATCGCGGCGTTCAGGTTGACTCGAATGACCGCCTGTGCGTGGGGCGCCACCGAGACGGTGTCTTTCACCGGGTCGCCGCGAACCCGGAAATATGTCATCTCGACCTGGGCCTGCCGCGACTCATCCGGGTTCTCGATCACAAAGTCGGTGGCGAAACGCCGCCGGTCGGGATCGACGCCGGTGTAGCCTTCGGCAAAGTACCAGTCGCGCGAGGGCGCAAGGTGGTCATCGGGGAAGCCGGCAGGGGAGACGAAGGGAGAACCGCTCCATGTCCACGGCCAGTATAATGCGCCGTAGCCGTCGGCATCCGGC
>JANYLG010000125.1 GCA_025363775.1 Acidobacteriota bacterium | reverse complement strand
CGGTTCCGGTGTTCTCCGTCTCGCCACGTGAATCGGGTCCACTTCGCGAGAAAGTGACGGCCGGCGAGAAGGTGCGTGTCTCGTTCGGGCTCGACGCGAAGAGCGGCAACGACTCGGCAGACACCGTCGTCGCGACGCTGGCCGGCAAGGACCGTTCGAAGTACATCCTCTTCTGCGCCCACGGCGATTCCGACTCGGGCGGGCCCGGTGCCAACGACAATGCCTCTGGGGTGGCCATCGTGCTCGAGATCGCGCGCACCGCGGCCGCCGCGATCAAGGCGGGCAGGATGAGGCAGCCGGCGTGGGACCTCCGTTTCGCGTCGTGGGGCGGCGAGATCTCCTCGACCCGCGAGTACCTGGCGTCGATGGACAAGGAGGCGTCCACACTCCAGGCCGTGTTCAACTACGACCAGTCCGGCTTCGGCTCGTCGAAGGAGGCGCTCTATGTCGAGCCGGACGACGTGGCGGTGAACCATGCGGTCATCACGTTGGTGCGCGGGGTGATGAAGGACCACCTGGGCGCCCGCGGGTTCCCGGAGCGTGGGGCGAGCGTGAAGTCCCAGGGCGGGACCGACTCGTACGTGTTCCAGAACACCCGGACGCCGGGCGCGCCGCTCTATCCGTCCGTCACCCTGTACACCTCCGCCTGGGATAGGGAGCGGACGCTGCCGGTCACCAAGGGCTTCCCGCCGCTCAATTGGTATCCAGGGGAGAAGCCGGGGATGATCACGGTGGACGGCGACGCGTTCTATCACTCCGCGGGCGACACTCCGTCGAACACCACCGACAAGGAGCCGTCAAATATGGGATGGTGCGCGCGCGTCGGGCTGGTGAGCGCGCGGCGCCTGATGGGCCAGCGGTAGTCCCTTTCTGCTTTTCCCTGTAAGATACCCGGGCGGTCGCCCTCGAACTCCGCCCGCCCCCCGAGTTGCACGGTCACTGACACTCACAGAAGCCCGTGGTACGCCAGCGTGGTGTGCGCAGCCCTGGTGCTCGCCAGCGATCCATCGAGCGTACGTGGGGTGGCGGCGGCCTCGAACCGCGCGTCGGGCAGCGCGACGCAGGTGGAGGCGGCCCGGCTGATAGCGCGGTCGCTCGAGAGCATCAAGGCCCTTCGGCGACCCGGTCACCTCATCGCGGCGCGAGTGGCGGGTCTACGATCTGATCGCGCCGTCGCTGAAGCTGCCGGCCAACCTCTCCACGGTACCCGTTCTCGGTGAAACCCGATCGCCCGCTGACCCTCGAGGACATCCGAAAGATCCAGACGGACTATTACGAGGGCACCCCGTACGACATGACGAAGGCGTCACGTGGCAGCGCGAGTAGTTGGCGCTCGGAGATACGCTGCTCGGCAAGTACGCCCTCGGGACGTGGACGGGCTCACCGTGGGCTTCCCGCAGGGCTGGAACGAAGTGATCGGCTACAAGCCGTTGGTGCGGTAGAGAGCAGCCTTCGCGGGGCCAGGTTCTGAACTTCTCGCAGGCTCGCCTGGCCCCCTGGAATCAGGGCTAGCGCCCGCTGTTCTGCTTTGCCGTTCGGCGGCAATCGGGGCATAGCATCGGCACGATGTCCCGCACAACGGGATGGGTGTCCTCGAGGGACTTCCAGCCGGACAGGATCAGCCTGTCGATCTCCTCGTGGACCACGAAGATCTGGCACTGAGCGCAACGACCTTTGACCATCGGCTCATCTACTTTCTTTGAAAAGAGGTCCCGACCCTCTGAATCCCACTCTCGCTCCTTTAGACGCCCGGAGCGGCCGGCTGGCTTCAGCCAGCGCAGAGGGGCCGAGACTCATTCAATGAATTACAAAATTGTAACACAAGTCCGCTTTCGGCGAAAGCCCTCCCAGCGTCCGACGAGCGTCTACACCAACTAACCCTCCTTCGCGCATATCGCCGCCGAAGCCGACCTGGCACGTCTTTGTGGTCGCCAGGCGCGCTGACACGCGGCCCGGTGCCCAAACCTCGCATCGTGGAGGCCGGCTCTGCTATCGTTAGCAGAGGCGAACTCGCGGAAACCAAGACAATCAGCGGGAGGGGATATGCGTACTGACGCCGTGCCGGTGATCGCGTTGACAGTGCTGTTCGGAATCGGGGCCCTCGCGCAGCAGGCGCCCCAGACACCACCGGCTGCCCAGGGCCAGCAGGCGCAGGCGCCGCGCCGGGCGGCAAGCCCTGCCGGGACGGCCGCCACGCAGGTCGGCGGCCAGTGGACGCAGGACAAGCCGGAGGCGACGCCCCGCTACACGGGCGGCAAGTGGCTCGAGGTCACATACGGCCGGCCAGTCCTTCGAGGGCGGAAAGACATCTTCGGTGCGGGCGCGGACTACGGCAAGACGGTCAATGCTGGCGCGCCGGTCTGGCGCGCGGGCGCGAACCAGACCACGCGCTTCATGACCGAGGTCCCGCTGGTGTTCGCCGGCAAGACGCTTCCGGCGGGCGAGTACAGCGTGTTCGTAAAACTCGAGCCGAACAACTGGACGTTGATCTTCTCGAAGCAGCCCTATCAGCAGAAGTACGACACGAATGAGAAAACCGCCACGTGGGGATCTGATAACTACAACCAGGCGAACGACGTCCTCCGTGTGCCGATGACCGCCGGCACCTCGACGTCCTCGGTGGAGCAGTTCACGATTGGCTTCGTGGACATGACCCGGGCGGGCGGCAAGCTTGCGATGTGGTGGGAGAAGACGGTTGCCACCGTGCCCTTCACCGTTGGGTCGTAGGTCGCTATGCGGGTCTCGTGGCTCTTTGGCGGGAGTCGATCTCCCGCCGCCCTGGGGCTTGCCGCCCTGGTTGTCGGCGTCGCCGCCGGGATGGGCGTCTCGGCGGCGCGGTCCGACACGCTCAACGCGCTCGCGGGCATCGTCGAACCTCTGGGCATCGTCTGGGTGAACGCCATCCGGATGATTCTGGTTCCGCTCGTCGTGTCGCTGCTGATCACGAGCGTCACCGGTTTTTCCGACGTTCGGTCGCTCGGGCGCCTTGGGGCCCGCACGATAGCGCTGTTCGTCCTCTTCCTGGCCGGCGCCGCGGTGTTCTCGGCGTTGGTTGGCCCGCCCCTCTTCAGCCGGATGGAGATTCCGCCGGAGGTGAGCGCGGCCCTTCGCGCGCAGGCACAGGCCTCACCGCATGCGGCGACGCCGGAGTTGCCCACGCTCCGCGGGTTCCTCGTCGGCCTGGTTCCGACCAACCCGATCCGTGCGGCCGCCGACGGTGCAATGCTCCCGCTGATCGTCTTCACGCTGCTGTTCGCGCTGGCCACGACGCGTCTGCCGGAGGCGGGTCGCGCGCTGGTGACCGGGATCTCACGCGCGGTCAGCCAGGCGATGCTGATCATCGTGCAGTGGATCCTGCGCCTCACGCCGATCGGCGTGTTCGCGCTCGCGCTGGGGATGGGGAAGGACCTGGGGCTGGCGGCGGCGGGCGCCGTCGGTTACTACGTCCTGGTGCTGTCGGGCATGCTCGTGGCGGTCACTTTGGCCGTCTATCCGGTGGTCGCGATCTTCAGCCGGGTGTCGCTCGCGACGTTCGCGCGCGCGGCCATTCCGGTTCAGGCAGTCGCCGCCGGAACGCGTTCGTCGCTGGCGTCGCTGCCGGCGTTGATCGAATCGGTCCGCGCCCACTTTGGCGACAGGCCGGGGATCAATGGCTTCGTGCTGCCGTTCGCGGTCTCGACATTCAAGCTGAACACGCCGGTGTCGGACCTGGTGGGTCCCTTGTTCCTTGCGCAGTTGTACGGGATTGACCTGTCGGTGTCGCAGATCGCGGTGATGACGCTGGTGACGATCGCGATGAGCTTCAGCAACCCCGGCATCCCGAGCGGCGGCCTGTTCGTGGTCACCGCTCCGGTGATGCTGAGCGCCGGCCTGCCGCTCGAGGGGATCGGCCTGCTGATCGCCGCCGACTCGATCCCCGACGTGTTCGCGACTGTCGTCAACGTCACGGGAGACCTGGGCGTGGCGGCGATGGTGGCCGACACCACCGGCAGCACGTAATCCTCGTCTCCCAACCTCTGCACGTCATTCTTCTTCCGCACTTCCCAGGAAGGAGGCCCGGTGGACCCGAAGCGGATCGGGGTCGTCGGCGAGGGGCAGTCGTTCCTGGAACGAAAGGCCGAGATTCGCCGGGGACGAGGCGAAGAAGTAGAAACGGGCGCGGGAGGGACGTGGGGGAAACGTGGGGCTTGAGGTCCCTGCCCGGAGCGTGTCACACTCCACGGGTGATATGGGGGGCCGGTCGGTGGCCCGGTTCCTTTTCACGAGGATAGCAACCATGAACAGAGAAATCGTCGACCTGCTTGGTGACAAGGCCTCGGACCTGCTCGAGCACGAGTGCAAGACGGTGTCGAAGGACCTGCTGCACCTCCCAGGGCCGGACTTCGTGAGTCGGATCTGGTCGCACTCCGACCGGAACAACCGGGTGCTCGGCAACATTCAGCGGCTGTTCTCGATGGGCCGGCTGGCAGGCACCGGCTACTTGTCGATTCTGCCGGTTGACCAGGGAGTCGAGCATTCGGGCGGGGCGAGCTTCGCCAAGAACCCGATCTACTTCGACTCCGAGAACATCGTGAAGCTGGCGATCGAGGGTGGCTGCAACGCCGTCGCTTCGACGTTCGGTGTGCTCGGCACCGTGGCGCGCAAGTACGCCCACCGGATCCCGTTCATCGTGAAGATCAACCACAACGAGCTGCTGACGTACCCGAACAAGTTCGATCAGATCATGTTCGGAACGGTTCAACAGGCGGCCGAGATGGGCGCGGTCGCAGTGGGCGCCACGATCTACTTCGGGTCCGAGGAGAGCGGCCGGCAGATTGTCGAGGTCGCGCAGGCGTTTGCCCTGGCTCACGAGATGGGGCTGGCGACGGTGCTCTGGTGCTACCTGCGGAACCCGCAGTTCAAGAAGGACAAGGACTATCACGTGGCCGCCGACCTCACGGGTCAGGCGAATCATCTCGGCGTGACGATCCAGGCCGACATCATCAAGCAGAAGCTGCCGGAGAACAACGGCGGGTTCAAGGCGCTCAACACCGGTGGCTCGAGCTACGGGAAGCTGGACGATCGGATCTACACGCAGCTCACCACCGACCACCCGATCGACTTGACCCGCTACCAGGTGGTGAACTGCTACATGGGCCGCGCGGGGCTCATCAACTCCGGCGGCGCATCGGGCAAGAACGACTTCCGCGACGCGGCGGTCACGGCGGTCATCAACAAGCGCGCCGGCGGCATGGGCCTCATCTTGGGCCGCAAGGCGTTCCAGCGCCCGATGGCCGAGGGCGTAAAGCTGGTCAACCTGATTCAGGACGTCTACCTGGACACCTCGATCACGGTGGCGTAGGCGCAGTTCCTGGTTGTCAGCCTGCCCTGAGCGAGCGAAGCGAGTCGAAGGGGCCTGCCCTGAGCGAGCGAAGCGAGTCGAAGGGTGGCCACATGAGCCACAGAACCTGGGCCGACGCCACTCATCAGACCCTTCTCCGGTTGCGGGGGATGCCGATCGAGCACGATCTCGGTGTCTACCGCCGCGTCGTGGCCCGTATCGAGGCGATCGACGCGTCGTCCCTGTCCGACAGCGACATGGCCGGGCGAGCGGCGGGCGTCCGCGATCGGGCGCGGGACGGTGATTCCCTCGACGACCTCCTCCCAGAGCTCTACGCGCTGGCCCGGGAGACCTGCGGGCGCGTCCTGCGGCTTCGGCCGTTCGACGTGCAGATCATGGCGGCCGTCGCGCTGCACCACGGGAAGCTGGCAGAGATGGCCACGGGCGAAGGGAAGACTCTGGTCGCCGTGCTGCCGGCGGCGCTGAACGCGCTGAGCGGCCGGGGCGTTCACATCTTCACGGCCAACGACTACCTGGCGCGCCGCGATGCCGACTGGATGGGGCCGGTGTACCGGCGCCTCGGCCTGTCGGTGGCCCCGGTCTCCCAGGGGATGGGCCGCGACGAACGGCGCGCGGCCTACGCAGCCGACGTCACGTACGTGACCGCGAAGGAAGCGGGCTTCGACTTCCTCCGCGATCAGACGATGCTGGACGTGGCAGACGTCGTGCAGCGGCCGTTCCATTACGTCATCGTGGACGAGGCGGACTTCATCCTGATCGACGAAGCCCGCGTGCCGCTCGTGATCGCGGGCGAGGCGCCGGCGCCGCCCGTGCCCCACCAGGTTGTGGCCGCGGCCGTCCGGCAGCTGCGGCCCGGGGTCGATTTCGTCACCGACGATCACGCACGGAACATCACGCTCACCGATGCCGGCTTCAGGCATGTCGAACGCCTGCTCGGATGCCCCCCGCTCCACCTGCCCGGGCAGCAGACGCTGTTGTCTGGAATTCACGTGGCTCTCCACGCGCTCGCGCTCCTTCACCGCGATCGCGACTACATCGTCCGCCGCGGCCGGATCGAGCTGGTGGACGAGTTCACGGGGCGCGTGGCCGAGAACCGGCGGTGGCCGCACGGCATCCAGCCGGCGATCGAAGCCAAAGAGGGCGTGGACGTGCGGCCGGAGGGGAGAGTGCTCGGCTCGATCCCCGTTCAGCACTTCGTTCGGCTCTGGCCGAAGATTGCCGGGATGACGGCAACGGCCGGGCCGTCCGCCTTGGAGCTGCACGAGTTCTACGGGTTGACGACCGTCGTGTTTCCGCCGAACCGGCCGTGCATCCGGGTGGACGAGACGGATGTCGCCTTCACCCACCGGGCGGCGTGCTCGACCTGATCCCCGCCGGCCACAGGCCGTCACGGCAGGACGGTCCGATCGAGGATCCGGCCGTCAGGCACGCGATCAACCGCGCGCAGCGGATCATCGAGGGGCAGACCTTCGAGATCCGCCGAACGCTCTGGCGGTACTCCTCGATGGTTGAGGAGCAGCGGCAGATGATGGCGCAGCAGCGGCAGAGCCTGCTTCGCGACGACGATGCGCCGTCGATTTGCGTGGAGGCCGTGCCCGAGCACCACGCGGCGCTGACCCGCGAGGTCGGCGCCGATCACCTGCGCCGGACCGAGAAGCAGCTTGCGCTGATCCTGCTCGATCGTCGCTGGAGCGACCACCTGGCGCTCATCGACGACATCCGTGAGGGGATTCACCTGCAACGGTATGGCGGCCGCCTCCCGATCACCGAGTTCCAGCGTCAGATCATCGACGCCTACGCGACGATGATGGAGGGACTGCGCGACGAGATCGCCGGGACCTTTGTCCGCCTGCGCGCGGAGAACGGCCGGATCGACCTCGACCGGGCAGGCCTGCGCGGCCCGACCTCGACCTGGACCTACCTGGTCAACGACAACCCGATGCCGTCGTTCGCGCTGCAGTTGATCGCCACTGGCAACGTCGGCGTGTCGCTCGCGACGGCCTCCCTCGCGATTCTCTACTGGCCGGTGACGCTCGGCATCGTGGCGACGACGTTCGTGCGACGATGGGTCAGGCGACAACGGAAGGACTCCTCACACTGACCTTCGGCTTTTCGCTGTCGCGCCACAGTCGCCGGCCAGCGGCTACATCCACTGGTTCCGGACGGACTGAGGGACCGGGGCCCTTCTGTCTATCGGCCGGCTCCTGACGCCGATCGGAGGAACGACGCCACATCCTGCTTCAGCGCCTTGTGCGCCGAGGGCCGGATGTACATCATGTGGCCGCCCTCGTAGTACCCGAATGACACCCGGTCGGTGATCTGCCGGTCGTAGGCGAGGTGCGTGAAGTTGAACTCCGCGCCGCCGACGTAGGTGGCCATGTCGTAGTAGCCGCAGACGACCATCACTTTCAGGAACGGGTTCTTCGCCATCGTCTGCCGCAGGGCCTCGGTCTTGTCCATGTAGGCGTTCTGCACGTAGTTCCACGGCCGGACGTTGCCTGACGTCGGGTAGTGCAGATCCGAGTCCCACTTCAGCACGTTCTTCACGTAGTCCTGGAACATCGCGACGTATGCGCCCTGGAGCGCCGTGTTCGACGGGTCGAACTCCTGGCGCTCACCGGCGGCATCCGCGTCGAGCGCGGTGAACCGACCGTCGAGGCGGCCGACCACCAGGCGCTTGTCGCGAAGCAGCTCCTTGCGGAACCGCCCGGAGTCGACCCGCAGGTTGGCGTTGAGGATGAACGCCGGCGAGAGCCCGGTGACACGCGCCAGCTTGTCTGCCATGGCACGGCGCTCCGGGTCGGTCAACGTATTGCCGCGCGTCAGCGCCTGCATGTAGTCGCCGAAGGCGAATGTTCTCGCCTCGTCCACGACCTGCTTGACCGGCTTCTGCTGCATGTCGGCCGGCAGCTTCTTGTGATACCAGGCTGTCGCGGCGAACGTCTCGATCTGAATCGCGTAGGCGATGTCGTTGCTCGGGGCGGGCGACAGCGTCTGGTAGGTCAGCATCGCGGAGACGAGGACGATGCCGTTCAACTCGATCCCGTGCCGGTTCTGCAGTTCCTGTGACAGGCCGGCCGACCGGATCGTTCCGTAGCTCTCGCCAATCAGGAACTTCGGCGACGGCCAGCGGCTGTAGGCCTTCAGATACTCGGCGATGAACTCGCCGAACGCCCGGAGGTCGCCCTCCTGGTCGTGGAACTGGGTGTTGTTCACGCCGGCGGCGACGCGGCTGAAGCCAGTGTCGATGGCGTCCACGAAGACCAGATCCGTGACGTCGAGGAGCGAGTCGTCGTTGTCCACGAGCTGATACGGCGGCACCGGCTGGAATCCTTCGTCCGCCATCTGCACGTGCCTGGGCGCGAACGATCCCATGTGCAGCCACGCGGAGGCCGAACCGGGGCCGCCGTTGTAGACGAAGCTGATCGGGCGCGACTTCCTGTCCTCGCCATCCTTCGTGTAGGCCACGAAGAACATCCGCGCGGCCACCTTGCCATCGTCGAGCCGAATTGGCAGCGTTCCAGCGGTGGCGGTGTACTTGATGTCGCGCCCGTCGAGGCGCATGGCGTGCGAGGTCTGGGCGATCGCCTCTTCCTTCGCCGTGGCGACCTCGTAGCGGCCCGCGCCCTGTGCGCCGGCCTCGGTGGGCGGAGTCTGAGGCCGCTGCTGCTGGACGTCGGGCGTGCTCCCCGGCCGCCGATCGCCGCGTGGTTGGGCGACGGCGCTGCCGAGGGTGAGGGTGACGGTACAAAGGGCAGACACGAATGCCGAGCGTGTGAACATGCCAAGTCTCCTCTTCGGGGCGGGGCGATGATACCACCGCTTGCGGCCGGCGACGAAAGTCGCAGACGGGCTGCAAGCCGCGACGAGACAACGGATCCGGAATTGGAATTGGGCCACCTGGAGGCTTCTCCGCAAGCCATTCCGACTTCCGAATTCTGACTTCTGACCTCTGGCTTCTGACTTCTGGCTTCATATTCCGACTCCCCATGCGGTCCCATTGACTCGGCGCGGTGTCCCGAACGACAGTGGTACCATGCGCTTCTATTACCTCTCCTCCGTTCTTGCCGCCACCCTCGTCGTGGGGAGCGCGGCGTCGGTCCCCCAGCAGCCCACATTTCGTGCGGGCGTGGACGTCGTGAAAGTCGACGTGTCGGTCTCCCGGGGAGGCGAGCACATCGGCGGCCTGAAGGCCGAGAACTTCGCGATGTTCGACAACGGCGTCCAGCAGAAGATCACGGGCATGGCGCTGGATGAGGTTCCGCTCGAGGCCTACCTCGTGCTCGATCTGAGCGGAAGCGTCCAGGGCGCGAAGTTGGAACAGCTCGAGCAGGCGGCCAGTGCGTTCGTCGATGGGCTGGTGCCGCGTGACAAGGTCGCGCTCCTCACGTTTGCCCAGCAGGTGACCGTGCGGCAGCCGCTGACCGCCGACTTCCAGGCCTTTCGCCGCGCGCTGGCCGAGGTGACCTCCGGCGGACAGACGGCGCTGTACGACGCCGTCTCCAAGGCCATCTCGCTCCGGGAACCGCGCGACAACCGCGCCGTCGTCGTGGTGTGCACGGACGACCACGACAACGCCAGCACGGCGACGCCGAAACAGATCGTGGATGCGGCCGAGCGTTCGGACGTGCTCGTCTATGGGGTCATGGCGGGAGAAGACGGCGCTGGGCGAAGTCCCGGGGCTGGCATCGGATTCCGATCGCCGCAGCTTCAATTCCAGATCGGGTTTCTCCGCTCGCTCGCCGACGCGACCGGTGGACGGGTGTTTCGCGCGAACGTCCGCCTGCCGCTCGACGAAGTCTTTGCGATGGTTCTCGACGATGCCCGGTCGCGCTACCTGCTGACGTACTCGCCAGACAAGTCAGCGCCCGGCTGGCACAAGCTGAACGTGAAGCTGGTTGGTGTCAAAGGCGACGTGGTGGCCAGGCGCGGCTACTTCGTGGGCTCGTCTTCGTCGGGCCTGTGACACTCTGGTCGGCCGCCCGTCCGGCAGCACAGAGGAGCCCGGGCGGGAGGCCGAGGACGGGTGGGGCTGCTCGCCGACAGGACTCGAAGAGCGACAGAATTGGGTTTTGAAACCAGTTCTTACGAGTCGATGGTGGCCTTCCTGATGTAGTCCAGCCGCGGGAACTCGCGGGCGAGGTACGCCGTGCCGCCGCCAAACAGCGGGTCCTGCTTGCCGGCGCGAATGCCGCTGCCGGACGACTCGCCGTACTCGGCGTTCAGGGCGTCGGCGACATCCATGCCTTCGACGACGCGTCCGAAGGGGACGAAGGGCTCCTTGTCGTGCGTGGACGAGTTGTCGCGCAGGTTGATGAACACCTGCGTAGTGCAGCCGTTCGGCACGGCGAAGGCAAACGCCACCGTGCCGCGCACGTTGGACTCTCCGGCCGGGTCATCGGGGATGGTCGCCGTCCGCCAGAGCGTGGACACGCGAGGTTCGGCGTGGATGCCAAACTGTGCCCACTTGTCCTTGATGACGCGGAAGAACCGCGCCTCGTCGTAGTAGCCGTGGGCAACGAGGTTGAAGAAGCGGTCCGCGCCATGCGGCGCCCAGGCTCGGACCACCTCGATCACGATCGTGCCCTTGCTGGTGACCAGGCGGACGCGGAACCGTTCCGGCGCCCGTCGGTTCATTCCGGGGGAGTCGGGATGGAGGAGCAGGTCGTCAACGGCCCGGGCCGGGGCCTGCCGCGGCCACCAAGGCATGGTGGCCGCGCCGACCGCCAGAAGGAGATCCCGTCGATTCATACGTCGTTTCCCCCTCGCCCCTCGTCCCTCTCTCCTCGCTCCTTGTCCCTCGCTCCTCGTTCCTCGCCCCTCGTCACTTCTTCCACACCGGCACGCCTCGCCCCGGTGTCCACGGCGCGCCCGCTGCCTCGAGTTGCTCGCCCAGCTTTTTCAGATCGACGTCGATCAACGTCTTCATCTCGGGAAGCAGTTTCTCGAAGCCGGCCGCCGCGACGTCGTAGTCACGTTTGGCCGTGGCGGTGATCGGGCTGGTGGAGCCGAGCTGGCCGCTGACCAGGTCCATGAGCGACGGGTCGCTCACTTCGGACCGTTCGCGCACGACACGGTCGCCCTGCAGCCGCACCAGTGCGTCGCGCAGCTTCTTTTCGACGGTCCGCACCTGGTCTCCCAGCTTAGCGTCTGCACGGGGGGTATCGATGAGCGCCTTCTTCATGAACTGGAGGCGCCGCAGCGCTTCTTCCGCCGCGCCCGAGACGCCCATCATCGCCCGCTGCAGTTCGCCCGCCTTCTGCTGGAACGCCAGCAGTGCGCCTCGGTCCTTCTCGGGCAGCGACGAGAGTCCCAGCGACTCGACCACGAATGCCTGTGGCGACGCGAGCGGCGTCATCACGCCGCCCACGCGGCTGGCCAGCGACACCGTGAACGTCCCGGGCACAACGAGCGGCCCCTGCGGCGCGCCTTCCCACTCGTCCCGGACCGCCACCTCGAGCTGGGTGGGATCGACCGGCGCGTAGCGCAGGTCCCAGGCGACCCGATGAATGCCCTGCGTCACCGGACCGATGACCCGGCGGGCCACCTGGCCGGCCGGGTCGGTGACGGTCAGGATGATCGCCGGCGCCTCTTCACCGCTTTCCGCCCGCAGCTTGTCCCAGCCGGCGAATCCGACGGCCTTGCCTGCCTTGGCCTGTGACTTCTCGTCGTCGCGGCGCGCCTGCGCGCCCGTCTTCAGCGACTCCTTCAGGTAGTAGGTGAAGACCGCCCCGAATGGCGGGTTGGGCGCGGTGAAGAATGTCTCGCCGAACATTCCCTTGCCGGCCGATCCGATCGGCTGCTGCGGGAGGTACATCAACGCCTTCTTCACCGGGAACAGCTGCGCGTCCTTCTCGAGCGTCTGGTCGTCGATGAGGCGCAGGGGCGAGTAGTCGTCGAGGACGTAGAAGCTTCGGCCGAACGAGGCCCCCACCAGGTCGCTCTCGCGCTCCTGGATCTTGATGTCGCGGAACGAAATGGTCGGCACGCCGCCGCCCAGCTTCAGCCAGCGCTTTCCGCCGTCGATGGTCGTGTAGATCCCGTACTCGGTGCCGGCAAAGAGCAAGTCCTTCTTCACGTGGTCCTGCGCCAGCGACCACACCCAGCCGCGCGACGGCAGGTCGCCGACGATCGAGGTCCACGTGCGGCCGCGGTCGCCGCTCCGCAGCAGGTATGGCTTGTAATCGCCCGTCTTGTGCGAGTCCACCGCGGCGAACACCACGTCCTTCTCCAGCCTCGACGCCTTCACGTCGTTGACGAAGAAGTTCTCTGGCACTCCCTGGAGCGCGTCGATGCGTCGCCAGTTCTTCCCGCCATCTTCCGTCACCTGGATCAACCCGTCATCGGTGCCGACGTAGATCAGCCCTTCGACCAGCGGCGACTCGCTGACGGTCGTGATGGTCGAAAACATCGACATCGCGCTATGGTGCCACAGGGCGTCCGCGCTCCACGTCCGGCCCATGATCGGCTGCCCCAGCCGGAAGATGTTGCGCGTCAGGTCCGGGCTCACCTGCGTCCACGAATCGCCGCGGTCGTTGCTCCGCCACAAATACTGGCTGGCGTAATAGATGCGGGTGTGGGAATGCGGGCTGACCATGACTGGGGAGTCCCAGTTGAACCGCAGCGGCGATTCGCCGGGCCCTGGGCGCGGGCTGACGTAGACCGTTTCCCGGCTCTTCCTGTCGTACCGGAGCAGGTTGCCTTCCTGCCACTCGACATACAGGATGTTCGGGTCCGTCGGATCGATCGCGCAGTTGTAACCGTCCGCGCCGTACGTGATCGTCCAGTCGGCGTTGCCGATGCCGTGCGCGTTCAGCGTCTGCGACGGCCCGAGTTGGCTGCCGTTGTCCTGCGCCCCGCCATGCACGTTGTAGAACGGGAGGTCGTTGTCGAGCGCCAGCTTGTAGAACTGCGTCACCGGCAGGTTCTCGAAGAAGCGCCAGGTCTTGCCGCGGTCGCGGCTCTCGTAGACGCCACCGTCGCTCCCGTTGAGCAGGTAGTCCGGGTCTCCCTTCACGAACGCCATCGCGTGGTTGTCGCCGTGCTTGCTCTTCTCGCCCACCACCCGCCATGTCGTCCCGCCATCGTCGGTCACCCGCATCGCCGGGTCCATCTGATAGACGCGGTCGAAGGTGTTCGGGTCGGCGAAGATCTCCTGGTAGTAGTGTGGGCCAGTGCCGCCGCTGATGTACGAGTTACGCTTCTCCCAGCTCTCGCCGCGGTCGGTCGAGCGGTAGAAGCCGCGCTCGTCGGAAGAGGCTTCGACGGTGGCGTAGACGACGCGCGGGTCGAGGGGGGAGACGGCCAGGCCGATCTTGCCCATGTCACCAGCCGGCAGGCCGACCGTGAGCTTACGCCAGGTCTTGCCGGCGTCGGTGGTCTTGTAGAGCCCGGAACCTGGACCGCCGCCCATGAACGCAGCAATCGACCGGCGGCGCTGATAGGCGGCCGCGTAGAGGACGTCCGGGTTCGAGGGATCGAGATCGACGCTCGTGACGCCGGTGTCCTTGTTGATCTCGAGCGACGCCGTCCACGTCGCGCCGCCGTCGGTGGACTTGTAGAGGCCGCGGTCGCCGCCCGACGACCACAGCGGACCTTCAGCGGCGACATAGACCACGTTCGAGTGCCGGGGATCGACGAGGATGCGCGCGATGTGGTCCGAGTTCTTCAGGCCCATGTTCGTCCACGTCTTGCCGCCGTTCAGGCTCTTGTAGACGCCGTCACCGATGCCGACGTGGCGGCCGCTCACGTTCTCGCCGGTGCCGACCCAGACCGTCTCCGGGTTGGACGGGTCGAGCGTGATGCACCCGATCGAGTACGACGGCTGGCTGTCGAAGATCGGGGTCCAGGTCGTCCCGGCATTCTCGGTCTTCCACACGCCGCCCGACCCGACGGCGACGTACCACACATGAGGCTTCGCAGGATGAATGACGATGTCGCTGATGCGACCCGACATGATGGCGGGGCCGATGCTCCGGAAGTTGAGGCCCGAGAGGACCGCTTCGGTCAACGCGCCGATCGGCGGCTCAGGCTTTGCCGTGCCTGCGGCCGAAGTCGTGGGCTTCTGCGCCACGGCGACGGCCGACAGGGTCACCAGCAGGAATAGTAGTGCGCACGATGTTCGTTTCACAATGTCCTCTCTTCTCCGGTGTGCGTTCCAGGGGCGAGCGTCGAGCGTGATGGTCCGTTCAGAAGTTCGCCGTTCAACGGGCGGCCCGGGTGAGATGTGCCAGATCCGCGGCCGCGGCGTTGACCAGCGCGGTCTCGCGATCCAGCACCTTCGCCGCGCGCGCGATCTCGGCCTCGGCTTCCTTGTACTGCCGCTGTTCGATGCCTTCGCGCACGCCGGGCAGCGTCTTGACGTCGTACCCGGTGTAGAAACCTGGCGCGTACAGGAGGTGCCGGTACCACTCCCGGTGGGGGAGACCGGCCGGATCGAGCAGTTGCCGCTCGCTCTGCATCAGCCTGGCGTTCACGGCACGAACGGTGGCGGGATTGCCGGCCAGCGACGCGGAGGCCTTCGCCAGCGCCTTCTGGTATCTCCCCGCTGCGGTAGTCAGCGCGATCGACGCGTTCTGCAGGGGCGCGAAGTTCAAGGCGGGCGGGACCGCCTCGGCGACCGGCGCGACGAGCGGCCGGCGCGGATCGTTGGTGGCCGCGAACACGCCGTCCTCGATCTGCCGGTTCTGCTCGCGGACCTCGTCCTGCCGCCGCTTCAGCAGCGCCTGCACGTCATCGACGTACTCCTTGACCGTTTCCGCGAGCCGCGAGAGGTCGAACGGGAGGACCTCCGCATCGGCCATGCGGATGACGGCCGTGCCGACCGTCTGCGCCGCCAGCCGGCCGTAGACGAAGCCGGTGTCCTCGAAGTGCGTGTAGTGGTAGAAGTCGTCGTAGATCGAGTGGTAGATGCCGCTGTCGTCTTCGCCGCCGTAGCCGATGCTCAGCGTCGGGACGCCGCTGTGCTGGAGAAACGGGGTGAAGTCCGACCCGGACCCGAGCGCGGCGATCCGCAGGTCGCCGCGCGTGCGCGCCTCCGCGCGCTCCTCGGGTGTGCCCTGTGCAATCGTCGCCGCCTGCAGCCGCTTCCATGCGCTGACCTTCGCCTCGGGGTCATCCACTGACCTGGCGACGCCATTGATGAACGGTTCGAGCGTGTGCGATCCGGCCATGCTGAGGTAGCCGCGGCCATTGCTGTCCGTGTTGATGTAGACGACCGCGTGCGCCTCGAGTTCGGCACCGTGCGTCTCCACCCATTCGGTCGAGCCGAGGAGCGCGGGCTCCTCACCGTCCCAGGCCGCGTAGATGATCGTCCGCTTCGGCTGCCACCCTTGTCTGCGCAGTTCGCCGAGCGCGCGCGCCTCCTCCAGTTCCGCCGACATGCCGCTGACCGGGTCGCCCGCGCCGTTCACCCAGGCGTCGTGATGATTACCCCGGATGATCCACTCATCGGGGTAGGTGGACCCCGGCAGTCGGGCGATGACGTCGTAGATCGGCTTGATGTCCCAGTTGAACGCGAGCTTCAGGTGGACGACGGCCGGCCCCGGCCCGATGCGATAGGCGATGGGCAGCGCGCCTCGCCAGGCCGACGGCGCCAGCGGGCCCTGCATCGCGGCCAGCAGCGGCTGCGCATCGCCGTAGGAAATCGGCAACACGGGGATCCGCGTGATCGTCTGCGCATCGGAGATCGCCAGCCGCCTCGCGTCCGGCGTCGCACCAACACCCGGCGTGAGCGGGTCGCCCGGGTAGACTGGCATGTCCATGACGCTGCCGCGCTGTACGCCCTCGCGGGGCCGCATCGGCCCCGCCGGGAACACGTCGCCCCCGAAGTACCCGTCGTCGCGCGGGTCGGAGTAGATCAAGCAGCCGACGGCCCCGTGTTCGGCGGCGACCTTCGGCTTGATGCCGCGCCACGATGCGCCGTAGCGTGCGATCACGATGGCGCCCTTCACCGAGACGCCGAGGCGCTCGAGTTGCTCGTAGTCCACGGGCCTGCCGTAGTTCACATAGACGAGGGGCGCCGTGACATCGCCGTCGCTCGAGTACGCGTTGTAGGAGGGAAGCTGCTCGGCCTTCTGCCCGGACGTGGGGTCGGCGGCCACGGCCGGTTCCTCGAGTGTCGCGACGAACCGGGTGGGCGTGACCATCTCGAGCAGGCGTGTCTTCGGCGTTGGGAACAGGACGTCGAACCGTTCGATCGTCGCGTCCCAGCCCCATTCCTTGAACCGCGCCAGCATCCACTCGGCGTTGTCCTTGTCGTACGCCGAACCGACGTGGTGCGGCCGGGCACTCATGCGCTCGTCATACGCACGGATGTTCGCCGGCGACGGCAGTTCCCGAAACGACGTTTCCCACCGTTCACCGGCCGCCACGGCGGCCTGCGGGGATTGGGCGCTGGGCCTCGAGACCGGGGCCACGATGGTCGCGATCGCGAACGCGACGATGAATCGACCGTTTTGGCGAATCGTCATGGATGTCCTTTCCCGTGTATTCTCCCGTCCGGGCGGGCTGTTGGCAAGCGTCCTGAATCACAAGGGGACCCGGGTGGGCACGGCCGGCTGACTGGGCGGCATGCTGACCTGGTCCAGGCTGGCGTCAAGGGCGACCCGCCACGGCTCACTGTCCAGCGTGTGATATCCTGCGGCATCCCCCCGTGGATCCCGCGCCCGGACGCTGTTCGTTGGCTGTGACCAAGAGACCTGGAGAGGCGACTATGACCGATACCAAGATCACCCTGCCCGAGAACGAGATCCCCACGCATTTCTACAACATCGTGCCCGACCTGCCGACGCCGCTGCCGCCACCGCTCCACCCGGTGACACGCGAACCCATCGGCCCGGAGGCGCTCGCGCCGATTTTCCCCGCCTCGCTGATTGCGCAGGAAGTCTCGCAGGAGCGGATGATCGCGATCCCGGATCAGGTGCGCGACATCTACAGGCTCTACCGCCCGACCCCGGTGTTCCGCGCCCGGGCGTTCGAAGAGGCGCTCGACACGCCGGCGCGCATCTATTACAAGTCGGAGCACGTGAGTCCGGTCGGCAGCCACAAGCTGAACACCGCGATCATGCAGGCCTATGCCAACAAGCAGGAGGGCGTGAAGCGGCTCGCCACGGAGACAGGCGCCGGGCAGTGGGGAAGCGCGCTGTCGTGTGCCTGCCGGCTGATCGGGCTCGACTGCATGGTCTACATGGTCCGCATCAGCTACGACCAGAAGCCCTACCGGCGCATCATGATGAAGACCTACGGCGCCGACATCGTGGCGAGCCCTTCGAACCTGACCGCGTCCGGCCGCGCCATTCTCGCGGCGGATCCGGACTCGCCGGGCAGCCTGGGCATCGCCATCTCTGAAGCCGTCGAAGACGCCGCACAGCGTGACGACACGAAGTACGCGCTCGGCAGCGTGCTCAACCACGTGCTGTTGCACCAGACGATTATCGGTCAGGAAGCGAAGAAGCAGATGGAACTGGCCGGCGACTACCCGGACATCCTCATCGGCTGCCACGGTGGCGGCAGCAACTTCGGGGGGCTCGTCTTTCCCTTCCTGCGGGACAAGCTCTCCGGTGCCCGAAAGGGGCTGCGGGCGATTGCCGTGGAGCCGGCGTCGTGTCCGAGCCTCACGGGCGGCACCCGCGAATACGACTTCGGCGACACCGCAGGGCTGACGCCGCTCATGATGATGCACACGCTCGGGCACACGTTCATGCCCGCCCCACTGCACGCCGGCGGTCTCCGGTATCACGGATCGGCACCCCTGGTCAGCCACCTGCTGGCGGCCGGCCTCGTCGAAGCCGAGGCGTACAACCAGAGAGAGGTGTTCGAGAGCGCGGTGAGGTTCGCCCGCTCGGAGGGCACCATTCCCGCGCCGGAGTCGGCGCACGCCATCCACAGCGTCGTGCGTCACGCGCTCGCGGCGCGCGAGTCCGGCGAGGCCAAGGTCATCCTCTTCAACCTGTCTGGGCACGGCCTGTTCGACCTCGCCGCCTACGAGTCGTTCCTCGGCGGGAAGATGGCGGACTAGGATGTTTCGACCGACCGACGATCTCCGGATTCGGGACGTCAGGCCGCTGATTCCTCCCGCGATCCTGCTCGAGGAGATCCCGATCAGCGAGCGCGCCTCGAACGTGGTGGCCGACGCCAGGGCGACGATCACCGCGATCCTCCGCGGCGACGACCCGCGCCTGGTCGTCGTCGCGGGCCCCTGCTCGATTCACGATGCGGCCGCCGCCCTGGACTACGCGCGCGGGCTCAAGGCGCTGGCCGATCGATGTGCCGACGAGCTGTTCGTCGTGATGCGCGCCTACTTTGAGAAGCCGCGCACCGTCGTCGGGTGGAAGGGGTTCATCAACGACCCCGATCTCGACGAGACCTATCACATCAACAAGGGACTCAGGCTCGCCCGCCGGCTCCTGCTCGACGTCAATGAACTCGGCCTGTCGACGGGATCCGAGTTCCTGGACACCCAGATCCCGCAGCACGTCGCCGACCTGACCTCGTGGGTGGCCATCGGCGCGCGCACGGCCCAGAGCCAGATTCACCGCGAGCTGGCATCCGGGCTGTCGATGCCGGTGGGATTCAAGAATGGCACCGACGGCGACACGAAGGTCGCCGTGGACGGGATCCTGACGGCCCGACACCAGCACTGGTTCCCGGGCGTGACGAAGCAGGGCGTGTCGGCCATCCTGCAGACGTCCGGCAACGACACCTGTCATCTCATCCTGCGGGGCGGATCGAACAGCGGTCCCAACTACCACGCTGACCAGGTTGCCGAGGCCTGCGCGCAGCTGGCGTCGAAGGGCTTGCCCGACCGGGTGCTGGTGGACTGTTCGCACGGCAACAGCGGCCGCGACCACCGGCGACAGGCCGACGTGGTCACCGACCTCTGCCGCCAGGTTGCGTCAGGATCTCAGCGAATCTTCGGTCTCATGCTGGAGAGCCAACTCGTGGAGGGCCGACAGGACTACGTGCCGGGACGGCCGCTGGTCTACGGCCAGAGCATCACCGACGCCTGCATCTCGCTGGAGGAGACCGGGCGGTTCCTCGCGATGGTCGCCGGTGCGCAGCGCCACCGTGGGCGGTGAGGATCAGGGCGACGCGTCCTACCTGCCCGAGGCGACCGGCGGCAGTCCCGCCGCCTTCAGCGTCGCGTTGAGGGCGGGCAGGTCCACCGTCTTCAACGCGTTCCACTTCGCCATCACGCGGGCGGCAGCGGTGTGCGCCGCGGCGACCGCCGTTAGCGTGGCGCTGGTTGGCGCGACGTCCGCGGCCTGCATCGAGTTCATCTGTCCGCTCAGCAGGCTGCCGATCGCCCACAGCGTGTCGGGCGGCGGCGCCGGCGTGGCGGCGCCGCCGCGCTGCCCGCCGCCGGCGACCGGACGCTGCCCTTCAAGCGCGCCCGCGTTCTTGTCAAACGCCGTCAGCGCTGACGCGGCCCCTCCCTGCGCCCTGGGCAGCAGGGCCGCCGCCCGCCCACGCAGCGCCGCCACGCTGGCGGCCGCGTCCTGCGCGTCCACGGCGCCAAAGTACATCGCCTTCGTCAGCGAATACACCTGCTGCATCGCGATCGCCGGTGTCTTCACGCGCGGGTCCTGCTTCACGGTGATCGACTGGGTGTAGCTCTTCCCGTTCACGGTCAGCCTCACGGCGTACGTGCCCGGAGACACCCAGGGCGTTCCCGGCGCCGGTGTCGTGTTGTCTGGGACCGCCGCGATCGGCAGGCCGCCGCGTCCGCCCCCGCCACCACCGCCAGGCAACGGCTGGTAGTGTACGTCCCAGAGGAAGCGGTGCATCCCGGCCGCCGTGGACAGCGCCTGCGGCTGGCGATACCAGTAGGTCGGTACGGGCGCGTTCAGCGCCCCGGGAATCGGCGTCACCGGGTCGTCGCTCGAATACCGCCGCACCAGCCGCCCGTCCTGCTGCAGGATCTCCAGCGTCACCGGGCCGGTCGCAGCCGACGTCAGGTAGTAGTTGACGATCGCGCCGTCGGGCGGGTTTGGGCCCGTCGGCTCCTCTTTTGGCCACGGCATGTCGGTGCTGGTGTTCCAGCGCACCCGCCACGCCGTTGTCGGCTTGAACAGGGTCGCCGGCTGTCCTTCTAATCCTGGCTCCATCTGGCGCAGCGGCGTGATGTCGTCGAGAATCCAGAACCCGCGGCCGTGCGTGGCGGCCACGAGATCGTCGTCTTTCACAATCAGGTCGCGGACCGATGAGGCGGCCATGTTCAGTCGGAGCGACTGCCAGTGCCCGCCATCGTCGAACGACACGTAGACCGCGCGCTCGGTGCCCGCGAAGAGGAGACCCTTGCGCTTGGGATCCTCGCGCACCGCGTTCACCGTTTCGCCGTTCGGAATGCCTGTCACGATCTCGACCCACGTCTTGCCGCCGTCGTGGGTGCGGTAGATATGTGGGCGCATGTCGTCGAGGCGAATCGTGTTGATGGCCGCGTAGGCTGTGAGCGGGCTGAAGCGGCCCGCGTCGATCAGCGAGACCTTGGCCCACGCGCCGAGCCCGGAGGGCGTCACGTCCTGCCATGTGAGGCCACCGTCCCCCGTCATCTGAATCACCCCGTCGTCGGTGCCGACCCA
>JANYLG010000065.1 GCA_025363775.1 Acidobacteriota bacterium | reverse complement strand
CGCTCTTCTCGCTGGACAAGCACTTCGCATTGCTGGGCAGGCACTTCCCCTTGCACCTTCATTGATCGACACACCGCCGAACGAAACCCGACTCCTTCGGCACTGCGATCATTGCCCTGGTCGATCCTGCGGAGGTGGGTAGAAACTGCCTGCCCGTCGACGGTGTGTCAGCCGCGGACACCCTCGCAGGGCGTACTGTACCAGGTGGTCCTCGATCACTTCGAGGCCTTACCGCGCGCAGGCCGCCGGTCTGCGCGACGGGGAAGGCCTGCCTCGGTTCGTGGACGTAGGGGCGACTGGCCGGTCGCCCTTACAGTGGCGGAACGGGAGCACCCCTGCGGCCACGCCCCTACCGCTCCGGCCGGCACTCGTGTAATCTCTCCCTGTCATCTCACATCGTCACTGCTTCACAATACTGCGATGATGCCCATGCTTCGCCGCGGCCTTCGATGCCTGCTTTCGTGGAAAGGCCGGCTCCTCCTTTCGCTGAGGTATCGCGTGGAGGTGCGTGGCCTCGACGAGATTCGAAAACGCGGCACGAGCCGCGTCCTTTTCCTGCCGAGCCACGTGGCGCTGATCGACCCCGTGATCCTGATGGCCATCGTCAACCGCGGCTTCCGTCCGCGTGCGCTCGCCGACGAGTACCAGATTTCGCTGCCCGTGGTCGGGATGCTGGCGCGGCTGTTCGGAGTGCGCGCGCTGCCGAACATGGAGCGGCAGGGGCTGTCGGTGATGGAGGCGACTCGGCGCGCGCTCGAGGAGACCATCGCAGGGGTGCTCGCGGGGGAGAGCCTGCTGTTCTATCCGTCCGGCCGGCTGCGGCAGCAATACCTCGAGGAGATCCGCGCCGCCAGCGGCACCGACGTTCTCGTAAAGGCGGTACCCGATGCGAGGGTGGTCCTCGTGCGCCAGACCGGGCTGTGGGGCAGCAGCTTCAGCCTGGCCTTCGACGGCAGCATGCCGAACGCGTTCGCCACAGCGTGGCGCGGCTTCAAGTACCTGCTGTTGAACGGCGTGTTCTTCATGCCGCGGCGCGATGTCCTCATCGAGTTCGTCGAGCCAGGCGACTTCCCCCGACACGAAAACCGGATGGCGATCAACCGCTACCTGGAGGAGTTCTACAACGCGCAGGCGCCGAAAAACACCTACGTCCCTTATGGGTTCTGGGAGAAGGGCGGCGTGCGTGAACTGCCGGACCCCGAGGTCCGACGGGTGTCGGGCGACGCGGCCGAAGCGCCCGAAGCCACGCGCCGGATCGTGCTCGAGGAGATGACGCGCCTGACCGGTCGGCCGGACGTGACGCTCACCGATCGGCTCGCGCAGGACCTGGGCGTCGACAGCCTCGCTGCGGCCGAACTCGTCACCTGGGTTGAGAAGGAGTTCGGCTTCTCTGTCGGAACGCCGGAGAGTCTGGCCACGGTCGCCGACGTCGTGCTCGCGGCCTCGGGAAAGGGGATCTCGGCCATCGAATCGCCGCTGAAGAACGCGACGGCTGCCTGGAGGGCCGCGCGCGGCGACCGGCGCGCCATGCCGCCCGACGGCCGCACGATCACCGAGGTCTTTCTCGAACAGGCGTCCCGTCATCCCGGGCAGCTGATCCTCGCAGACCAGGTGAGCGGCGAGGTCACGTATCGACGACTGGTGCTCGGGCTGATGCTGATGGTTCCCTCCATCCGCCAGCTCCCGGGTCGCTATGTCGGCATCATGCTGCCCGCATCGGTCGGCGCGGGGCTCTTCTACCTGGCGACGCTGTTTGCGGGCAAGACGCCCGTCATGATCAACTGGACCACCGGGTCGCGCAACCTGGTGCACGCCCTCGACCTGCTCAGCGTCGAACGCGTGATCACCGCGAAGGCGCTACTCTCGAAGCTCGAGGCGATGGGGATCGACCTCTCGTCGCTGGCCGACCGGTTCGTGCCGGTCGAGGACCTGCGCGCGCGGCTGACGACGACGGAGAAACTCTGGGCGCTGATCAGGAGCTACGTGCACTGGGGAGCGCTGCGCGGTATCACGCCGGCCGAGGAGGCGGTGGTGCTCTTCACCAGCGGGTCGGAGAGCCTGCCGAAAGCCGTCCCGCTGACCCACGCCAACCTCCTGGCGAACGTGCGAGACCTGCTGAAGGCGGTCGCACTCCACGATCGGGATATCCTCATCGGGATGCTGCCGCCGTTCCACTCCTTCGGCATCACCATCACCACGATTCTGCCGCTCTGCTCCGGGCTCCGGACCGTGTATCATCCGAACCCGACCGAGGCGGCCGTGCTCGCGCGCGTCATTGCTGCGTACGGCGTCACGCTGTTGATCGGGACGCCCACGTTCCTGAGCGGCATCGTTCGGGCGGCCCAGTCCGGGCAACTGGCGTCCCTGTGCTTCGCCGTCACGGGAGCCGAGAAGTGCCCGGAGTCGGTCTACCAGGCGCTCGCGCGGGCCTGCCCCGGGGCCGCGATCCTCGAGGGCTACGGCATCACCGAGTGTTCACCGGTCGTGGCGGCGAACAGGCTCGAGAAGCCAAGGCCAGGGAGCATCGGGACGCCGCTCGATTCGGTTGAGTGCGTGCTGGTCGGCCTCGAGAGCGGCGCCCGCGTGCGTCCCGGTGAGACAGGGATGCTGCTGGTCCGCGGCCCCAGTATCTTCAAGGGCTACCTGAACTACACGGGCGAATCGCCTTTTGTCGAGTTGGACGGGAAACAGTGGTATCGAACCGGTGACCTGGTTCGGCAGGATGTGGACGGCTCTCTCTACTTCGAAGGTCGGCTCAAGCGGTTCGTGAAGCTCGGTGGCGAGATGATCTCGCTTCCCGCGATCGAAGCCGTGCTGCTTCCGCACTTCGCGTCGCCAGACAACAAGGGGCCGGCGCTCGCGGTTGACACGCTGGGGCCGCCAGACAGCCCTGAAATCGTGATGTTCACGGTGTGCTCGACCGATCGCGAGCAGGTCAACCGGATTGTGCGAGAGGCAGGGCTGAGCGCGCTGCACAGTGTGCGGCAGGTCATCGCCGTGGACAGCATACCCGTGCTGGGCACGGGCAAGACCGACTACTTGGGATTGAAGGAGAAATTTCAACGGTAGGGGCGAGTCATGCCTCGCCCCTCCCGAGATGTCTACACGCCCGCCGCCAGAAGCCGCTTCTCGAGGTCGCTCAGTTCCTTGTTGAGGCCGGCGGGGAGCCGGTCGCCGAACGACTCGTAGTGCTTCTTGATCAGCGGCAGTTCCGCCAGCCACCCTTCGACGTCCACCTCGAGGAGGACGTCGAGCGCGTGCGGCGCGATGTCGAGACCGTTGATGTCCAGCGCTCCCGGCGCGGGCAGCCGGCCGATCGGCGTGTCGATCGCCTCGCCGCCACCGGTCACGCGTTCGAACACCCACTTCAGCACGCGGCTGTTTTCGCCGTAACCCGGCCACATGAACTGGCCCTTCGCGTCCTGGCGGAACCAGTTCACGTAGTAGAGGCGCGGCAGCTGTTCCGGCCTGGCGCCCGCACCGATCCGCAGCCAGTGCGCGAAGTAGTCGCCCATGTGGTAGCCGCAGAACGGCAGCATCGCGAACGGGTCGCGACGCAGTTGTCCCACCTTGCCCGTCGCAGCCGCGGTCGTTTCGCTCCCCATGATCGAGCCGAGGAACGTGCCGTGCTGCCAGTTGAAGGCTTCGGTCACGAGTGGGACCACCGTGGCCCGGCGGCCGCCGAACAGCATGGCGGAGATCGGAACGCCCTTCGGGTCTTCCCACTCCGGCGCGATCACGGGGCACTGGCGGGCCGGCGCGGTGAACCTCGAGTTCGGGTGCGCCGCCTTTCGGCCGATGCCGGGGCGCCACGGACGCCGCAGCCAGTCCATCAGCTCCGGCGGCTCCTTGTCCGTCATGTACTCCCACCACACGTCGCCGTCCGGCGTCATCGCGCAGTTGGTGAAGATCGAGTTCGACGTCAGCGTCAGGAGCGCGTTCGGGTTCGACTTCATGCTGGTGCCGGGCGCCACGCCGAAGAACCCCGCCTCGGGGTTGATCGCGTAGAGCCGGCCGTCGGGACCGAACTTCATCCAGGCGATGTCGTCGCCGATCGTCTCCACCTTCCAGCCCGGCACGGTCGGCACGAGCATGGCGAGGTTGGTCTTGCCGCACGCCGACGGGAAGGCGCCGGTCACGTAGCGCACGTCGCCCTTCGGGCTGGTGAGCTTCAGGACCAGCATGTGCTCGGCTAGCCAGCCCTCATCACGCGCCTGCACCGACGCGATCCGGAGTGCGTGGCACTTCTTTCCGAGCAGGGCGTTCCCGCCGTAGCCCGATCCGAACGACCAGATCTCGCGTGTCTCTGGGAAGTGGCAGATGTACTTGTTCGCGCTGTTGCACGGCCACGGCACATCCGGGGCGCTGCCCTCGAGCGGCGCGCCGACCGAGTGCAGCGCCTTGACGAACTCGCCGTCGGTGCCGAGCACGTCGAGGACCTTCGCGCCGACGCGCGTCATGATGTGCATGTTGGCGACGACGTACGGCGAGTCGGTGATCTCGACGCCAATCTTGGCGATCGGCGATCCGACGGGGCCCATGCTGTAGGGGATGACGTAGAGTGTCCGCCCTTTCATCGAGCCCGTGAAGAGCCCCGTGAGGGTGGCCTTCATCTCTGCGGGATCCGCCCAGTTGTTCGTCGGGCCGGCGTCTTCCTTCCGCTGCGAGCAGATGTACGTGCGGTCTTCCACGCGGGCCACGTCCGCGGGGTCCGAACGAACGAAGACGCTGTTCGGGCGCACAGGGTCCATGCGCATGGCGGTGCCCGCCTGCACCATCAGGCGGAGCATCAGCTGGTACTCTTCCGGCGAGCCGTCGCACCAGTGGACCAGGTCGGGCTGGCAGAATGCCGCGACCTGATTGACCCACTCGGCGAGGTGTAGGTGCCTGGTCATCGATTCTCCTTTGAGGGCATCTCCTCATCTTACTGGAAGCCGACTGTCATTTGAACCCGTGGCAGGTCGTTTTCGTGCCTCCTTCTCGGTTCCTGCTCGACCGGGTTATGACGATCGCGGAGCGCGGACGTGACGTGCAGGTACTCCTGATCCTCGCGACCTGGTGCCCCGACAGCAAGCGCGAGGTCCCTCGCTTCTTCAAGATCCTGCTTTCTCTTGTTCCGCGGCGACCAGGAAATCGGCCGCGTCACCGAGAAGGCGACGACGACGCTGGAGAACGATCTGGCGACGATTCTGATGAAGTGAGATCCACCGCGGACAGCAGGCAGCGGCCAGCCGACAGCCTCTGGCGCGTGACCTGCTATCGGCTGCCAGCTGCCAGCTGCCAGCTGTGTGCTGCCAGCTGTGTGCTGCCAGCTGTGTGCTGCCAGCTGCCAGCTGCCAGCTGTTTGCTACCGCCCCGTGATCTCCCTCACAATCCGCTCCGCCCCGTAGACCTTCGCGAGGGCTTCCAGGATGCCGGCGCTGTGGACGCCGACCGCGCGGGCCCCTTCCGCCTCGTCGATATACATGTAGCGGTTCGCGAGCTTCTGCCGGTTGCTGTCGAAGTTCAGGCCGACCAGTTCCGCGTTCCGATTGATCACCGGGCTGCCGGAATTGCCGCCGATCGTGTCGGCGGTGTAGGCGAAGTTGAGCGGCACCGACATGTCGAGCGATGCGCGCCGGTCGAACCATCGCTGCGGCAGGAAGAACGGCGCCTTGTTGCCGAAAGAGGTGGCGCGGTCGAACAGGCCGTAGAACGTCGTCTTGTACGGCACCAGCGTGGTGCCCTCCTCGTAACCGAGCACGGTGCCATAGCTGATTCGCACCGTCGAGTTCGCGTCTGGGTACACGCTCTTCCCGTAGACCGCGAAGCGCGCCTTGGCAATCCGCTCGCCGTTGGTCGTCTCGACGTTGGTGATGTGCTGTTCGATCCACGTGCGCAGTTCGCGCAAGACGGGATCGACGCGGCGGGCGAGGGCGATCATGGGGTCGTCCGACTTCGCGATTGCCTCCGGCCCAGACTCGAACAGCGCCTTGCGGAATGCCGGGTCTGCCAGCTTCGTTCCGCCTGCCGCCGCCTTCGCCACGGCGGCAGGCGGCTGTCCGGCGAGTGCGGCCTTCACGAAGGGATCGTCGTTGCCGAGCGCCATCTGAGCGTCGCGCAGCCACGAGGCGAGCAGCGATTCCTCCATGTCAGGGTAGACGGGCGCCGCGGAAAACAGCGTCGTCTTCAGCGAGTCGAGCCTGGTGTCGCGGAACTCATCGAGCCGGACGTTGTTCGGCTTCCGCACTTCCTCGGCGTAGCGAACCAGCGTCAGCGCGAAGCCGCCGAGCCGAGAGGGCGTGAGCGCGGAGAAGGCGTTCCGCTTCGCGTAGGGACCGTATGTCTTGTAGGCGGCCGCGATCTGATCCCACCCGTCGCCGTACGCCTTCTGCCACTCGGGTTTGGCGGCGACGGCGGTCCGCAGTTTCGCTTCCTCGTCGTCTTTCGCCTTCATCAGCCGCTCGTTCTCGAGCCCGTCCTGTTGGCCGACCAGCCGCTTCATCGAGTTCTCCAGCCCGCGGCGGCCGGCCGACGCCCGCCGCTCGGCCTCGGCGCTCGTCGAGCCGTAGCGCCAGAGCGCGTCGCGCCGCGCCATGTAGACCGACATCTGCGTCGGGTTGGCCACCTCGCGATGGAACCCGAGTTGCGCCATCGTGAGCAGGCGAGAGGTCGTGCCCGGGCTGCCGATGGCGAAGACCAATTCCTTGTCCTCGGCGCCTTTCTGAGACCACGCCAGGTACTCGGTCTTCGCGGGCTGCCCGTTCTCGTAGGCCCGGAAGAACGCCACGTCCAGGTCATAGCGGGGATAGGTGAAGTTATCGAAATCGCCGCCGAAGAACCCGGTCGCTTCCTCGACCGCGAACACCAGCCGGACGTCGGTGAACTTCTTGTAGCGATACAGCCAGTATTCGCCGCCGCTATAGAGCTTGACGACCTCGCTCCGGAGGCCGCCGGTCTTCTCGGTCGATTCCTTCTCGATGGCTGTCGTCACGGTGCGGCGTGCCTCGGCCGCGTCGCGGTCGCTCATCCCCGGTGTGACGGCGCCCTGCACCCGCGCTGTCACGTCCTCGTACGACACGAACACGTTCACGTCGATGTCGGGGCACTTCAGTTCCTGCTCGATCGTCGGCGCGTAGAATCCATCGCGCACGTAGTTGTGTTCAGGCGTGGAGAGTTTCTGCAGTTGCCCGTTGGCGACGTGCTGGTTGGTGACGATCAGGCCGTTCGGCGACACGAATGCGCCCGAGGCTCCCTCGACGCGGGGCGAGGCGAGCCGGACGTGCTCGAGCCACTGCGGCGTCGGTTCGAACTTGAATTTCTCTTTCCAGATCTTCAGCGGCGGATTGTCGAAGGTCCACATCCCGTCATCGGCACGCGGGGCCTGGACGAGGAGCACGCACGCGACGGCAACGAGAATGGCGATGGTCTTCTTCATAAACAGTCCTAGCGAGGCGTGCCTCAGACCGCGGAACCTGGCGTGGCGGCCCCCAGGCACGCCCCGCTAGAACCAGAAACGACTTTGGCCGTTCAAGACGTCTAGCTGGGGCGGCGGCCCATTGAGAGGTGCGCGATAGCCTTTCGCGCCCAGTCCGGATCGTTGAGCATCGCGCGTCCGACGCCCACCAGGTCGGCCCACCCCTCGCGCACCGTGCGATCGGCCAGGTCCGGCTCCGAGATGCCGCCTGTGACCATGACCGGCACGGACACGGCCGCCTTGATCGCCTGGGCATACGGCACGAAGTACGCGGCGCCTCTGCCGGCGCCGCGTGAGCCCTGGAGGCCGCCCGAGACGTCGATGAGGGCGGCGCCCGCGTCGGCCAGCCAGCTCGCGACCCGACACGCGTCGTCGAGCTCGAGGCCCCCCGGTGTTTCGTCGTGGGCGCCGAGGCGGACGAAGACCGGCACGTCGGCGCCCACCCGCCCGCGAACCTCGTTCAGCACCGCGAGGTGGAGACGACAGCGGTTTTCGACCGGACCGCCATATTCGTCGGTGCGGAGGTTCGTGAGCGGCGACAGGAACTGGGACAGCAGGAAGCCGTGCGCCGCGTGGATTTCGACCGCCGAGAATCCGGCCGCCCGGGCCCGATCGGCCGCATCGCCGAAGGCGCGAACGACCTCCGTGAGGGCGCCGGGACTCATCGCCTCAGGCACGTCCCCTTCCGGCTCGTACGGATGCCGGACGCTCGACGGCGCCAGCGGCCGCATCCCGAGCACCCGCGACGACGACCGTGAGCCTGCATGGGCCAGTTGCAGGCAGACCATCGCGCCCTCGCTCTTCACGGCACTCGCCAGCCTGGCCAGACCGTCGATGGTCGCGTCGCTGTGCACGCCAATCTGGGTGGGCGTGTGCCGGCCGCTCGTATGAACGAACGCATGCTCGATAATGATGAGGCCGCAGCCGGCCGCGGCGCGCAGGCGATGGTATTCGATGATGTTCGCGGTGACGAAACCGTCGGATGTCGCCTGGCCCGACCACATCGGCGGCATCACGATGCGGTTGCGGAGGGTGAGACCTGGAAGAGACAACGGCGAGAGTAAATCCGGCATGATGCCTCAGCGTGTCGGTTGTGGGTGGGAACTGCGGAGCCGGCTGACAGCCGACAGCTGACAGCCGATAGCCAGTCACTGACAGCTGACAACGACAACGGCGTGCGGCCGCACGATCGCTGCCAGCTGCCAGCTATCAGCCGGACGTGTTACTTCGCCGTCTTCTTCTTGGGCGTCGCGATCTTCTTCGCCGCACCGCCACGGGGTCCACACTTGGCCATCGCAACCTCCGTTTGAAGGAAGGGAATGGGAGCGGCCGAATCCTACAGCCTCAGGCAGGGAGAAGCAAGTCGGCAGACCGCCGACCGCGGCCAGTCGGCAGTCGGCAGCAGGTAGCAGGCTGGGCAGTGGGCCGTCCTACTCGTATCGCAACGCGGTCATCGGATCGACCTGCGAGGCGCGAAGCGCCGGGACGTAGCCCGCCGCAAGGGCGATCAGGGCCAGCAGCACCGCCGAGCCGACGAACACTGCCGGGTCGTACCCCTTGATCTCGTACAGCAGCGACTGCGCGTACCACCCGACCAGGAGGGCCAGCGCCAGCCCGATCCCGCCGCCGACCAGCGTCATCATCCCCATCTGGGAGAGGATCATGCGCCGGACACGATTCGGCGCCGCGCCGAGCGCCATGCGGAGTCCCATCTCACGCGTTCGCTGCGCCACCGTGTAGGCGAGGACCCCGTAGAGCCCGATGGCCGCCAGCAGCGTCGCCAATCCCGCGAAAGAAGCGGAGAGCACAGTGATCAGGCGATCGAGGAAGACGTTTTCGCGCACCTGCTGCTCCATCGTGCGAAGGCTCTCGACCGGCAGATTTGGATCCAGGCGCGCGACGACCTTCGGGATCGTGGACAGCAACTGTTCGGGAGTCAGGGTGGTCTTCGCGTAGAAGTTCAGAAACCCCATCGTCTCGCCCTGACGATACGGCAGGAAATACTGCGGCGGCGGCGCGTCCTTGACGTCGCTGTATTTCGTGTTGGCCACCACGCCAACGATCTCGACCAGTGGCGATTTCGGGCCGCCCTGCTGAAAGTGTTTGCCGACGGCGTTCCGACCCAGGTTGAACTTCTTCGTGAACTGCTCGTTCACGATCGCGACCAGGGTGCCGTTCGCGGCGTCGGCCCGCGTGAACTCGCGGCCGGTGAGCACCGGCACCCCGAAGGTCCGGAAATACGTCGGCGCAATCTTGTTGAAGCTGGCGCCGTTGTCCACGTCAGGTCCTGACGGGAATCCCTCGACGTCGACGCCGTTGTTCCAGTTGTCGCCCGCAAGGAGCGGCACGAGCCCTGCCGTGACACCGGTCACCCCGGCGACGGCCGCCAATTCGTCCTCGAGGCGCTCGAACAGTGCGAGCGACCGCTCAGCCGAATAGCCATTGAGCTGCGGCGAGACGCCGAACGTGACGACGTTCTCGACCTTGACTCCGAGATCCGTCCGGCTCACGTTGAACAGGCTTCGGAGGAACAGGCCGGCACAGACGAGCAGGAGCATCGACAGGCCGATCTGCGATGTGACCAGCGCCGTGCGGAAGCGCGCCGCCGACCGCGCGCCGCTCGGCTGGCCCGACTGCCCCTTCAGCGCCGTCACGAGGTTGGGCCGCGTGCTGTGCAGCGCCGGGAACAGGCCGAACAGCAACCCGGTTCCCACCGTCAGTGCCCCGGCGAACAGCAGGATGCGGCCGTCCACGGTGAACGCCATCGTCCTGACGGACTCTGCCGGCAGGAGCGAGGCGATCAGGTCGAGCGTCCAGCGGGCCACCAGGAGGCCGAGTGCGCCGCCCAGCAGCGCCAGCAGGCACGATTCGGTGAGGAGTTGGCCGATGAGCCTTGCCCGGCCGGCGCCAATCGACAGCCGCACGGCCATTTCCGCCGATCGGCCGGCGGCGCGCGCCAGCAGCAGGTTGGCGATGTTCGCGCAGGCGATCAGCAGCACCAGGCCCGTCACGCTCATCAGCAGCACGAGCGGCGTGCGCGCTTCCTTGTGGCTGTTGCTTTGACCCCGCGGGTCCACGACCGCGGTCAGCCGCCGCGCCCGGAACTGCTTCGTGGTCTGATCGCTCATGCCCTTCTGGAGCGGCGCCTCCACGTCGTTGATGATCGCGTGGTAGGGCACGTTGATGGAGGCCAGAGCCCGCTCGACCGTCGTTCCCGGCTTCAGCCTTGCGAAGGCATACGCCCAGTAAGCGCGCCGGTTCTCGAGGCTTCCCTTGAAGATGGCCTCCATCGCGTCGCGCATCGTCATTGGCACGAACACCTGCGGCCGATTGCCGAGCGTCGTCCCCTCGAACCCGCGCGGCGCGACCCCGACGATGGTCAGCGGCTGTCCATTGACGATCAGCGGCTGGTTGAGGACGTCGCGGTTCTGATCGAACCTGGTTCGCCAGTAGTCGTAGCTCAGCACCACGACATGCGGCTCGCCGGCCGTCCCGTCGTCGCGCGAGTTGAGAAGTCTACCGAGCGCAGGTTGAATGCCAAGCACCGGAAAGTAGCTGCCGGAGACGAGGAGTCCCTGGCCGCTCATCGTCTGACCGCGATACGCCAGGTTCACACCGAACGGGCGGTGAGCGGCGATTCCCATGAACACGGTCTGCGTCCGCTGGAGGTCACGGACCATCGGATAGCTGAACACCTCCTGGCAGTCGCCTGGCCGTCCGCACGATTGTGAGCCGGGCTTCGGCCCGGGCGCACCCAGGTTGACCAGTTGTCCGGGATCGGGCACCGGCAGCGGGCGCAGGAGCATCTGGTCGAAGAGCGAGAAAATCGCCGCGTTCGCCCCGATTCCCAGTGCGAGGGAGATGACGGCAACCGTGGTGACCAGGGGCGTGCGGAACAGCGCGCGCACGGCAGGCGGCAGGCGTGGAACCATCATAGACGGTTAGACGATGGCGGCAGGCATCTCGTTCGCGCCGAACCGCAGCGCCATCATCGTCGCGTCATCGGAGAGCTCAGCCGATTCGCGGAACGTTCGCACGGTGGCTTCCACGTGTGCCAGCACGCTGTCCACGTCCGCCCGCGGACTGGCTGCGAGCAGCGCGTCGAGGCGATCGGCGCCCAGGAACTCGCCCGCTTCGTTCCCGGCTTCGGACAGGCCGACTCACCCCCAGCACCTGACAACCATCAACGGCTTCCGCCGCTACCTGATCGGGTACGTCGGCTTCGGCGGGAACGTGAACGGCTTCGCCTTGATCTGTTTCTGCAGTTCCTCGATCGCGCGTTGCAGTTGTGCGTCGCGGCCGGCTGACGCCGATGTCGGGTCGTTGTCGACCACGATGTCCGGGTCGGCGCCGTGGCTCTCGACCAGCCACTTGCCCTGCTCGTTGTAGAACGCGTTGTTCGACTGCTCCACGGTGCCGTTGTCGACCGTCACCTGCCGGTTGAGGATTCCCACCAGGCCGCCCCACGACGGCACGCCGATCACCGTCCCCAGCTTGCGTGCCTTGAAGTGCTCGACGAACGCCTCGCCGTCCGACCCGTTGTACTCGTTGGTGATGACGGCAATCTGGCCAGTCGTCGTCGAACCCGGGTAGCGGAACGGTTCCATGCCGCGCAGGACGTTGTAGGCCGTCAGTTTCCGCTCGAGCTTGTCGATCATGAAGTACTCGGTCCACCCGCCGCCATTGCCGCGCACGTCGATGATGAGCCCCTTCTTGTAACGGAATGCCCGCCAGAACTTGTCGAACTGGCCGATGTTGTCGGTGCCCATCGCCTGGATGTGCATGTAGCCGATGTCGCCGTTCGACGCCTCGAGGACCGCGTCGATGTTGTCGGCCAGCCAGCGGTTGTAGCGCAGTGTGGCGTCCGATCGCAGCGGTTCGATTTCGTACGTTCGCGCGAGGGTCGCGGTAGGCGTCGAGTTCACCGTCAGCTTCACCTTCTGGCCGCGCGTGACTTGCAGGAACTGATAGGGATTGTCGGTCGCCTTCACCTCGCGGCCGTCGATCGCGATGAGGAAGTCGCCCTTCTTCACGTCCACGTCGGGCCGGGCCAGCGGCGAGGTGAGGTCCGCGTTGTAGGCGGTCGGCCCGAAGATCTTCGCGAACTTCAGGTAGCCGCTGGCGTCGGCTTCGAGATCGGCGCCGAGCAGGCCGGGGTAGATCCGGACCTCGGGCGTCAGCTGCGGCCCGAGGTCGCCGCCGCCCACGTAGGTGTGCGACACGTTGAGATCGCCAACCAGCTGCGAGAGCAGCCAGTTGAGATCGGACCGCGACGACAGATCGGGAATCATCGCGCGAAGCGTGTCGCCCCACGTCTTCCAGTCACGGCCGTGCATGTTCTCGTCGTAGAAGAACTCCCGGTACCAGCGCCACGTGTCGTTGAAGATCTGCGTCCACTCCTCGACCGGGCGCACGCGCGCCGCCATCTTCTCGAGCGACAGCCTCGTCCCGAGCGACTTCGGGTTCTGCACGATCTTGTCCGGCGTCGTCACCTGGAAGCTGACACCCGCCTTGCGCACGATCGCCTGCTCGCGGTTCGCCGACAGCCGCCAGTCCACGATAGTCCCTTCTGCAGCGACATCCTTCTGTGTGGCCATGTCGAAGACGTGCAGCGTCCACTTCTCGGCGCCGCCCGGCTTGAACAGCTCCTCGGTTTCCGCCTCGCCGTAGGTGGGCAGCGACGTGTAGGTGACCAGCCCCTTGCCGGCCTTCAGGTGGAAGTAGAGACCGGGTGGGATTGGCAGCGGGAAGACGCGCGCCTCGAGACCGGCCACGTCGATGCGGAACGGCTCGGCGTCCTTCTGGTCCCTGCCGCGGTCGTACGGCGGCCGCTGGCCCGCCCTGAGCTGCACGGCCATCACCTGCACCGGGTGCTCCACCACGTGGTTGTCCTCGAAGAGATCGATCCGCGTGTCGAAGTTCCGGTAGGACAGGAAGTAGAGGTAGTCGCCGTTGGCGTCGAACGACGGGTTGAGGCTGTCGAAGAAGTCGCCGGTCACCGGGAACGACGTGTTCTTTTCGAGGCTGTAGAGGAACACCCGGTTGTTCCGGTTGAACTGCGCGAACGAGTAGGTGACCCACTTGCTGTCGGGCGACCACGAGTAGTCGCTCACTTCCCAGAAGAACTCGTCGTTCTTCATCTGGTTCGAAGTGGCGAACTTCGTCAGCTTCTTCGTCGCGACATCGACGTAGAACAGCGCGAAGTCCTTGTTCCCGAACAGAATCTTCGAGCTGTCGGGCGACCACTCGAGGTGGTAGACGGTCCGATCGAGTTCGGTCGTCAGCTGCTCCCACCTCTTGTCGCCAGCGATGTTCGCCAGGTAGAGCTGGTAGGTGCCGGTCTTGTCCGAGAAGAACGCGACCTTCTTGCCGTCGGGCGAGATCTGCGGGTGGCGCTCACGCGTGAGGGTCGTGGCCGTCAGGTTCACCGTCGGCAGCGCCTCGTCGGATGGAACGAGGAAGATATCGCCCCGCGCCTCGAACACGGCCGTCTTTCCGTCGTTCGAGACCGAGAAGGTCTGGATGTAGTCGCGCGGGTTGACCGTCCGCTCGGCCAGCGGCCACCGGTCCGAGGGTATGTCCACCTCCACCGGCTTCACGGCCCCCGTCGCCGTGTCGAATACCGTCAGGCGCCCGCCGCGGACGAAGACGATGCGCCTGCCGTCGGTCGTCGGCCACTGGATGTCGAAATCGTCGAACGTCGTCACCTGAACGACCTTCTTCGTGGCGGGATCGATCGTGTAGAGGTTGCTGATGCCCTTCGGGTCGCGGTCCGACACGAAGAACAGCTTGCCGCCCGCGTGCATCGGGTAGGCGCTCTTGCCGACGAAGTCGGAGAGCTGCGTGTACTGCTTACTCGCGAAGTCGTAGAGCCACAGGTCCACGTACCGACCGCCCTTGTACCGCTTCCAGTAATACTCCTCGATGCCACGGCGGTTGTAGACGAGCCTCGTCCCGTCTGGCGAATACGAGCAGAGGATGCCCCGGTCCATCGGGAGCGCTTCGGGCAAGCCGCCCTCCGGCGAGACCGAATACAGCCGGGCCATCGGCCTGAAGGTGGCCTCGTGGCTCGACCGGAAGACGATCTTCCTGCCGTCTGGCGTCCACGCGACGGCCTGCACGCCCGCGCCGTAGTACGTGACCCGCCTGGGCGCACCGCCCGTGGCGGGCATCACGTACAAGCTGGGGGCGCCGTCGTATCCGCCGGTGAAGACCAGCGTCTTGCCGTCGGGCGAGAACTTCGCGGCTTCCTCGGTGCCCGGGTGATTGGTCAGTCGGCGGGCTGTGCCACCCGCCACCGGGACCGACCACAGGTCGCCTTCGTAGGTGAACACGATCGTCTCACCCGAGATCGTCGGGTACTGCATGAACCGGCCCGGCACGCCCGCGGCGACGGCCGACGCCAGGCACACGACACCAAGCACGGTAAGGAGAAGGATTTTTCGCATCAATGGCTCCACATCTGGTCACACCGCCCGGTCGCCCAACTCCGCTCGCTGCCCGCTGGTCGTGGTGTGCCCGAGCGTCAAGGCCACGAACACCATCGTCAGCACGCAGCACACCACCATCGCCACGAACACGCCGTTCCAGCCCCAGTGATCGGCAATCCAGCCGACGCCGGTGCCCGCAATGGCCGACCCGAACACATAGCCGAAGAAGCCGGTGAACCCGGCGGCCGTGCCGGCCGCTTTCTTCGGCACCAGATCGAGCGCGTGGAGGCCGATGATCATGATCGGGCCGTAGATCAGGAAGCCGATGGCGAAGAGCGCGACGTAGTCAATCCAGAGTGGCCCGTGGATATTGACCCAGTAGACGACGACCGCCACCAGCGTGAGCCCCATGAAGAGGATGTTCGCCGGGGCCCGCCGGCCCTTGAAGTACTTGTCGGAGATCCAGCCGCACGCGATCGTGCCGGGAATCGCCGCCCATTCGTAAAGCGACCACCCCAAACTGGACTGCGTGAAAGAGAAGCCCTTTGCGGTCTGCAGGTAGGTCGGGACCCAGTTCACGACGCCGTAGCGCACGAAATAGACGAAGGCGTTGGCCACGGCGATCGCCCATAGGTACTTGTTGTTGAGGACGTGGCCGAGGAAGATCTCCTTGAACGTGAAACTCCGCTCGTCGTCGGCGCTGTAGTCGGGCGGATAGTCGTTCTTGTACGCCTCGATTGGCGGCAGCCCGCACGACTGCGGTGTGTCGCGCAGCAGGAAGAACACTCCGATGGCGAGGGCGGCGGCGATCACGGCGTTGAAGTAGAACTTGGCGCCCCAGTCGTTGAACAGCGTGACGCCGATCAGGGCGAAGTTGGCGACGAGCGCGCCCCCGACGTTGTGCGCGGTGTTCCAGGTCGCGACGGTGAGGCCCCGCTCCTTCGTGCTCCACCAGTGCACCATGGTCTTGCCGCACGGCGGCCAGCCCATGCCCTGCACCCAGCCGTTGAGCGTCTGCAGCGCCACCACCATCGCGAGCGACGAGTAGATCCAGCGCACGGTCCCGGACGCGAACATGATGCCCGCCGAGAGCAGCAGGCCGAGCGGGAGGAAGTACTTGGGATTGCTGCGATCGGATACCGAGCCCATGAGGAACTTCGAGGCGCCGTACGCGATCGACAGGCCGGTCATCGCTGTCCCGAGCGCCGCCTTCGAGTACTGCGGGTACTCCTTCAGCAGGTCGGGTATGGCCAGGGCCATCGTGTTCCGAACCAGGTAGTACGCCGCGTAGCCGACGAAGATTCCGATGAAGAGCTGTCGGCGCAGGCGCCGGTACTCCGGATCGACACGGTCAGGGGGCAGGCGCGGGACGTCCGGCGCCGGCTTCAGCAGTCCGATCATCGCCGCCTCCGGGCGCTACTTGCGCGGGAACTCGTCGGGGTTGTTGGTGAACACCGCATCGACTCCGAGCGTGAACAGGAACCTGCGCATCTCGTCGCGGACGGTCTGTCCGGCCGGCTGGTCGCTTGACTTGAACGTGTAGCACGTAACGCTGAGGCCGGCGTCGTGTGCCCAGCCGACGATCTCCGGCTTGCCGGAGATGATGCCCTTTGCCGGCCCGATCCCGTCGGCAAACGTCTTGATCTCGGTCATCCGCTCTCTGGTCAACCAGAGGTCGCGGTCGGCATCGGTCACGAGGAACAGAATGGGCAGCGTGACCTTCATCGACTGCCGCATTTTCTCGAGGCTGTCGGCGCTGAACGACTGCAGGAACACTGGCGTCTTCGGGTCGGCGCCCGGTTTGTCGAGGCCGTTCTTCTTCAGCACGTCCATCACCAACCGTTCCATGTCGAAGCCGAGGCTGCCGTAGACTTCCGGGGCCTTGGTCTCGGGATAGATCCCGGCCTTGCCCTTGATCAGGTTGATGGCTTGCTGAAAGGTCAAAACCTTTGCGCCCTTGAACTTCGGGTCGAACCAGGATCCGGCGTCGAGCTGCTGGATCTCCGCGAGGGTGAAGTCGGAGACGTGCCAGCCGGTCAGCTCTCGGCCCTCGCGCTTCAGCGTGCGCGCGCGGCTCGGGAACACGTCTTTGACGTTGGTCGTCCGTTCGAGCGTCAGGTCGTGCAGGCACACGAGCTGGCCGTCTTTGGTCACCTGCAGGTCCTGCTCGACGTAGTCGGCCCCCTGGGCCATCGCCAGCGTGTACGCCGCCTCGCTATGCTCGGGCGCGTAAGACGAGGCGCCACGGTGCGCAATCAGCGTCTTCCCCTTGTAGCCCTTGAATGGCGCCTGTCCGCCCACCGAGACGGCGAGCAGGGTCAATGCCGACACAACGATCGCGATGCTGCCAATCCGGGTGGTGACCATGCTGACTCCGTTTCGGGGGACTGAATCCGAGCGTCCGACTCGACGACGGATTATAGAGCGTCTGCGCCAGGGCCGCCACCGAACACATGAGCCCAAACAGGTGAGCCCTTGACACCACATGCGCCCGATGATGCAATACGCGGCATTCGGCTTCGTTTCAGGTGCGAACCCGCATCCGCCTCGTTGCGCGCTCTCGCCGTCTCGTCACCCATTGTGTATGTTGCTGACCCGGGGAGGAATCATGAAGGCCGTCGCCAGAGGACTGGTGTGTCTCAGTCTGTGCTGGCTGGCCGCGTCGCCTGCGTTCGCGCAGTTCGACACGGCCACCATCCTTGGTATTGTTCGTGACAACACCGGTGCAGTCGTTCCCGGGGCCACGGTGACCCTGACCAACATCGGTACCGGCATCGCCGTCGTCAAGGTCACGGACGCCAACGGCAACTTCGAGTTCATGACGGTGCGCGTCGGCCGGTACAAGGTCACCGCTGAGCTGCAGGGCTTTGCGGTCGCGCTCGCCGACAACGTCCAGGCCACCGTCGGCGGCCGCCAGCGCGTGGAACTCGAGCTCGAACCCGGCCAGGTGACCGAGACGATCGAGGTCGCCGGCGCGGCCAAGCTGCTCGAGACCGACTCGAGCCAGCGCGGTCAAGTCATCACCTCGGACCAGGCCGTCGAGCTGCCGTTGAACGGCCGCGAGTATTCGGGCCTCGTCCTGCTGAGCCCCGGCGTCCGGGTCTCCTCGATCGGCACTGGCTCGTCCGCCACCCCGCGCGAGGGGTCGTTCAACATCAACGGCCTGCGCAGCACGTTCAACAACTACATGCTGGACGGCATCGACAACAACGCCTACGGCACGAGCAACCAGGGGTTTTCGAACCAGGTGATGCAGCCCTCGCCCGACGCGGTGGCCGAGTTCAAGGTCGTCACCAACAACCTGGGCGCGGAGTACGGGCGGAGCGCCGGCGCGACGGTCAACGTCGCCTCCCGCAGCGGGACCAACAACTTCAGCGGCGCGGCGTGGGAGTTCTTCCGCGACACGAAACTCAACGCCGCTGGCTACTTCCTGCCGGCCAGCGGCCAGAAGCCGCCGCAGAGGCGGAACCAGTTCGGCGGCGCCTTCGGCGGCCCGGTCGTGAAGAACAAGGCGTTCTTCTTCGCCGAGTACGAAGCGTACCGCCAGACCCGCGAGACGACCGGTTTCCAGACGATCGCCGACATGACCCAGCGGCAGGGCATCCTGAGCGTGGCCATCCGGAACCCGATCACGGGCGTGACCTACCCGGCCGGCACGCAAATCCCGATGAGCGATTTCGCGCGCAAAGTTTTGGCGGGCCTGCCGACGCCGACGTCCAGTTCGGCGGCCAGCAACTACTCGGTGCTGCAACAGTTCACGGACAGGGTCGACAAGGGCAGCGGCAAGGTGGACTATCAGTACAGCCCGGCGCTGACCTTCTTTGGCCGCTACGGCCACCGCGTTCGGGATGCCGTGGACCAGTCGCCGTTGCCCCTCCCGACGGGCGGCGCGGGCAACGGCAACACCTACTCCACCAACAAGCAGCTCGCCACCGGGTTCACGTGGGCGCGGTCCGGGACGTCGCTGCTCGAAGGACGCTTCGGCTGGGGTAGCACGGTCGCCGGCAAGAACCCGCTCTCCCTTGGTAGCGCGAGTGCGCTCGACGCGTACGGCCTCGTCGGCTTGCCGACCGATCCCCGCGTGGCCGGCGGCCTGCCGACGCAGTTGATTACCGGCTACTCCGACCTCGGGCGCCAGGTGGCCAACCCGCAGTGGCAGTTCCCGACAATGTGGAACCCGAAGATCAACTACACGTGGGTGGCCGGCAAGCACTCACTGAAGACGGGCTACGAGTTCCAGGACATCTCCACCCAGGTGCAGGATGTGAACCCGCTCTACGGCCGCGACACATACACGGGCCAGTTCACACGCCCGACCGGCGTGGCCTCCAACAACATCTACAACCTCGCCGACTTCATGCTGGGGCTTCGCAGCCAGTACGCCCTCACCAACATCATGGTCGCGGACCTGCGCCAGCAGATGCACTTCGCCTACCTCCAGGACGACTGGCGGCTGAACAACGCGCTGACGCTGAACCTGGGTCTCCGCTACGAGTACGCCACGCCGCACTGGGAGAAGAACAACGTTCTGTCCAACTACGATCCGGTCGCGAAGAAGATGGTCATGGCCACGAACGGATCGCTCGAGGATCGGGCGCTCGTCAAGCCCGATCGGAACAATGTCGGGCCGCGCATCGGTTTCGCGTACTCCGTCAATCCGAAGACCGTCATTCGCGGCGGCTACGGGTTGAGCTACGTCCACTTCCACCGTGCCGGCTCGGCCAACCTGCTGTCGCTCAACGGCCCGCAGGTCATCAACGCGATCGTCAATCAGACGAACCCGGCGCTCTCGACCTTCAGGACGACCCAGCAGGGATATCCTTCCGGCCTGAACGATCCGTCGACGTTCCAGCCGACGCTCGCCAACGTCACCTACATGCCGAACGACTACCATTCGAGCCAGGTGCAGAGCTACTACATCTCGATGCAGCGCGAGATCGCGTCGAACATGACGCTCGACGTCGCCTATGTCGGCAACAAGGCCGACGACCTGCTGCTGCTCGCCAACTACAACCAGGCATATCCGAACAACTCGGCCGGGACGATCGCGCTCGCGAACCGCCGGCCGATTCCGGAGTTCGGCGACATCACCTACGCATTCAACGGCGGGAAGTCCCGGTACAACAGCCTCCAGTTGAAGTACACCTACCGGATGCGCAAGGGACTGATGGTGTTGAATTCCTTCACGTATTCGAAGGCGAAGGACAACGGCTCGGGCTCGCTCGAGAACCCCAACGGCAACTTCCCCGCCCCGCAGGACTTCTACAACCTCGAAGCCGACTACGCCACGTCCGGCTACGACGAGCCGTTCAACAACACCACCAGCTTCGTGTGGCAGTTGCCATTTGGTGAGGGCCGCCGGTGGGGCGCCAAGGCCAATCCGGTGGTCCAGGCGCTCGTCGGCGGATGGACGGTCAGCAGTATCATCGTCGCGCGTTCGGGCGAGGTCGCGACGCTCACCTACACGCCCGCGGCGTCGTTCGTCGTGTCGGGCCTCGCGAATGACTATCGCGGTGCGAACAACTATCGCCCGAACGTGATCGGAGACGTCTACGACGACAGGAGTTCGGTGACGAGCTACCTGAGCAAGACGAACGTGGTGATTCCGACCGATCCGAGCCAGCCGTTCGGCAACGCCGAGCGCAACACGGTGCGTGCGCCGAACCTCTTCCAGGTGGACCTGGTGGCGTCGAAGGACTTCAAGATCCCGGTCGGCCAGAACACCAGGGTGCAGTTCCGCCTCGAAGCGTTCAACCTGTTCGACCGGGTGAACTTCCGGGCACCTGTCACGAACCGGAATTCGGCCACCTACGGCACGTTCCTGGCCACGTGGGATGCACGGCAGATCCAGGTGGGCGTCAAGCTGATGTTCTAGCGAGGCGTGCCTCAGACCGCGGAACCTGGCGTGGCGGCCCCAAGGCACGCCCCGCTAGAACCAGAACCGCTGTTGGCTGGCCCCGCGACGCGCGGGGCGTCGACGTCTTGAACGGCCGGACGGAAGTCGAGAGAACGTGACTCATTCGCAACGACTTTGGCCGTTCAAGACGTCTAGCGAGGCGTGCCTCAGACCACCGAACCTGGCGTGGCGGCCCCAAGGCACGCCCCGCTAGAACCAGAAACGCTGTTGGCTGGCCCCGCGAAGCGCGGATCGCCAGACGACTCCCGCCTCACCCCGAAGGAGCCTATGTCCGTCATCCTGGCCCTCGATCAAGGCACCACCAGCTCGCGCGCCATCGTCGTCGACCATGCAGGCGGTATCGTGAGCGTGGCGCAGCAGGAGTTCAGGCAGATCTTCCCCCAGGCCGGGTGGGTCGAACACGATGCTGACGAGATCTGGGCCACGCAACTGGCGGTGGCGCACCAGGCACTCGAACGCGCCGGCCTGCAGGCCGACGCGGTGGCCGCCCTCGGCATCACCAATCAACGCGAGACCACGGTGGTCTGGGATCGGGCGACCGGCGCGCCGATTCACCACGCCATCGTCTGGCAGGACCGCAGGACCGCCGGGTTCTGCGACTCGCTGAAGGCCTCCGGGCTCGGCCCCGCCATCCAGCGCAAGACCGGCCTGGTGATCGATGCGTATTTTTCCGGCAGCAAGCTGCGCTGGATCCTGGACCACGTCCCCGACGCGCGTGCCCGCGCCGAGCGCGGCGAGCTGGCGTTCGGCACGATCGACACCTGGCTGGCGTGGAAGCTCTCCGGGGGAGCGCTGCACGTCACCGATCCCAGCAACGCCTCGCGTACGATGCTCTACGACATCGTCAAGGGCGACTGGGACGACGAGCTGCTGGAGTGGATCGGCGTGCCGCGTGCGGTGTTGCCCGAGGTCCGAGGGTCGTCAGAGGTCCTCGGCCAGACGGCGGTCGGCGTGTTCGATGCGAGGATTCCGATTGCCGGCGTCGCCGGCGACCAGCAGGCGGCGCTGTTTGGTCAGCAGTGCTTCGAACGAGGACTCGCCAAGAACACTTACGGCACCGGCTGCTTCATGCTGATGAATGTCGGCCGGCAGGCCGTGGCGTCGAAGCACCAACTGCTGACGACCGTCGGCTGGCGCATCGGCGGCCAGACCGACTACGCGCTCGAAGGCAGCGTCTTTGTCGGCGGCGCGGTGGTGCAATGGCTGCGCGACGGCCTCGGGATCATCGCGTCGGCGGGAGAGGTCGAGGCGCTGGCGGCGTCGGTGCCCGATTCGGGGGGCGTCTATCTCGTTCCCGCGTTCGCTGGTCTGGGCGCGCCGCACTGGGATCAGTACGCCCGAGGCCTCGTCGTCGGCATCACGCGCGGCACGACCAAGGCCCATCTGGCGCGCGCCGCGCTCGAAGGGATCGCGTTCCAGGTGGCGGACGTCCTCGATGTCATGAAGGCCGACTCGGGAATCGCCCTCGACGAACTGCGAGTCGACGGCGGCGCGGCCGCCAACGGCCTGCTGATGCAGTTTCAGGCCGAGATCCTTGGCGTGCCCGTCGTGCGGCCCAAGGTCATCGAGACGACCGCGCTCGGCGCCGCCTTCCTCGCCGGGCTGGCGGTCGGGTACTGGGCCTCGGCCGCGGAGCTCCGGGAGGCGTGGCAGATCGACCGGCGGTTCGAGCCGCGGATGAGCGCCGACGAGATGGCGTCGCGCCGCGCTCGATGGACGATGGCGCTGGAACGCGCGAAGGATTGGGAGCAGGCATAACACGACCATGACACGACAAGACATGCTCGACCGGGTCCGCGACCATCACGGCCCCTGGGACTTCATCGTGATTGGCGGCGGCGCCACCGGCGTCGGCGTGACCGTGGACGCGGTGTCGCGAGGCTATGACGTGCTCCTGGTGGAGCAGAGCGACTTCGGCAAGGGGACGTCGAGCCGGTCAACCAAGCTCGTGCACGGCGGTGTGCGCTACCTGCAGCAGGGCAATGTGCCGCTCGTCATGGAGGCGCTGCACGAGCGCGGGCTGCTCCGGCGGAACGCCCCGCACCTGGTGCGCGAACTGGCGTTCGTGGTGCCGAACTATCTGTGGTGGGAAGCGCCCTTCTACGGCATCGGGATGCGCGTCTACGACATGCTGGCGGGCCGGCACGGCTTCGGCCATTCCCGCGTCCTCACGTCCGACGAGGTGCTGCATCGCATTCCTACCTTGGAACAGGATGGGCTGCGCGGCGGCGTCCTGTACCACGACGGCCAATTCGATGACAGTCGCCTGCTGATCGATCTCGCACGCACGGCGGCCGAGCGGGGCGCCTGCCTCCTCAACTACGCACCGGTCATCCGCCTCGAAAAGGATGGCGAGGGGTACGTCTCTGGCGCCGTGTTCCGTGACGCGGAGTCCGGCAACGACTTCACCGTGGCGGCCAAGTGCGTCATCAACGCGACCGGCCCGTTCTCGGACGCGATTCGGCGCATGGACGACGCGTCGGTGGCGCCGATGATCGCCCCGAGCCAGGGGGTTCACGTCGTGCTCCCCAAGCGCTTCCTCGGCGGGGCCACGGCCATCATGGTGCCGCGCACGCGCGACGACCGGGTGATGTTCGCCATCCCGTGGCACGACCACACGGTGGTCGGCACGACCGACACGCCGGTCTCCGAGGTGGTGCTCGAACCGACGCCGCTCACCGAGGAGATCGATTTCATCCTCGAGACCGCCAGCGGCTACCTGTCGGCGCCCCCGAACCGATCGGATGTGCTCAGCGCGTTTGCCGGCATCCGGCCGCTCGTAAAGGCCGGCGCGGCGGGCAACACCGCGGCACTGTCGCGCGAGCACACGATCCAGATCAGCAAGGCCGGCCTCGTCACGATCGCGGGCGGCAAGTGGACGACCTACCGGAAGATGGCCGAGGACTGCGTGGACCACGCGGCCACGCTGGCGGGCCTCGACGAGCGGCCCTGCATCACGCGCGATCTGCGGATCCACGGGTATCATTTGTCGGCGCCGCAGTTCGGAGCCTACGCGGACTACGGCGAGGATGCCGTGGCGCTGGCCGGCCTGGTGGAAGGCCGACCGGACCTCGGCATCGTGCTCGACGCGGAGGCGCCGGTCCGGGCGGCCCAGGTGTACTGGGCCGTGCGCCACGAGATGGCGCGCACGGTCGACGACGTGCTGGCGAGGCGGACGCGCGTGCTGTCGCTCAACGCGAAGGCCGCGATCCGGATGGCGCCCGCTGTGGCAGGGCTCATGGCCGCTGAACTCGGTCGCGATGAACGCTGGCAGCGCGATCAGGTGGCTGAATTCACGGCGATTGCCGAGAGGTACCTTCCGGTATGAACGCACTCCTGGCCGAACTGATTGGGACTGCCATCATCATCGTCTTCGGCGGCGGCGTGGTCGCCAACGTCGTGCTCTCGCGCACGAAGGGCAACAACTCCGGCTGGATTGTCATCACGTGGGGGTGGGCGATCGGCGTCTTCGTCGGTGTCTTCTGCTCGCAACCCTATAGCGGCGCGCACCTGAACCCGGCGATCTCCGTGGCGCTGGCGCTCGGCGGGAAGTTCGCGTGGAACCTGGTTCCCGGCTACGTGGCCGCGCAGGTCGCGGGCGCCTTCCTCGGCGCCATCATCGTGGGCCTCTTCTACGGCGAGCACTTCAAGGTCTCCGATGACCTGGACGCGAAACTGGCGGTCTTCTGTACCGCACCCGCCATCCGCTCCATCCCGCGCGCGTTGTTCTGCGAGATCGTCGCGACGTTCTTCCTCGTATTGCCCGTGTTCCTGATCACCAGCGGGACGATTGCGATCCCGGGCGCCGATGGCGCCGCGCACGACGTGCCGATCGGGCTCGGCAGCGTCGGCGCGTTGCCGGTGGCGCTTCTCGTCCTCGGTCTCGGCCTCGCGCTCGGCGGCACGACGGGCTACGCCATCAACCCCGCCCGCGACTTCGGCCCGCGCCTCGCGCACGGCCTCCTTCCGCTCGGGGCCAAGCGGGACGGCGACTGGTCTTACGCCTGGGTGCCGGTTGTCGGCCCGATCGTGGGAGGCGTGCTGGCCGCCCTCGTCGCGCGCGCGGCTCTGTAACCGGTGATCTCGGAGCGGCTGACGACGGTGGCGAGACAGGGCTAAAGGCTAAGGGCCGAAGGCTCGAGGCTGACTGATCATTAGCCACTGGCCACCGGCACCTACTATGATCTCTCTGTTGTGACCCTGCTGCTGTCCATCTTCGCCAACGACGTGCTGCCGATCTTCATCGTTGCGGCCGTCGGCTTTGCCGTCGCCCGCGTGCTGAAGGCAGACGTGCGCACGCTCTCGCACATCACCTTCAACGCGCTGTCGCCGTGCCTCGTCTTCCACCTGCTCGTGACCTCGTCTCTGAGCGCGAGTGATTTCGGCCGGATGACGGCGCTGGCGGTCCTGGTGATCGTCGGGATCGGCCTGGTGGCGCGCCTCGTCACGCTGCCGCTTCGCCTCGACCGCGCCCTGACGAGCGCGTTCCTGATCGTGGTGATGTTCTCGAACAGCGGGAACTACGGGCTGCCCGTCGTGCTGTTCGCGTTCGGGAGGGACGCGCTCGCGCACGCGACTGTCTATTTCGTCGCCAATGCCGTCGCCACCTACACGCTCGGCGTCTTCCTGGCGTCGGCCGGTCGCCGCTCGATCGGGCAGGCCGCGCGGGGAGTCCTGCGGGTGCCGGCGGTGTGGGGAGTGGTGGCGGCGGGGATCGTGGTCGGCCTCGGCATCCCCATGCCGCCTGCGATCATGCGGCCGGTCGAGTTGCTCAGCGGCGCGGCGCTGCCGACGATGATCCTCGTCCTGGGGATGCAACTGGAACGAAGCGCCTGGCCGGACCGTCCGGCGCTGGTTGCGCTCGCAGGCACGTTGTCGCTCGTGGTGACGCCGCTTCTCGCCGTCGGCGCCGCGCAGTTGTTGGGCCTGACCGGCGTCGCCAGGCAGGCTGCCATCGTCCAGTCTGGTATGCCGAGCGCCGTGCTCACCACCATCCTCGCGCTCGAGTTCGACGTCGAGCCCTCGTTCGTCACCGCGTGCGTGATGCTGTCCACCCTCGCCAGCCCCATCACGGTGACGCTGCTGATTGCCGCCATGACATAGACATCTTCCAGGGCTGAGATCGTCACGGTTGGGCAAGTTCCTGCAGGTCCCCTGGAATCAGGCCTTCGGCCAGCGTCCAGTGACCGTAGGACCGACTGTAGGGCCGACCGTAGGGGCGACCGGCCGGACGAGCGGCGCGCTCTGCAGGCATGGCGCATCTTCCTTGACAGGTCGGCCGCAGCCGCCATAATCAGCCCTGTGCCGGTGGCGCGGTACCTCCGGGGGGGCGCCGGCGGTGTCGGAGATCGGGTCTTCTGTTAACCTGGAGTGCGTAGGCCTCGCTACTGCTTCCTATCGCCCGTTCATCGCGGCGCGCCTCGCGGCACCGAGTGGTGTGACAGAGGGCAAGGGCATGCCGGACGCTGTTGAGCCAGCCGCCCGCGGAAATCAAATATGATGGCAAAAGAACAATCTGCACAACCCGCGCACCTGTTCTCGCCGCTGACAATCAAGAGCGTCACGTTGCGCAACCGCATCGGCGTTTCGCCCATGTGCCAATACAGCTCCGAGGACGGTCTGCTCAACGACTGGCATCTCGTCCATCTGGGCGCTCGCGCCGTAGGCGGCGCCGGGTTGGTCATGGTCGAGGCGACGGGCGTCGAGCCGCGCGGGCGCATCACGCCGGGGGATTCTGGCCTCTGGTCGGATCACCACGTCGAGCCGTTGGCTCGCATCAACCGTTTCCTCAAACAGCACGGCGCAGTGCCGGGAATTCAACTGGCCCATGCCGGTCGCAAGGCCAGCGCTGCACGTCCGTGGGAGAACAATGGACGTTCTCTCTCAGATGCGGAAGGCGGTTGGAACCCCATCGCGCCGAGTCCGATCGCATTCGGCGCAGAGCTGAGTCGTGCGCCGCGCGAAATGACCGTGGACGACATCCGCACGGTGCAGGAGGCGTTTCGCGCCGCGACGATTCGCGCGTTGAACGCCGGGTGTGAGTGGCTCGAACTGCACGCCGCGCACGGTTATCTCCAGCACAACTTTTATTCGCCGCTCACCAACCAACGTCAGGACAACTACGGCGGCAGTTTCGAAAACCGAATTCGCTTCACGCTCGAAACCGCGCGCGTGATGCGAAGAGCATGGCCGGACAAATATCCATTCGCCACGCGGCTGTCATGCACGGATTGGGTCGAAGGCGGCTGGACAATTGAAGATTCCATCGAGTTGTCGAAGCGACTCAAAGCCGAGGGTGTGGACTTGATTGATTGCAGCTCCGGCTTCAACACGCCGGACTACGACGCGATCCCCTTCGGGTCGGGCTTTCAAGTGCCGTTCTCGGAGCGCATCCGCAACGAGGCGGGTCTTCTCACGGCGGCCGTCGGCTACATCACCAACGCGATGCAGGCCGACGGGATCATTCGCAACGGCCGCGCCGACATCGTGCTGCTGGCGCGCGAGATGTTGCGCAATCCCTATTGGCCGTTGCAAGCCGCGCGCGCCGTGCATCAGAAGACAGCCATCGCGCCACCGGTGCAATACGCGCGGGCAACAGATTGATTCGTAGAGGAGCTGGAACTCCAACTAGACAAAGGAACAGAACATGAAACGCAACGCATCAGCAGTCTGGCGCGGTGATGTGAAAGGCGGCAAAGGCAATATCTCGACCGAGAGCGGTGTGCTCAAGGACACTCAATACTCCTTCGGCACGCGCTTCGAGAACGGCAGCGGCACGAATCCAGAGGAACTCATCGCGGCGGCCCATGCGGGCTGCTTCTCAATGGCGTTCTCGGCGGAACTGGCCCAGGCCGGCATCACGCCCGAATCCATCCACACCACGGCGACGGTCACGCTGGAGAATACCGACGCGGGTTGGACGGTCACGCAATCGCATCTGGACGTGACGGCGAAAATCCCCGGCGTCGATCAGGCGAAGTTCACAATCGCAGCGAACGCGGCCAAGGTCGGTTGTCCTATTTCGCGCCTGCTCGAGGCGAACGTTACGATGGATGCCCGGTTGGAGGGTTGAATGTACCGTCAACCGGGACTTGCACACGAGCGCGTTGCTTCGTCGCCGGTGGCAGGCGTCAGCACCTCCCACAGACTGGCCGC
>JANYLG010000025.1 GCA_025363775.1 Acidobacteriota bacterium | reverse complement strand
AACCCCTAACCCCTAACCCCTAACCCCTAACCCCTAACCCCTAATCCCTGATCCCTGATCCTACCCAGCGGTGTCGGCCTTCTTGATCGTCGCGAACGTCGGGTAGATGAGCCAGGCTCCCACCGCCATCAACGCCACCGGCCACCACTTCTCCAGCCAGTCCAGCGAGACCCCGAACAGCGTGTGCGACAAGGCCACCACGCCAATGATCACCAGGGTCACGCCGCCAGCCAGCGTGCCGCGCCCTGCCGTGACGGCGAATTCCTCCGACAGCGTGGCCGGGCCGAGGCCGGCAAGCGCGTTGTTGTAGAACACCGCGCGGCGCCAGGCGTCCACCACGTTGAAGAGCCAGAAGAATGCCAGGAAGATCGCGAACAGCGGCTCGGCCCCGCGGACGACTTCCGAACTGAGCAACGCGATGATCGACCCGACAACGAGAGAGTTGGTGAAGCCCTGGTGGTAGTAGCCCACGTAGATCTGGCCCACACCGGGCATCAGCGAGAGTACCAGGGCGAGCACGGGCGACTTGCGGCGCGGGTCGTCGAAGTAGTCGCGACGCCCGTGTGCCGGTGCCGGGCGAGCGATCGGCTCGGCGTGGCGAGGAGTCGAGGTGAACTCGTCGTTCGAGTCCATGGTCTCGTCCGGATGGTGCTGCATATGTCATCTCCCTCTGTTCGTGCGTTCTTGTAATGGCTAACGCACGGCAGGTTTCGTTGGTTCGGTGGTCGCCACCCCTGCGGCTCTTCCAAGCGCGTCGAACACGCGCCCGGCCACGTCCCGTGCTTCCGAGACCACCGACCAGAACGGCGCGCCCACGTGCGCCTGCCCCCACCGATACAACAGCGCCCCGCGTTCGGCGAGCACGCTTCGCTCTGGCCCGGCATTCGGCCGCATGGCGCGTTCGACCGACGCCAGCGTGTTCGCGCCAACCTTTCGCGCGTACGCCAGCGGGCGGCTGACCGCGTGGGCGACGCCACTGACGTGCGGCTGCACGCGGCTGGATCCGTCCCGGAACGCGACAACCGGGTTCCCGAACACGACAAGCAGCAGCAACGTCAGGACGTACGCCACCTCGACGCTGAAGCGTGGCCGCTGCGCGACGCGCGCGATATAAGCCGAAACCCTCTCGCGTAATCCTGTCGAGTCGGAACCAAAGAGGCTCGGCCGCGCATGAGCGCCGAACGTCGCATCGGCTTGGCGGCGGCTCGTCGCGCCCAGCACGTCGCGCACGATACCCTCGCGTGGTGCCAGCTCGGCGAACGAGGGCAGCAGGCTGGAAGATTCCTCGAGAGCCGAGGCCAGGGCGGCACATGCCAGGCAGTGCACCAGGTGGCCTTCGACCAGTCGGGAGTCGAAGGGCGACAGCGCGCCATCGACGAGATCGCACAGGCGGTCGCGGGCCGCGCCGCACGCTCCGCCGCTGGTCCTCGCGACAACCGCCTGCGACAGCGTCTCGTGGCCCTCGTCGTCCAAATCGTCGGCGCGCCCCGCCATCGCCTCGAACAGCCGCGCGCAGCGGGCGCACCCGGCAAGGTGCGCCTCCGCCTCGCGCCACTGGTCCGCCGTGCAGCGACTGTCGAGCAGCGCGTCGAGCCGTAGGTCGAATCCCTGGCAGTTCATCGCGTCACGCTCCGCTTTCGGTCCGCGAGCCTTTGAGCGCGAGCACCTGTTCGGCGAGTTCCAGGCGCGCGCGATTCGACCGCGACTTCACGGTGCCTATCGGCACCCGGAGAATCGCGGCGACTTCCTGGATCGACAAGCCCTGAATCTCCTTGAGCTGGAGCACCTCGCGGCTCAGCCCGCCCAGCGACCGGAGGGCGCGCCAGACGAGCTGCCGCCGGCCGGTTGCCTCCAGTTCAGCCTCAGGGCTGGCGTCCGGGCTCGCGAGATCCCACATCTGGTCGGCCTGGATGTCCTCGGCGGGCGGCCGCGCCTTCTTCCGGCGCAGCTGGTCCAGGCAGACGTTGCGGGCTACGCGCACCAGCCATGGCGTGAACCCCTCGGCCGGGGCCCATTTTCCGCGGCTTTCATACAACCGGACGAAGATGTCCTGCGCCAGATCCCTGGCCTCGTCAGGGCCGGAGGCATAGCCCGAGGCAATCGAGTAGACGCGCCGCTCGAACTGGCGGACCAGGGCCTCCCAGGCGAGGTCATCGCCCTGCCGGCAACGGTCGAGCAGGCTGGCCAGGTCCATGGTCACTGCGTCCCCGGGCCGCCAACCGGCCCGTCATGAACTGTAACGCAGCGGCGGCTTGGATGGTTCCCGCCTTCGCCCGGGTGTCGACGAGACACGAGCCGGGCTACGGCGGGGCAAGCCCGCGTGATTTCGCCCTTTGGGCTTCGGCGTGGCAAGCCCCCCGCCTTCCCGCCTTTCCGTCTTTCCGCCTTCCGTGTAGGATAGCCGCATTCTGATCCCCGTTTCTTTTACCCCGAGAGGCCACACCATGTTCACGCGCATTGCGCGGTCGATGCTCGCGCTTCCCTTGCTCATCGTGGCGCTTGGCGCCGCACCAGAGTCTCAGCCGACCCGCCTCTTGCGCTCCCCGACGGTGAGCGCCACGCAGATTGCGTTCGCATACGCCAATAACATCTGGGTGGTCGAGCGCGCGGGCGGCCAGGCCCGGCGCCTGACGAGCTTCCAGGGCCAGACGACGAACCCGCACTTCTCGCCGGACGGAAAGTGGATAGGGTTCAGCGGCGAATATGCCGGGAACACCGACGTCTACGTCGTGCCGGCCGACGGCGGCGAACCACGACGCCTGACGTGGCATCCGGGCGCCGACAGCGTGCAGGGCTGGACGCCGGACGGCAAGGCAATCGTCTTCGCCTCCTCACGCGCGACGTGGGCGCCGAGCGGCGCGCCGCGCTTCTGGACGGTCCCGGCCGAGGGTGGCGTCGAGCAACCGCTGGCGCTTCCCCGCGGATACCAGGGGAAGATCTCCGCTGACGGCACGCACATCGCCTACCGGATGAACAACTCGTGGGACGAGGAGCGGCGCAACTACCGCGGCGGTCAGAACCGGCCGATCTGGATCGTGGATCTCGTGAGCTTCGACCTTGTCTCGCCACCGTGGACCGATTCGAAAGACACGGATCCGGTGTGGGTGGGCGACACGGTCTACTTCCTTTCTGACCGTGACGGCGTGGCCAACATCTGGTCGTTCGACACGAAGGCGAAGAAGCTGGCGCAGGCGACGACCTTCACCGACTTCGACGTGAAGACGCTGGATGCGGGCGCCGGCGTGGTGGTGTTCGAGCAGGCTGGCTCCATCCACGAACTCGACCCGAAGACCGGGAAGGCGCACGCCGTGAATATCACGGCGACGGGCGACTTCCCCTGGATGATGCCCCGCTGGGAGGACGTGACCAGCCGCATGACGAACATCGCGCTGTCGCCGACCGGCAAGCGCGTCGTAGCCGAAGCGCGCGGCGAGATCTTCACGATCCCGGCCGAGAAGGGCGACGCCCGCAACCTGACGAATTCCAGCGCCTCGGCCGAGCGCGATCCAGCATGGTCACCGGACGGCAAATACGTGTCGTGGTTCAGCGACAAGTCGGGCGAATACAAGCTGGTCATCTCGGAACAGGACGGCCTGAAGCCGCCGCGCGAGGTGCCGCTACCGACGCCAACCCACTTCTACACGGCCTCGTGGTCACCCGACTCGAAGAAACTGCTCTACACCGACACGAACCTGCACGTGTGCGTCGTGGACGTGGCCACGGGCCAATCGAAGGTCGTGGGCCATGACCCGTGGATGGTGCCGCGGCGCACGGTGAACCCGGTGTGGAGCCCCGACTCGAAGTGGGTCGCCTACTCGGCGCACCTCGACTCGCTCTATCGAGCGATCTTCGTCAGCAACGTGGAGACGGGCGAGATCAAGCGGGTCACCGACGGCATGGCCGACGCGATGTGGCCGGCGTGGGATGCCAGCGGCAAGTACCTCTGGTTCCTGGCCTCGACCGACTACGGGCTGCTGTCGCAGTGGCTCGACATGACGTCGTACGACCGGACCGAGAACTTCGGCCTCTACGTGGCCGTGCTGAAGAAGGGCGAGCCCAGCCCGCTGCTGCCAGAGAGCGACGAGGACAGCGGCATCGGGAGCGGGCGGCCGTCTCCGCCGGCGGCGGGCGATGCCGCGCAAGGCGCTGGCGATCAGCCGGCGGCGGAGCGCCGAGTCGGCCAGACGCCGGTGACTGTGCAGATCGACTTCGACAATATCCAGCAGCGGATCGTCTCCGTGCCGGGCGTGCCCGAGCGGCAGTATTCCAACCTGCGGGCCGGCGCGGCCGGGCAGGTGTTCTACCTGGAAGCCGCGCCTGCCGGCGGGGACGGCGGTGCCGCCCCGGGTGCGGGCGGCGCGGTGCTGCAGCGCTATCGCCTGAGCGACCGCAAGGCGGCGCAGTTCGTGACCGGCGTCATCGAGTACACGCTCAGCGCCGACGGCCGCAAGCTGCTCTACCGCGCGGGTGGCGGCGGCGGGGCGGGCGGTGGCGCACGTGGTGCGGGTGCTCCGACCGGGCCAAGTCTCTACCTCGTGGATGCCGACCGCACCCCCCCGCAAGCGGGGACCGGACGGCTGAGCGCCACGCTCCGGATGTACCTGGAGCCGAAGGAAGAGTTCAAGCAGATCTTCAATGAAGGATGGCGCAACCAGCGCGACTTCCTCTACGTGCCGAATCTCCACGGCGCCGACTGGCCGAAGATGAAGATGATGTACGGGCAGCTGCTGCCGTACGTCAACCATCGCGCCGATCTCAACTACCTCCTCGACATGATGGGCGCGGAGATCGCGATCGGCCACTCGTACGTCCGCGGCGGGGACATGCCCAACCTCCCCTTGTCGCCGGGCGGCCTGCTTGGAGCCGACTTCACGATCGACGCCGGACGCTACAAGATCGCCCGGATCTACGACAACGAGAGCTGGAACCCGGATCTCCGGGCGCCGCTGTCGGTGCCCGGCGTGGACGTCTCCGTTGGCGACTACATCCTGAAGATCAACGGCGTCGACCTGAAGGCGCCCGACAACATCTACCGGCTGCTCGACGGCACGGCAAACCGCCAGACGTCGCTGACGGTGAACAACAAGCCGACGCTCGAAGGCGCGCGCCAGGTCACCGTGGTGCCGGTGGCGAACGAGCAGGGGCTGCGCACACGCGCGTGGGTCGAGTCGAACCGACACCTGGTGGACAAGCTGTCGAACGGCCAGCTCGCGTACGTCCACCTGCCAAACACGGGTCAGCCTGGATACGCCAGCTTCAACCGCTACTACTTCGCGCAGCAGGACAAGAAGGGCGCCATCGTCGACGAGCGATTCAACGGCGGCGGGTCGGCAGCCGACTACATCATCGACGTGCTGCAGCGCGACTTCGACGGCTACTTCAACAACGTCGCCGGCGACCGCGTGCCGTTCACCAGCCCGGCGGCCGGCATCTGGGGGCCAAAGGTGATGATCATCAACGAGATGGCCGGCTCGGGCGGCGACCTGATGCCATACATGTTCAAGCGCCGGAAGATTGGACCGCTGGTTGGCAAACGCACGTGGGGAGGCCTCGTCCATACCGCCGACACCCCACCGTTCGTGGACGGCGGGTCGATGATCGCGCCCCGTGGCGGCTTCTTCGCGCGCGACGGCAAGTGGGCGGTCGAGAACGAAGGCGTGGGCCCCGACATCGACGTCGAGAACTGGCCGAAAGAGGTGATCGGCGGTCACGACTTACAGCTCGAACGGGCCGTCCAGGAGGCGCTGCGGATGCTCGAGGAGAAGCCGGTGAACCGGGCGGTCAAGGAACCGCCACCACCGACGTGGGGAAAACGGAAGTAACGGTCAGCTGGCGGCTGGCAGCTGATAGCGGACGGCCGGCAGCGGACAGCGGGTACCGTGACCCGTCTGATCCGCTGCCAGCGGCCAGCTGAGAGCTGCCAGCTACTTCCTGTTCCCCTCGATATCCAGCACGACGATCGGGGCGATACCGGTGGCCTTCAGCGGCGCCTCGATCGTGGCGCGGTCGCCGACGATCACGATCGACAGGTGATCGACGTCGATGTACTGCTTCGCCACCCGCACGAGATCCGCCTTCGTGACGGCGTTGATCGACTTCCCATACTGCTGGTAGTAGTCGTCGGGCTGCCCCTGCGTCCTCAGCATGCCGATGGCCGCGCCGATGCTGCTCACCGACCCGAACACCCCGGGCAGGCTCTGCACCAGCGAGCTCTTGGACGTCGCCAGTTCTTCGTCTGTCACCGGCCGGCTTCCGCCGATGCCGCGCAGCTCCTTCATGAACTCCACGAGGGCCACGTCGCTCTTGGCCGAGATGATGTCTCCGCCCGCCCGGAACGCTCCCGGCCCCTTCCCGAAGGCGAACGACGAGCTGACGCCGTAGCTCAACCCCTTCTCCTCGCGGATGTTCGCGTTCAGGCGCGACTGGAACATTCCGCCGAGCAGCGTGTTCATCACCTCGAGCGCGTAGTAGTCGGGCGTGTGTCGTGGCGGGCCGGGGTTGCCGATCGCGAAGGTGGATTGCGCCGCGCCTGGCTTGTCCACCAGGTAGATCGTGGTCGGCACCTTCGCGGGCAGCGCGGGGTACGAGAAGTCCGGCTTGCCGCCGCCGGCCGGCCACCCGGCCAGCGCCTTCTCGACGGTCGCCTTCGCGGTGGCCGGCGTGACGTCGCCGGAGACAATCACCACGGCTCGCCCCGGCTGGAAGTATGCTTTCTGGAACGCCACGACGTCATCGCGGGTGACCGCCGCGAGCGTCTCCTCGGTCGTCAGTTGGCCGAACGGGTGAGCGGTCCCGAACAGCACTTTCGGGAACACGCGCCTGGCAATGGCTCCCGGCTGCGCCCGGGCCGCGTTCAAGGCGACCAACCGCTGCGCCCGAAGCCTGTCGAGCGCCGGAGCCGGGAACGTCGAGTTCACGAGCATGTCGGCCAGGAGGTCGAGCGTCTGCGCGAACTTGCCCGTCGTGGAGACGAAGCCCATCGCGCCTGAATCGCCGCCGATGCCCGCGTTCACCGATGTGCCGAGCAGTTGCAGCGCGTTCGAGAGCGCCTCGCCGTCGCGTGTCTTCGTGCCCTCGCTCATCATCGACGCGGTGAGGCTGGCGAGGCCGCGCCGGTTGGCCGGCTCGAACTGATCGGAGCCGCCAAGCACGATCAACGAGAACGAGACCAGCGGCAGGTCGTGCTTCTCCGACACGATCAACTCCGCGCCGCTGGACAACGTGGTCTTCGTCCAGGTCGGCACGCGAAGCTCGGTCGCCTTGCCGGGCGGCGGAATTTTCGCGCGGTCGAGTGCCTGTTGCGCCGCGACTGGCAGCGAGAAAAGCGCCGCAGCCAGGACGATGACCGAGAGCGGTCGATTCAGGGCGTTCATCGCTTCACCTCCGGGCGGGGCGTGTCTTGGGCGCCGGTGACCTTCGTGCTCTCTGCTGGCTTCGATGCCTCGTCGGGTTTGCCCGCCGGCACCACGCTGAGAACGATGCGCCCTTTCGTCAGGTACGTGTTGGCGACCCGCTTCACATCGGCGGCCGTCACGGCCATCGATTTCTGAAGGTCGATCTTGTAGTGGCCGGGGTCGCCGTGGAGGCCGGCGCTGTCGCTGAGGCCCATCGCCTTGCCCAGGTTCGACTCGAGGCCGCGCACGAAGGTCAGTTCCTGGCCGGCCGTCGCCTTCTGGATTTCCTCGGCCGTCGGCCCCTCGGCCTTCAGCCGTTCGATGATTCCGTCGGCAACGGACTCGAGCCCGGTCAGAGTGTGGCCCGGGCGCGGGGTGATCGTCACCATGAACTCGCCCACATCTTCGTTCGTGCTCTGGAAGGCCGAGACGGATGCCGCCGCCTGCTGGTCGTAGACGAGCGCCTTGGTCAGGCGCGCCGTGCGCGGCCCGGCCAGGATGCTGCCGAGGATGTCGAGGGCGTAATGGTCGTCGCTCTTCTCTCCCACGGTGGGCCACTGGATGTAGAGCCGCGAGACCTGTACCCGATCTTCGTATGAGAACCGGCGCTCCCCTGGAAGAGTGGCTGTCGAGACCGTCGGCCGCACCACGGGCTTGCCGCGCGGGATGTCGCCGAAGTACTTCGTCACCCACGCCTTCACCTGCGCCGAATCGAAGTCGCCGACGATCGCGAGGAAGACATTGTTGGTCGCGTAGTACGTCCGGAAAAAGGTCTTGACGTCGTCTGCCGACGCGGCGCTCAGGTCTTCCATGCTCCCGATTACGTCCCAGGAATACGGGTTGTCGGCGGGATACGTCGCGCGAGCGAGGATCTCGGTCACCTTGCCGTACGGCTGGTTGTCCACGCCCTGGCGGCGCTCGTTCTTCACGATGTCGCGCTGGGCGTTGAGCTTCGCGAGGTCGAGCGTGTCGAGCAGGAATCCCATCCGGTCCGCTTCGATCCACAGCGCCGACTCGAGGTAGTTCGACGGCACGATCTCGAAATACGTGGTGCGGTCGTTCGACGTCGTGCCGTTGTTGCTGCCGCCTATCCCCTCGGTGAGCTTGTCGTGCAGCCCGTACGGCACGTGGCCCGATCCGGTGAACATGATGTGCTCGAACAGGTGTGCGAACCCCGTTCGGCCGGGCAGCTCGTTCTTGGACCCGACGTGGTACCAGAGGTTGACCGCCACGGTAGGCGTCGTGCGGTCGGTGGACAGAATGACCGTCAGGCCGTTCGGAAGCGTGTAGCTGTCGAACGGAATCCGGATCGTGTCGGACCCGGGGGGAGCCGCCGAGGGAGGACGCTGGGCGGCAGCCACGCAGGAGAGCGCCACGAGCGCAATCCACGCGAACGTGCGGCAGGGTGTGGGCACGGCTGGGTCTTCTCCTTGAAAGAGGTGCTCGACGATTCTACTCCGCGGCGGAAGGGGCCCACGACGAAGCTGCGAGTGTAGCACCGCGCCCCTCACGTATTTGGTCGGCAACAGTCCAGCCCCATTACATAAACTTCCGCCGGCTGGTAGACTGTTCTCGCAAGGGGGCCCCATGTTCCGATCCCTCACGCTCTCACGCACACCCAGTGTGGTACACGCCTCCGTGCTTGCCACAGCAGCCTTCGTGCTGGTAGCGGCAGCCGCCGTTCTGGTGCTGCAAGCCTCCGTCTGGGCGCAATCCCCGGTATCGGCCGCGCAGTCCATTGGCCGGCGCTTCGGCTTCACCCCACGCCAGTTGGCGGATGTGGACACCGGCACCTCTGTCGCCGTGGTCCTCCCGTCCAGCGTGGACCGCGAGATTGTCGTCGCCGGAATCGTCTTCGTCCGTGCGACCAGCGCCCGGCTCGTGTCCGTTCTCCAGGACGTCGAGCGGCTCGAGTCGGGTGAGGGGTTCATTCGCACCAAGAGGCTGAGCGACCCGCCGCGGCTGGGCGATTTCGCCGGGTTTCAGTTGCCGCCCGCCGATGTGGAGGCGCTGCGCGACTGTCGGCCCGGGAGCTGCGATGTCAAACTCGGCCAGGGCGCGTTCGACCTGCTCGAGAAAATCGACTGGTCGGCGCCCGCCGCGGCCGCACGCGTCAACGCCCTCGCCCGCCAGGCCTCACTCGATTACGTCATGGCCTACCGGAAAGGCGGAAACCAAAAGCTGGCCGTCTACCTGGACTCGGATCGGCCGCAGTTCATCGCGCGCGAATTCGAGGAGATGATCGGCCGCGTCGATCTCTGGCCGGACGTGCTGACGCCGCTCGCCAAATACCTTCGCGGCTACCCGACGGCGGCGCGGCCGAGCCTCACGCGCGACTTCTTCTACTGGTCGCTGGCGGAGTTCGGCCTCAAGCCGGTCTTCCGCATAAACCACGTCGTCGTCCAAGGCACCGGGCGCACGAGCGGGCTGCTTCACGTCGTGGCGGTCAAGCAGCTCTACGCCAGTCACTACTTCCACACAGCGCTCGAAGTCCGCGCCGTGGTGAGCGCCGACAAGCGTCAGTCCGGCAAGGGCGTCTATCTGGTCGTGTTGAACCTGGCGCGGTCCGACGGCCTGGCCGGCCTGTTCGGCGTTCTCATCAAGCTGAGAGCCAGCAATGGCTCGCGCGAGGGTCTCGAGCGGGCGCTGGCCGCCATCAAGCGGATGGCCGAGTCGGATCGCTGACGCGCGGGCCATGGGCCGCGCGGCCCGACCACGGTCGCAGCTCACCCCACGGGGCGCAGTTCCAGTTCCAGCCCCAACGCGCCGCAGAGCCGCGACAGCGTCTTCAGGCGCGGATTGCTCTTCCCGGGGATCTCCAACTTCCGGTACGCCTGCTGCGAGACGCCCAGCGCTTCCGCCATCTGGTCCTGGGTGAGGCCCTTCTTCTTGCGCGTCCACAGGATGAGCAGAGGGACCGTCACGTCCAGGTCGGGCTCCACGCGGTGGTCGTTCCGGCCGTGGTGGACGCTCGGAGCGGGAACGTCCTGGTTCTCCTTGACCGCCACGAAGAGCCAGCCAGACAGGGCCTCGGCGGCATTCGCGAGGGCCTCCTCGAGTGTGTCGCCCTCGGTGAGGCACCCGGGCAGCTCAGGAAACTGCACCAGGAAGCCGCCCTCGGCCTGGCTCGTCCACACAGCGCTCGAAGTCCGCGCCGTGGTGAGCGCCGACAAGCGTCAGTCCGGCAAGGGCGTCTATCTCGTCGTGTTGAACCTGGCGCGGTCCGACGGCCTGACCGGGCTGTTCGGCGGTCTCATTGAGCCGAGAGCCAGCAATGGCTCGCGCGAGGGTCTCGAGCGGGCGCTGGCCGCCATCAAGCGGATGGCCGAAGCGGAACGCTGACGCGCGGGTACGACACCCCAGGAACTTGCGGCGTGGGGGTATGACCTCTCCTGTCACGACGATCCCGGATCCTGGCCCTTGCCGAGGTGCTAGACTCCATGCTGAAGATGACGCGCGCCTCCGCCCGACGATCGGGCCAGTCCCTCTCCGTCGCCGGCCTGTTCGCGGGCATCGGCGGTATCGAACTCGGCCTGCACCGCGCCGGCCACGAGTCGGCGATCCTCTGCGAGATCGACCCGGGCGCGTCGAATGTGCTTCGGCGGCGCTTCGTGGACGTCCCGCTGGCGTCCGACGTCCGCGAGATTAAGACGCTCCCGCCCGTGGACCTCGTCGCTGCCGGGTTTCCCTGTCAGGATCTCTCGCAGGCGGGTTGCACCGCCGGGATCGGCGGGATCCAGTCTTCACTCGTCGGCCACGTCTTCCGGTTGCTCGACTCGCGGAGGCGCGGGCCTCGGTGGCTCCTGCTCGAGAACGTCTCGTTCATGCTGCAACTGGAGCGCGGCAAGGCGATGCGCTACCTCGTCGACGAGCTCGAGGCCCGTGGGTACTCGTGGGCGTACCGGGTCGTGGACACGCGAGCCTTCGGCCTGCCGCAGCGCCGCCAGCGCGTGATCCTGCTCGCGTCTCGGACCGAGGATGCACGCGACGTTCTCTTCGTAGACGATGCGGCTTCCGTGAATCCTCTGTTCTCTCCTGACCTGTGGTGCGGCTTTTTCTGGACCGAAGGCTTGCGCGGTCTCGGCTGGGCGATCGATGCCGTGCCCACGTTGAAGGGCGGCTCCACGATCGGAATCCCATCGCCACCGGCCATCTGGAACCCGCGCGCCGGCACAATCAGCACGCCGGAGATCCGTGATGTCGAGCGGCTCCAGGGCTTCGACGCGGACTGGACACTCGCGGCCCTCGACGTCGCCGGGGTTCGCCGCGGCCATCGGTGGAAGTTGGTCGGCAACGCGGTCAGCGTCCCGGTCGCGCAATGGGTTGGTGAGCGTCTCGCCACTCCAGGCGAGTTCGACCCAACACGCAGCGGCGCGCTGCTCGGGCGTGGGGTGGCTTGGCCGAAGGCGGCGTGGGGCGGTGGTGGCAAGGTCTACCCGGTGGCCGTTTCGCTGTGGCCGTTGAGCGTGCCGGCGCCGCACTTGTCGGACTTCCTCGCGTTTCCACTCGCGCTGCTGTCCGCGCGCGCCGCCGGCGGCTTCCTGTCGCGAGCCGAGGTCAGCAGCCTGCACTTCGACGAGAAGCCAGGGTTCTTGGATGACGTCAGGCGCCACGTGGTGCGCATGTCCCGGAAGGCGGTGGCGTGATGGCGAAACGGCAGCCCCCGCTTCGCGGAAAGTCGGAGGCGCCAGACGGAAGAGCCGCGATCGCTCGCGCGCTGGAGCGCACGCGTCAGAACATCGAGCAGAAGAAGGCCGCGAGGAACGCCAGGAACGCCCAACTTACAGCCGCCGGCAGGAGAACGAAGGAGTTCAAGTCTGATCTCTCGTTTGCGATCTACTTCGCCAAGTACATCGGTGAGGAGATCGCTTCGGCGCTCGAACCCCACTTCCCTGGTGTCCGGAGCGGGGAGAACCCTTCGCAGTCGGTGCGAGGTCCCAAGCGTGTGGACCTGAGCTACAGCACGCCGGAGATCGGGCTTGGCCTGGCGGTATCGTTCAAGTCCGTCCACGTCGGCGAGGAGGAGGGCGGACACGCCGACTTCGTCCACAACATGAAGCGGAACGACGAAGAGTTGCGCGTTGAGGCGACAGCCCATCACCTTCGTCAACCGTACGCCGTCATGGCAGCGATTCTCTTCCTGCCGTTCGAAGCCTGCGAGGACTTTGAGACGTCGTCCTTCGCGTCGTGGGTCGAGTATCTGTGGCCCCTGAAGGGACGCGATGAGCCCGAGGACGCTCCCGATCGCTTCGAGCTCGTCTTCATCGGCCTTTACGCACGAGACGGCAGCGACCTTGGTTTCTACGAGCTCGGCGGCCCAGTGAAGTGCCCGCGAACCGGACGTCCGCGCAACATGTTGACGCTCGCTGATTTGGTCCGCCGTTTGAAGGTGACCTACGACCACCGCAACGCCCGTGACTTCTTCTTCCAGGGCGAGGAGCCCGAAATCTAAGCGCCCGCCAGCATCGTCTCCTGACGTTCGACACAGGATGCTGGCAACACTTAGGCGCGACACACCTTGCGAGCTGGCCATTCGTTCGGCCGTCCACCGTCTCGGCCTCCGCTACCGGGTCGACTGGCCGCTGCCGGGCACGCGCCGGCGTGCGGACCTTTCGTTCATCGGCGCGAAGGTCGCTGTGTTCGTCGACGGCTGCTTCTGGCACGCGTGCCCGATCCACGCGACCTGGCCGAAGGCGAACGCCGCATGGTGGCGCCGCAAGATTTTCGCGAACGTCGCCCGCGACCGTGACACCGACTCTCGGCTGAGGAAGGCTGGGTGGAAGCTCCTGCGGTTTTGGGAACACGAGCATCCGGAGCGGGCCGCGCGGAGCGTCGCGCGCGTCGTCCGACGACGCCTTCATCGAGTTCTTGCCAGCGGTTCGCCAACGGCCGCGAAGTGACCCTCGGCGGGATTCCACGCGCCGCGCGTGGGACCGGCTGTCTCACACTCCCGCGGACTGCGACGCGACCGGGAGTTGCCATTCTACGGCGCCGAAGACCTGACGCCCTCGACGTTCTACTCCCGCGACGACGCGACGTCCGCGTTCGAAGGCGCACGGTTCGTCGTCAACATCGTTGCGCCAGCGGTGCGCGGGGAGCCCGTGCGAGAGTGACGCTGCGAATCACGTGGACACGCCGCTAGATGCTTCCGGGCAGGATGGCCTGTTCCAGGGTAAGGGGTTCGGAATGCCCGCAAGGTTCGACCCGTACCGGGCACGACTCCAGACTGCATGAACGGCACCAGGCCCGCTCGCAGGGGTCGATGTGGGTATGCACCTGGCCCTCCAGGCCCGTCTCGGCCAGCACCATCTTCCCCACCGATTCGGCCAAATCGTGGGCGCGTCGGATCTCGTAGAACTCCGGGACCACCACAGGGGCGATGGAGGATCGCCTGGACCGTGGGCGGCGCGGTCTTGGAACCGAAGGCGCCATCTCTACCATTCCGATATAATCCCCCATCCTTCCTTCCCCTTCTGGAGGCTCTTGATGAAACACCATCTGCTGATTGGACTTGGCGTGGCGCTCGCGCTCGCGCTTGCCGGCCCGTCGCTCGTCGGGCAGGCCGGGCAGGCGCCGCTTGCGACCCCCGTTGCCAGCAGCCCGTTCGACTCGCTGCACTTCCGCTCGATCGGTCCGGCATCGACGGCGGGCCGTGTCTCCGACCTCGCGGTCTACGACGCGAACCCCGCGATCTTCTACGTCGGCACCGCGCACAGCGGCGTGTGGAAGACGACGAACAACGGCACGACATTCGAGGCGCAGTTCCAGAGCCAGGGCCTGATGTCGATCGGTGACGTCGCCGTCTCGTCGTCGAATCCTGACCTGGTCTGGATCGGCACCGGCGAGTCCAACAACCGACAGAGCACCTCCTGGGGCGACGGCGTCTACAAGACAACCGACGGCGGCAAGACCTGGGTGCACATGGGTCTTCGCACGTCACGCCACATCAACCGCATCCTGATCGACCCGCGCGACAACAACACCGTCTTCGTCGCGGCCACCGGAAGCCTCTGGGGCCCGGGCGGTGAGCGCGGCGTCTACAAGACGGCCGACGGTGGCAAAAGCTGGAAACAGGTATTGAAGGTCGACGACGACACCGGCGCCAACGACCTCGCCATGGACGGGACGAACAACCGCATCCTCTACGCCTCCACCTACCAGCGCCGCCGCACCTCGTGCTGCATGAACGGCGGAGGACCCGGCAGCGGTCTCTGGAAATCGACGGATGCCGGTGAAACGTGGACGCGTCTGAAGACCGGGCTTCCCGAAGGATCACTGGGCCGAATCGCGGTGGACGTCTATCGCCGGCGCGGCAACGTGCTCTACGCCCTGATCGAGGGACCGGCAGCAGCGGGCGCGGGTGCGCGGGGTGCCGGCGGCGCGGGCGTACCCGCAGCGGCAGCCGAACAGGCCCCTGGCGCCGGGCAGCGCGGCGGCGCGCAGACAGGCGTCAGCGCCGGACCGACCGGGCTCTACCGTTCCGACGATGCGGGCGCGACGTGGCGGAAGGTGAACAACGCGAATCCGCGGCCGATGTACTTCAGCCAGGTTCGCATCGACCCGAACGACGCGGACATCGTCTACCTCGGCGGCGTCGGGTTACACCAGACGCTCGATGGCGGCAAGACGATCGCAACCGACGTGGCCGCCTCGACGCACGACGACGTGCACGGCATCTGGATCGACCCGGCAAACTCGAGCCACGTGCTGATTGGGAACGACGGCGGCGTGTCCGTGTCGTACGATCAGGCGAAGACCTGGGCCTTCATGCCCAACCTGCCCATCGCCACCTTCTATCACGTGAGCTACGACATGGCGACGCCGTTCAACGTGTGCGGCGGCATGCAGGACAACTACGACTGGTGCGGCCCGAGCGCGGTCCGCGGATCGGCCGGCATCGCCAACCACGACTGGACCACGGTGCAGGGCGGCGACGGCTTCGTCGTGCTGCAGGACCCGACCGACTATCGCATCGCTTACACCGAGTCTCAGGACGGCAACATGGCTCGCCTCGACCGCGTCACGTTCGAGACGATGAGCATCCGGCCGCAGGCGGCGCCCAAAGAGCCGGCGTTGCGCTGGCAGTGGGACACGCCGCTGACGATGTCGCCGCACGATTCGAAGGTGATCTACGCACCGGCCAACAAGGTGTTCCGTTCGGCCGACCGGGGCCTGTCGTGGACCGCCATCAGCCAGGACCTGACCGGCGGCGCCAGCCGCGACGAGATCGTGACGATGGGGGTGAAGGGCAGCGAGATCCAGGTGGCGCGCAACGACGGGATCGCGGCCTGGCCCGCCATCACCACGTTCGCGGAATCGCCCAAGCGGGCGGGCGTCCTCTACGCGGGGACCGATGACGGGCACCTGGCGGCCACGCGCGACATGGGCAAGACATGGTCGCAGGTCTTCGACAGGATCCCGGGCGCGCCCAAGGGCATCTACGTGGCGAAAGTCGCCCCGTCCCGGTTCGACGAAGGCACCGTGTACGCGACGTTCGACGGGCACCGGCAGAACGACTTCGAGACGTATGCCTACGCGAGCAGCGATTTCGGGCAGAGCTGGCGTTCGATCAACGGGAACATCAAGGGCGAGGTGGCGCGGACGATCACCGAGGATCTGAAGAACCCGGATGTCCTCTACCTCGGCACCGAGACGGGGCTGTTCGTGACCGTCGATCGCGGGAAGAGCTGGATGCGGGTGAACGCCAACCTCCCGACGGTGCGGATCGACGAGATCACCCTGCACCCGAGCGAGAACGCCATGCTGATCGCGACGCACGGCCGGGGCATCTGGATCCTCGACAACATGGCGCCCATCCAGGAGCACACGGCCGCACGGGCGGTCGAGGCGAAGTTGTTCTCGCCCTCGCCGACGGCGATGTATCGCCGCCCGGCGCGGGACCACAACTACGAGTTCTGGGGCGACCAGACCTACTACGGCGAGAACCCGCCGCAGGCTGCCGTCCTGACCTGGTTCCTGAAGAAGGCCGTTGGCGACGTGAAGCTGAAGATCACCGACGCGACCACCGGGAAGGACGTGCGCGAGATCTCCGGCCAGGTGCTGGCGAACAGCAACAAGGCGGGAACGCAGGCCGCGTGCTGGGATCTCAGGGTGCAGCCGCTGCCGACGCCGGCAATCGGGCAGCGAGGAGCGGGCGCCGGCGGGGGACGGGGCGAAGGCACCGCCCCTGCGGGCGCGCCGCAGGGCGGAGGACGCGGTGGGGCCGGCGGCGAAGCGCCCGCGGTGAGCCCGTTCGGCGCCGGCTGCGGCGGGGCCGCTGGCGGAGGGGGCGGCGGAGCGTTCGGTGGCGGCGGCGGCACGGCGGGGCCGTTCGTGCTCCCCGGCAGCTACAACGTGGCCCTCGTCATCGACGGGAAGACGGTTGATACCAGGCCGGTGAAGGTCGCAGCCGATCCCGAGGTCGCGCTGACGGCAATCGAACGGAAGAAGCTCTACGACATGGCGACGGAGATGCACCAACTGCAGGGCCTTGCCACGCAGGTGTCGAGCGCGGTCACACCGCTGAACACGCGGATGGGTGAACTGGCCAAAGAGATCGCCAGCCGCACGGATCTACCGGCCGACGTGAAGGCCTCTTTCGACGCTTTCAACAAGGAACTGGCCGCGATTGCCCCGAAGTTCGCGCAGCCAGCCTTGGGCGCGCGCGGTGGAGGCGGCGGCGGTACCCGTGGCGGCGCGACCGAGAACCTGCTGGCGCGGATCGGCCAGGCCAAGACCGGCCTGATGGGCGGCATCTCGCCGGGCGACTCGACCACGCGCGCCTACACCGAGGTGAAGGCTCAGGCGCCAAAGGCGATGGCCGATGCCAATGCGGTGATCACGAAAGCCTCGGCGCTCAGCAGCGCCCTGGCCAAGTACAAGTTGACGCTGGCCGTTCCGGAACCGGTGAAGCTGCCGGCCGCGGCGCCCGCAAAGAAATAGATCGTAGCGGCGACCGGTCGTCGCCCGATGAGGTGATCGATGCACCGTGATACCCGTGTGAAGAACGTGTTGCTCGCGGCGCTGGTCGCGGCATCGCCGGTTTTTCTCCTGGCCGGGCAGGCGAGGCCCGGGCAGCCGGTCGGTGATGCGGCGCTGGCCATCGCCAAACCCGGCCGCCTGGCCAGCCAGCCGATCGACGAGGAATACACGAAGAAGATCAAGGAGTACACCACCGAGACCTTCTTCCTCTCGCCGGTGATCGACTACCTGCCGGCCTCGAAGACGGTCCCGACGCCGAAGGCCATCCTCGGCGACATCGCGGGAGCGCCAGGCAAGTTGCCGTACTCGAGGGAGGTGCACGACTACATGCGCCTTCTTGCCAAGTCCACGCCGCGCGTCAAGGTCTACAGCATCGGCACTACCGAGGAAGGGCGCGAGATGCTCGGCGTCGCCGTGGCGTCTGAGGCGCTGATGGCGAAGCTCGAAAAGAACAAGGCCGATCTCGCCAGGCTGGCCGATCCGCGGACGATCAAGCTCGATGACGCCGTGGCGGATGAGATCGCGAAGCGCGCAGCGCCCGTGTACTACATCACCGGCGCGGTCCACTCGAACGAGGCCGGCGCGCCTACCGCGCTGATGGAGCTGGCCTACCGCCTCGCGGTGGACGAGAGCCCCTACATCCGCAACATCCGCGAGCACGTCATCACGTTGATCACGCCGGTGGTCGAGCCCGACGGCCGCGACTACATGGTGGACGTGTACGAGTGGAAGAAGAAGCACCCCAACGACACGCCGCCGAGCGTCAGACCGGCATCATCGTCTCGCTCAACTACTTCGCCAACAACCGGGTCTACTTCCTCCGGAACTTTTACGACAAGAGCAAGCGGTCGGTGATGAAGCCGAAGGTCGAGGGACCGGCGGCTTACGTACTGACCGCCAGCGACCCGCGGCTCGGCCCGCAGGCGGAGCTATTGCGCGTGCTGCAGAAACAGGGCGTTGAGATTTCGCGTGCCACCTCCGCGTTCACGGTCACGCTGCCGGCACGGCCCGCGGCGAGCGGTGGCGGTGGGGGACGAGGCGGGCGCGGCGGGGGACAGAGGGGCGGCGATGCGCCTCCGCCAGCAGCGACGACACCCCAGGCCGGCTCGCCGCAGGCGACGGCGTCACAGGCGGCTCCGCCTCCGGCACCGGCCGAGACACTCGCGCCGATGACGCGCGAATTCCCGGCTGGCAGCTACATCGTCCGCATGGACCAGCCCTACTCTCGAACTGCCGACGCCCTGCTCGACTACCAGTACTGGGCGCCCAACGACCCGCAGACGCGTCCGTACGACGACACCGGGTGGACGTTCCCGGAGGGATTCGGCGTGCAGGCGGTGCGCGTCACCGATGTGAAAGTCCTCGATGCTCCAGTGGAACTCGTCAAGGGCGAGGTGAAGGCCGTCGGCGGCGTGTCCGGCCAGGGCTCGCTGTTCGCCATCAAAGAGACCGGCAACAACTCGCTGATCACCTTGCGATACACGCTGAAGGACGCGGACATCCAGGTGGCCGAGGAGCCGTTCGAGGCAGGCGGCGCCAAGTTCACCCGCGGCACGTTCATCGTCAAGGGCGTGGCCCGGGGTGACCTGGACAAGCAGTTGACATCGCTCGGCCTCGAGGGGGTCGCGCTGGCCGCGGCGCCGACGGTGAAGACGCACGTGGCGCGGGCGGCTCGCGTTGCCATCCTGCACCAGTGGACGAGCACACAGACCGAGGGCTGGTGGCGTCAGGCGTTCGACATCTACGGCGTGCCGTACGACTACATCGATCCCGAGACGGTCAAGAAGACGCCGAACCTGCGCGCGAAATACGACGTGATCATCTTCGGGCCGGGCGGCGGTCAGGGGGCGGTCGAAGGGTCTCCGATGTGGCGGAACCCGACACCCTGGAAGAAGTCGGAACTGCCGAACATCGGCACCTGGGCGCAGACCGACGATACGCGCATCGGGATGGGCCTCGAGGGGGTGACTCACCTGCGCGAGTTCATCGCTCAGGGTGGCGTCTTCGTCGGGTCGAACAGCTCGGCCGAATTGGGGCGTCCGATGTACGAGGGCACGAACCTGACGCCGCTGCCGACGCCGGTGGTGACGCAGCCGTGGCAGTACCCGCTGCCCACCGACGAGCAGTTGAAGCGGAACCCGGCCAACCTCATCCCTCCGCAGTTCCGGCCGCGTGTCGCGCTGCGCTTCGACGCGCAGAACACGTTGCTGGTCTCGGGGTTGCTCGACGGCGGGACGGATATCGCCCAGCGGCCGGTGGTGGTGGACGTGCCGGTCGGGCAGGGCCACGTCGTCCTGTTCGCCAACAACCCGATCTACCGCGGCGAGACGATCGGCAGCTATTCGATGGTGTTCAACACGCTTCTGAACTTCGACAGCCTGAACGCCGGCCGGAAGCAGGACGCGAAGTAGGCGCTCGGCTGTCGGCCCTCGGCCACGAAGACGCTCAGGACTCATGGCTCTGGCTGTCAGTTCTGAGCCTCTCCTCTCCGCTCCGAAGAGCGCAATCTGTGGGGGGGCTTTCTCATGGTCGAGATGATAGCCCGGCCGTTGCCATTTGTGACGCGACCCGGCCACCGGTACAATCCCCGGCATGCCTGAATCGATGCTGCTCCGCGAGATTGCCGAACAGCCGGAAAGCCTGCGGCACCTGCTGACCGACGGCGCGGGTGACGTGGAGGCGATTGCCCGCGCCCTGCGCGCGCGGGCTGTGCGCCACGTCGTGATCGCCGCGCGTGGCTCGTCCGACAACGCGGCGCGCTACGCGCAGTACGTGTTCGGCGCCTTCAACCGATTGACGGTGACGCTGGCCACGCCGTCGCTGTTCACGCGCTACCTCACGCCGCCACGAATGGACGATGCGCTGGTGGTGGGGATCTCACAGTCCGGCGAGTCGCCGGACTTGGTGGCCGTCGTGGAAGAGGGGCGGCGCCAGGGATGCGCCACGCTGGCCATCACCAACGCGGCTGGCTCCCCGCTGACCGAGGTCGCTGACCACACCCTGCTCCTGAGGGCCGGCCCTGAACGGAGCGTCGCCGCGACGAAAACCTACACCGCGCAACTGCTCGCGCTGGCGATGCTCTCCGCCGCGGTCGGCGATGATGCCCGGCGCCGCGAGGAACTGCAGGCCGTGCCGTCCCACGTCGCAGCGGCCCTCGACGTGGACGACGGCGCGATGAACGCGGCCGCCGCTGCGCTCGAGGACGCCGGGCACGGCGTGGTGATCGGGCGAGGCTTCAACTATGCGACCGCGTTCGAGATTTCGCTGAAGGCCAAGGAACTGGCGTACGTCGCCGTTGAGCCGTATTCCGCCGCCGACTTCCAGCATGGTCCAATCGCCCTGATCGACACCGGCTTCGCCGCCATCGTCGTCAACGTGGCGGGCGCGGTCAGCCAGGAAGTCGAAGAACTGATCCGCGCGATGACTGCCCGCGGCGCCAGGCCCGTCGTGCTGTCGAATCTCGACTCGTCGCTGTCTCTTGCCCTGGCGCCGCTACGGCTGCCGGTCGGGATCCCCGAGTGGTTGTCGCCCATCGCCGCGGTGGTCCCCGGCCAGTTGCTGGCCTTCCACCTCAGTCGCCGCCGCGGGTTCGATCCCGATCAACCGAGGGGGCTGTCGAAGGTCACGCGGACGACGTGATCCCGGGATTCGAGCGAGCGTGACGACCACGTAGCCGTAGTGATCGAGGCTCGAGGCTCGAGGGTCAGGGCTGAATACTCAGGCGCGCCCGTCATCGAATCGGCTTGTCCTCGTCGAACAGCCAGTCCTCGACTGCGACGTCGTACTTCACCGATTTCCAGGTGATCGGCGTGAGCGTTTCGCCCTGGCGCGTCTTCGCGAACTCGTTGATCTTCGTGGGCAGCACCCGGCCGGCGAAGTTGATGAATCCCGAGAACACGCGGCGGCTGTCGGGCGTGGTTTCCTGCAACAGGAAGAAGCGCTCCTTGTCGATGTGCAACTCCACCAGGGCGCCGTCGATCGTCGCGCGCAGCACCCACGCCGGTCGGCTCTCGACGACCTTCAGGGTGTTCGAGCCCGGGTCGGCCGGCACCTGCCACTGCACGACCGCATCCGGCTGCAGCGTGAAGGCCGCGCCGTGCTTCGCGTAGCGCGCGACGCCGGCACACTGGTCGAGCCACCCCTGCATCCGCGCGGGCGGGACCGTCCCGACGATGAGGTTGCGGCGCATCCAGGAGACGCCGCCGTTCAGGAAGTACTGGTCGAAGCGCCGACCGCGGTCGGCCGTCAAGTCATGTTCGACGCGGAGCTTGCCGGGCATCTTCGCCCACAACCGGTAGGCGGCGTGGTAGGCGATGCCGTCCTGCATGTCGATCGTGCCCTCGACCACCATCGTCTTCCACGTGGTCAGTTTGTCGCCGCCGTGGGCCCGGATCGATTTCGCCAGGACGTCCTGCGCCGTCTCTGCGGCCCGCGAAGCAGAGGCGCCGACCACGAACAACCCTATCGCGAGCAGCACACCGGTTACCGCCTTGTGATTCGACATCATGTCCTCGTGTAAGAGCGCCACATGTTGTGCCCTGCCGTAAACAGGTCATCGTCGGTTGCCGTTCAGACCAGCGACAGCATCTGGTGCGCGCCGGTCAGCCGTCTGCGGATCTGCACACCGTAGGGGCAGACGGCCTCGCATGGGGCCGGGCATCCTTCACACGCGCTCGCGCGCTGCCCGGCCGGCACCTGGCGGTACTTCTCGATGCCCAGTTTCTGCTCGCGGTAGTTCTCGAAGTACATCCGGTACCGCAGGATGTCGGCGACGCGCACGTTCTGGGGGCACGCGTCGAGGCATGCGCCGCAGCCCGGCCGGCAGTAGTCGCGCCCGATGTGTTCGGCGACCAGGTCCAGCCGCCCTCGGTCGGGAGCCGCCAGCGTCGTCGTGCCCGAGACGGCCAGGTATTCCGCGGCTGTGTCGTAGCTCGGGATGCGGGCGACGAGCGTGTCGAACAGGCCGGAGGCGAGCACCCACTTCAGGCACGCCTGCCGCGCGTTGGTGTGCTGGCCCTGGAGCGCGCGGATGTTCAGGTCCGACGTGTACAGCGTCATCGTCTTCATCGCGATGGTCGCCACGCCTTTCGCGCGCGCCTTCTTCAGCAGTGGCTCGACGCCGTGCGTGAGGAAGTTCGCGCCGATGAGGATCACGTCGAACCGGTTGTTGTCGATGCCCCAGCCCATTTCCTCGATCATCGTGACGCCGTGGCTCGACGCGCCAGTGAAGCGGATCTTCCCGAGCTTCTTCGCCGCGTCCCACGCTTCGTAGATGGCCGGGTTCTGGATGCGCTCGAGCCCGCCGTAGCGCGGATGGCCGATCGAGTGCAGCATCATGCAGTCGATGTACGTCGTGTTCAGCTTCTTCAGCGAGACGTCGAGCGACTCGAGCAGCGCCGATTTCGTCACCGTCGCCGTGATGAGCGACGGATCCCACTTATCGAGCACGAACACCTTACTGCGCCACTTCGGCAATACCTTGCCGATGAGTTCCTCGTGACCGCCGTACTGCTGCCCGGTGTCGATCAGGTTGATGCCGGCCTGGAACATGTAGTCGAGGAGGCCGGGATCGGTCTGCCCGGATCCGCCCGAGATGTCGCCCACCTTCCACCCGGTCTTCCCAAGCGCCTTGAAGCGCTTGATCTTCGGGGCGTCGGGTTGAGCGGGCTGACCCGCGGCCCGTGCTGCCGGGAGCGCCGCGCCTGCGGCGGCGGCGGTGGAGGCCTGAAAAAACGTCCTGCGGGTTACCTTGGTCATATGATGTGTTTTGCTGCCGTGCGCGGAGGTTCATTGGCAAGAACGCGGCGAGAACGACGGTCGTCAGGCACAGCGCCCATGCGGTGCGATTATACCCACCATCTTGGAGTCAGGTCTTGAATGTTGGCGTTTTTCACGTCTGACCCCATGGGCGACACCCCAGCCATGGTGCCAGACGAGAAAAAAGTGATAATTCGAAGGGTTGGCCGGTGGACGGTCGGGAGAACGTGATGTCCCCTGGCTAGTCCTCTGCGCGTCGCTGCTTTCCCTACAGGAGTCACTTGTGAAACGGTATCTGATCGCGTTGCTCAGTGCCGCGCTCGTGGCCGGATGCCAGGTGTCCGCACAGGTTGGAACGCCTGCGAGAGCCGTCGCTCCACAGAAGGCTCGAGCCCTGCCCCTGAGCGACGTCCGCGTCACGGGCGGGCCGCTCAGGCACGCACAGGATCTCAATGCTCAGTACCTGCTGTCGCTCGAGCCCGATCGCATGGTGGCGTTCCTGCGAAAAAGTGCCGGCCTCGAGCCGAAGGCGCAGGGCTACGGCGGGTGGGACGGCCCGGGCCGACAGCTCACGGGCCACATCGCGGGCCACTATCTCTCGGGCGTGAGCCTGATGTTCGCGTCCACGGGCGACCCTCGCTTCAAGGAGCGCGCGGACTACCTCGTCGCGGAACTCGAGGCCGTGCAGGACAAGCAGGGCGACGGCTACATCGGCGCCCAGGCCGACAAGGATGGCGTCGATGGCAAGATCCGCTTCCAGGACCTGAGCAGGGGCGTGATCAAGTCGGGCGGGTTCGATCTCAACGGCCTCTGGTCGCCGTGGTACGTGCTGCACAAGATCTACGCCGGGCTTCGCGACGCGTATCGTCACACCGGCAACCGCACGGCGCTGGAAGTGGAGATCAAGTACGCCGCGTGGGCCGAGAGCATCGTCTCGAAGCTCGACGCCGAACAGACGCAGCGGATGCTGGCCACCGAGTTCGGCGGCATGAACGAGGTGCTGGCCGATCTCTACGCCGACACGGGCGACAGGCGGTGGCTCGCCCTCTCGGACCGCTTCGACCACAAGGCGATCATCGACCCGCTGTCGCGCCGCGAGGATATCCTGGCCGGCAAGCACGGCAACACGCAGGTGCCGAAGCTGCTCGGGTCGCTTACGCGCTACATCTACACGGGAAGCACGCGTGACGGGATCGCGGCGAAGTTCTTCTGGGACCAGGTGGTGCAGCATCACAGTTTCGCAACCGGCGGCCACGGGCGGAACGAGTACTTCGGCCAGCCGGACAAGCTGAACGACATGATCGAGGGTCGCACCGCCGAGACCTGCAACGTCTACAACCTGATCAAGATGGCGCGCGCGCTCTTCGCGCTCGAGCCGGACGTGCGCTACGCCGACTTCCACGAACGCGCGCTGTTCAACCACATCCTGGGCTCTATCGACCCGGCCGACGGCGCCACCTGCTACATGGTCCCGGTGGGCCAGGGCGTCTCGCGCGAATACCAGAACATGACGCAGAGCTTCACGTGCTGCGTCGGCTCCGGGATGGAGAGCCACGCGCTCCACGGCGACGGGGTGTACTACGAAGCGAGCGACCGGCTCTGGGTGAACCTGTATGTGCCGTCAACCGCGCAGTGGAAATCGGCCGGCATCACCATCACGGTGGCCACGACATTCCCGGACGGCGACACCGCATCGCTGACGTTCGCCACCAAGGCGCCGAAAGCGTTCACGCTGGCGCTCCGGCGTCCCTACTGGGCGGGCGACGGGTTCTCGGTCAAGGTGAACGGTGCGGCGGTCAAGTCGCTGCCCGCGGCCGGCAGCTACGTGGAAGTGAACCGCACCTGGAAGACGGGTGATACGGTGGAGATCGTCCTGCCCAAGACGCTTCGCGTCGAGCCGCTTCCCGACAACGCCAATCGCGTCGCGCTGATGTGGGGACCGCTGGTGCTCGCCGGCGATCTCGGCCCGATCCAGCCGCGCGGCGGGCGTAGTGAGAGCGCGTCGCCATCGACGCCGCCCACGGTTCCGTCGTTCATCGCGGCCGGCCAGCCCGTGACCAGCTGGCTGAAGCCGGTCGCGGGCAAGCCGGGACGCTTCCGTACGGAAGGTGTGGGCCGCGACCGTGACGTGGACTTCGTTCCCTTCTACGCACTGCACCGCCGCACCTACGCGGCCTACTGGGATCTCTACACGCCCGCCGAGTGGGAGGCCCGCGCCGCGATGATCCGGGCCGCGCAGGAGAAGCAGCGCAAGCTCGAGGCGGCGACGCTGGGTTTCGCACAGCCGGGGCAGATGCAGGCGGAGCGTGACGCGAACTATCAGGGCGAGAGCGCATCGCCGACGCAGGTGAACGGCCGCTACGGCCGCCGCGGCACCGGCTGGTTCTCGATGGACGTGCCCGAGGATCCGGCGCAGCCGATGATCCTCATCGTGACCTACGCGGGAGACGAACGGGCGAACCGCACGTTCGACATCCTGATCGACGGCGCGAAGCTGGCCTCGCAGGCCGTGGACCGGAGGAGCCCCGAGAAGAACGTCGGCTTCTTCGACCTGAAATACCCCCTGCCAGCGGATCTGGTGAAAGGCAAGCCGAAGGTGACGGTGCGGTTCCAGGCAACGGGCGGCAACGAACTCGCGGCGGTCTACGGAATCAGGATCGTGCGCGCGAACGCAGAGCGATGAAGACAAGGATGAAGGCTGACGGCTGAAGCAAGGCCGCAGGTCGCCAGCCGCAAGGCACAAGCTGGACTGCTCCATCGAGGTTACTCGTGGCGCAACGCCCGAATCGGGTCGAGTGTCGCGGCGCGCAGCGCCGGGATCAGGCCGGCTGTCAATCCCACCGCACCAAGGCCAACCAGCGCTGCCAGAAAGACCATCGGGTCCCGCGCACCCAGACCGAAGAGCTGCGACTCCACGAACCGGCCCGCGACGAGGGCCGCTGGCAAGCCGATCGCGAGGCCGGCCGCCAGCAGCAGCCCCACCTCGCGCATCACGAGTCCCAGGACCTCGCCGGGCCGCGCGCCGAGCGCCATGCGCACGCCTATTTCCGGGGTTCGCCGCAGCACGATGTAGGCGATGACGCCATAGAGGCCGACGGCGGCGAGCAGCGTGGCGAGCACGCCGAAGGCGGCCGAGAGGATCGCGATCAACCGCTCGGTCGTCGTCGCCGCGTCGATGAACGCGCTCATCCGTTGCACGTCGAAGACGGGCAGATTCTGGTCGAGTTCCCGCACGATCCGGCGCACCGCCCCCGCGACCTCCGAATCGGACCGTGCCGATCGGATGTAGAACGTCAGGCTCTCCGGGCGTTCGCTCTGCGGATAGGGAAAGAACACGGTCGGACGGACCTGCTCGCGGAGGTCCCCGTGCTTGAAGTCCCCGACGATGCCGACGATCTCGTGGTCCGCGACCACGCCGTCGCCCGCGCCCCGGGCGAGATGGCGCCCGAGCATCGGACGTCCCTGCGAGTACTTGCGGACAAATGCCTCGTTGACGATCGCAACGCTCCGACCGCCCTGGACGTCCTGGTCGTCGAGTTCGCGTCCCGGGCTGACCGGGATGCGCAGCGCCTTGAAGTAGTCGCTGCCCGCCATGGCGACGGACGCACGCGCATCGTCGGCGTCTTTCGCCTGGTAGCCCTCGATGGTGAAGTTGCCGCTCCGGTCGGAATTGGTGAACGGTCCCGGGTTGACCGCCCCCACCGCCTCGACGCCTGGCAGGCTGCGGAGCCGCTGCTGCAACTCACGATAGAAGTCGTACACGCGGGCGGCCGGGTAGCCCTGGAGCGTCGGATCGACGGCGAACGTCATCACGTGGCTCGTGCGGAAACCGGGATCGACCCGCATCAGATTCGCGACGCTGCGGCCGAACAGGCCGGCGGCCACGAGCAACAGCAGCGACAGCGCCACCTGCGCGACGACCAGCGCTCGCCTGAACCGCGCCTGGCCCGTGCCGGACGCGACGGTGGCGGCCTGGTCCTTGAGGACGTCGGCCACGCGCGGCCTCGTTGCCTGCATCGCGGGTACGAGGCCAAAGAGCAACCCCGCGCCGACCGACAACCCGAGGGTGAAGAGGATCAGGCGGGGATCAAGGCCGCTGCTCACCGTTCCTTCCATGTCCGGCCCCATCACCGACAGCAGGCCATCGATCGTCCAGGTCGCGAGCAGCAGGCCAACGAAGCCGCCGGCCAGGGCGAGCAGGACGCTCTCGACGAGCAACTGGCGCGCGAGGTCCCGGCGTTTCGCGCCGAGCGCCAGGCGAACCGCGATCTCCTTCTGCCGGCTGGCGGCCCGGGCGGTCACCAGTCCGGCCACGTTGGCGCAGGCGATGAGCAGCACGAGGCCGACCATCCCCATCAACGCGACCAGCGCGCTCTCGAAATCACGCTTCAACTCGTTCACGCCCTGGGCGGCGGGCAGGAGATCGAGACGGATTCCGGCGAGCATCTGCCCCTGGCGACTCTCCCGAGGCCGCTTCAGTTCACTCAGCAGGTCGTCGAGAAGGCCATTGAACAGACCGCTCGTTTTCGCCCGCGCCTGCTCGGCCGAGACGCCTGGCTTCAGCCGGCCCAGGATGGTCAGCCACGACGTCCGCCGGTCATCGAGGGCAAACCAGGTCGGCGTGATCTCGCGCTTCATCGCGATGGGCACGAACAGATCGGGTACGTTGCCGACGATCATCCCGCGAAATGTCGGCGGCACGACCCCGATGACCACCATCGGATGAGCATTCACCAGAATCTTCCGGCCCAAGACGGCCGGACTCGCGCCAAACCGCTTCTTCCAGTAGGCGTTGCTGAGCATCACGACGGGGTTTGCGCCAGGAGCCGTATCGTCCGAGGGAGCGATCGCGCGGCCGAGAACCGGATTGACGCCGAGCACCTGAAACAGGTTCCCGGACACGAGTTCCGCCCGCGCACGTTCGCTGGTGCCCCCGTCCGACACGCTCACCGGGGCTGACGCCCGGGCAATCACGCCGTCGAAGACCTGAGTCCGATCCCGCAGATCCTTGTAGAGCGGGTACGAGAAGACCGATTCGTTGTTGTCGGAGTGCGCCCAGCCGGGAAACCCGTCGGACAGGTGGAAGGCCACGAGTCGATGTGGGTCGGCGACGCGAAGACTGCGGACGAGTACCTGGTCGAGAAGGGAGAAGATGGCGGTGTTGGCGCCGATGCCGAGCGCGAGCGAGAGCACCGCGATTCCCGCGAACATCGGGGCGCGCTGGAGAGTACGCAACGCGAACCGGATATCGTTCCACATGTGGAGTACCTCATTCCGGCATAACCCAGCCGAGCCGGAGCCAAAGGAGTCGGCCGGGTTCCCCGACGTCGAAGACTTCGCGCATGAGACTATCAGCCCGAAGCGAGAATCGTGCCGCCTGGACATCGTCCAGGGGTGAGATCGTCACGGTTGAAGCACGTCTCTGCCGGCCCCCTGGAATCTGAAACCCCTGGCGCCTCAGCCTCGAACGTTGTGGCTGATGGCTGTCCGGGCGGGGCACACGGCGTCCCGAAAGCGAATAGCGGCAAGAAAAAGATGGTCGGACCCCCAATCACCCCTTTTTCGCGGACGGGCATCTGCCGATAACACGGGTGTCCCCGGAACGAACAGATATGTACGATCTCAGAGTTCCCACGGTTCAGATCGAGGCGGAAGTCAGCCTCGTGGACGGCACGATCCTCGAAGGCACCGTCTACATGCCCACGGTGTCCGCCGTGCGGGCGGGCCCGATGCTGCCGCAGGAATGGATCAACGGCCCGCCGCTGTTCTTCCCGCTTCGGCTGCACCAGGCGCCCTCGGCGATTCTCGTCAACAAGCGACAGGTGCTGTCCCTGTGCGTGCCCACAGCGCGACGCGAGGACGAGCCGTCATGGGAATCGGCGTCGGTGGTCCTCCGCGTGTTCATCGAAACGGGACACGAGCGCCTCGAGGGCGAGGTCGTGATTGACATGCCGCAGGACCAGCGCCGGCTAGCCGATTACCTGAATCGTCCGGAGGCCTTTCTGCTGCTGCACTCAGGCGAGCGGCAGTACCTGATTCAGAAGGACCGCATTTCGAGGGTATCCGAGGTCCTCGAGACATAGCGCGGAAGGGGACTGCCCGAGGACGACACTCCGGTCCTATTGGTTGATGTGCACGACCTTTGCGGGCGGGAACCCGTTGAACCAGGTCGCTGAGGCGTTGCTGTAGGCCCCGATGTCCTCCGAGTACACGAGGTCGTCGAGCCGCAGGTCGGGCAGCACCTCTGACTGCGAGATTGTGTCGAGCCCGTCGCACGTTTGCCCAAACACCGCGCACACCTCCGTCTCCCCCTTCCTGAACGACTTGACGTGGTACGGGCAGTGGTCGAAGATGATGCCCGAGAAGGTGTGGTAGACGCTGTCGTCGATGTAGTAGCAGGTCTTCCCGTCGCGCACGGCCTTGCCGATGACCGTCGCGATTGATGTGACCGCCGTGGCCACGAAGAAGCGGCCGGGCTCGGCGATGATCTCCATCTCTTTCGGGAACAGCCGATCGATCTCCGTGTTGATCTTCTTCGCCAGCAGGCTGAACGGCGCCACGTGCCGGTTGTAGCGCACGGGGAAGCCGCCGCCGATATCGAGGATCTTCAGCTCGAACCCACGCGACTTCGCCTCCTCCATCACGGCCGCCGACATGTTCAGCGCCTGCACGAAGTTCTCGAAGTTCGTGCACTGGCTGCCGACGTGAAAGCTCAACCCCTCCACCACGAGACCCGCGTCGCGCGCCTCCTCGATGAGAGCCACCGCCTCGCCGGGCTCGCAACCGAACTTCGATGACAGCTCCACCATCGAGCCGGTGTTCGGCACGCGAATCCGCACGAGAAGACCCGCGGTCGGCGCGTGCTCCTGCACCTTCCCAATTTCCGTGCGGTTGTCGAACGTCACCAGCGGCTTGTACTTGTTGAGCTCCTCGAGCGTCTCCTTGGCCTTCACCGGGTTCGCGTAGACGATCTTGTCCCACACGAATTCCTGGCGTTCCCGCGCCGGGCGCCGGCGAATCAGCTCGTACACGAGCATGAACTCCGGGAACGACGCCACGTCGAAGCTCGCGCCGGCCTTGTAAAGCGTCTGCACGATTTCAGGCGCCGGATTCGCCTTGACCGCATAGTACGCCTGCACGCGCGGCAGGTACCGCTTGAAGGTGGCGTAGTTCTGCCGAATGGCATCGTGGTCCACGACCACCAGCGGCGTGCCGTGCTCGGCCGCGAGGGCCTGAAGCTGCTTGGGATGGATCTTGGAGGACATGGTCAGGACCGCTAGAACACCGGCTCGGAACCGTCGAGCATCTTCACCTTGTTGCCCTTGAAGTATTCCTTCGTCAGCGCCTTCACCATGACCGGGCGCGCGTCGTACAGCCGACGCAGCTTCCGCCTCTTGTGCGTGGCCAGCGCGTAATGGGTGAGAATCGGCATCGCGATCGTCGTATCGGTGTAGCAGACGACGGCGTCGGGCAGCCGATCCGGATCGACCTTGCCCCAGCTCACCGCTTCGCTCGGCGTCGCGCCGCTCAACCCACCCGTGTCGGGCCGCGCGTCGGTGACCTGGAGGAAGTAGTCCTGCCCGAACTCCTTGATGCGCAGCACTTCCTGGATCTGCGGCTCGGTCTGCAGCATGAAGTTCTTCGGGCTGCCGCCCCCCCACAGCACCACCGCGCTCTTCCCGCCCGACCGCTTCGCCGCCAGGACGAACGCCGTCGTCTCGTTGACGTCGGTCGACGGGTTCAGCCGCAGCTTGTTGCCGCGCAGCTCCACGCCCGCCACGTTCATGCCGATGGTCGAGTCGCCCGGTGACGACGTGTAGCAGGGCACGCCGGCGCGATACGCGGCGGCGAGCACCGACACATCCTTCAACCCCGCCTTGCGCTCCCATTCCGCGGCGTACTTGCCGAGCAGGTTGTGCAATTCCGCGGTGCCCATTTCCTTCTGGAACGCGGGCAGGGTCAGGATGCCGCGCAACGTGTCGTCGGTGGCCATCAGGCAGTCGCTGTAGCCCATCAGTACATCGTAGACGCGGACGATGTCGTTGTCGCGAAGCTGTGTGTCGTCCATCTTGAAGCTGCCCATCCGGATCGGGTAGTTCAAGGCGAAGTGCAAATCGTGATAGAGAATCGCGCCCGTGGAGACGATCCAGTCCACGAAGCCGGCCTTGATGAGCGGCACGATCGACGAGCAGCCAAGCCCCGCGGGCGTCAGCGCGCCCGACAGGCTCATGCCGATCGTGACGTCCGCCTCGAGCATCTTCCCCGAGAACAACTGGCACGCCTCGCGGAGTCGCCCCGAGTTGTACGCCAGAAAGGCGTCGTCCACGATGTCCTCGAGCTTCTCCTTGCCGGTCAGGTTCTTCGGCAGCACCCGCTTGCCCGACATGTACTTGTCCCGGTTCGGGCACGTCTTCTTCTTGAGCCACTCGGGCGTGTCCGACAGGTCTGCGCGATACCGACGTTGGGGTGCAGTGTGCTTCTTGGCCATGTGATCAGTCCGCTCCACACATCTGAGTGAATCCTGGCATTATAGCGAAGTTGGAGAGCGACCGGGCCCTCGAGAACCCGCAGACATTGCGCGTCTTTGGTTGACCGACGATCGCAGAGTCTGCGAGGGCCGCAGGCGGCGATAGCGGCACGGTCGCCGTCTGTCCAATCGCGACTGCAACGGGACGTCGAGCGCCCGCTCCACGCGGTCCGGCTGTTTCGGGTCCGTGGGCTTGAGCGTGAAGACGGTCGAGGAGAAGCCAACGCAACGCCGGAATCGTAGCGTGATTCTGCCGGGAGACTCTGGAATGGGCGCCGGCAGCGCGACCCGGTTGTTGCAGCGACTGCGACAGGGGCCGTGGCCAGGCTGGCAGCAACAGCGCGGCGGCCCTGCGGTTCACTGTCCCGCGTCGCGCCTTCAGGCGCAAGAGGAAGCAGGCTTCCGCCAGCACCGGTTCACAGGTGGAGATCGGCGGCTCGAGTTCGCTCAACCGTGCCTTGGCCCAGAGGTGGAAGCGATCCCGGCGGTTGAGGCTGGCCACGAGAGGCCCAGTATCCATGAGCACCCGTTTCTTCAAGCCAGAGCGTGGTCACCGGCATGGTGACCAACGTGAAGGCGGCCCGCAAGGGCCAGGACCGCAGCGGGAAGATCCAGTTGTCTGGCTGGTCCCAGGGACAGTCTCGGACACACCGCGGTAACCTCTCGCCCGGGCTGCTCCACAGCCCTGCCTTCAGCGTGTCCGTGATGCTCATCCTGACGCTCGGCATCGGCGCGAGCGCCGCGATCTTCAACCTCGTAGACGCCTACTTCCTTCGGCCCCCGCCTGGCGTGAGCGACCCCGACAGGTTGGTGGATGTTCGCGGCACCCGAGGGGAGAAACTCGTCGGAGAGATGACCTATCCGGACTACGCGGATCTGCGGGACCTGAACCACGTGTTCTCCGGGCTGATGGCCTACCGTACCACCGTGCTCGACGTCGGTCGCGGAAGCGAGACGCGTCGAGTGCAGGCTGCTCTGGTGTCGAGCGACTACTTCGCTGTCCTCGGCGCCAGCGCGGTCCGTGGCCGCATCTTTCTCCCCGAAGAGGAGCGACACGCTCAGGGGGATCCCGTGGCCGTGATCAGTGACCGATTGTGGCACGGTCTGTTCGACGCAAATCCCGATCTCGTGGGGAAGCCGGTGACCCTGAACGGGCGGCGCTTCACCGTTGTCGGCGTCGCGTCCCCTGGCTTTCGGGGGCACACGACGTCGGAAGCGTACGACATCTGGGTGCCGCTGGCGATGTTCGCCGTCGCCGATCCCGGAGCGCTGGCGTCGATCGACAGCCGCACGTGGCGCTGGCTGCCTGGCTTCTTCCGGACCATGGGCGCGGGGCTCGTCCGCGGGCGGGACTTCTCCGATCGGGACCACGAGGGCGCGGGGCCGGTCGTGATCGTCAACGAAACGCTCGCGCGCAGGCTCTGGCTCGGCGCGATTCCTCTCGGCCAACTGCTGTGGATCGACGGCGAACGCTCCGGTCGCGAGGTCGTTGGCGTGGCCAGCGATCGGCCGACCCCGGACGGGCCTCGGCCTTTCCTCTACGAGCCGCTCTTCCAGCGGGATCCGTGGGCCGGCTCCAGGCACGTGCTCCACGTCAGAACCTCGGTCAGCCCTCTGGCGTTCGTCTCCGCCGTTCAGCGCGAGGCCGTGGCCTTGGACGTGAATCTCCCGCTGTTCAATCCGCGGACATTGGACAGGGAGATCGCCGGCGGTCGCTTCTTCGAGCGGCTGGCCGGCGCGGTGGTGGGCGGGTCCGGGCTGCTGGCGCTGCTCCTCGCCGCGATCGGGCTCTACGGCGTGACGAGCTATTGGGCCTCGCAGCGCAGGCACGAGTTCGGCATCCGCGTGGCGATGGGCGCGGGCACGAGCGACGTGCTCCGGCTCGTGGTGGGGCAAGGGATGAAGCTGTCGCTCGTGGGTGTGGCGATTGGGCTTGTGGCAGCGCTGGCGTCGAACCGGGTCTGGGCGAGTCTGCTCTACGGCGTGCGTCCCGTGAATCTGACGGTGCTCGCCGGCGTGTCCCTGCTGCTGATCGCGTCGACGCTCGTGGCCAGCTATCTGCCTGCCCGGCAGGCGACGAAGGTGGACCAGGTGACGGTGATGCGGGCGGAATGACTGATCTGACCCCAGCCCGGAGGGGCTGCTTCTTGTCGTGGCGACCATCAGCCGGTTGAACGCCTTCCGCGTCACCGAGTTCACGTGAACTGGTGATCTCGGCCGGGGTCGTGTTCCGGTTCGGCGGACAACACTGACTCCTGAATTCTGCCTGCCTGAATAGTCACCATCGTCTGATGCATGATCGTGAGCCCGACCGAAGGATGCCCGGGCCTTCGTGGTAGGCTTGACGGGACAGCATGAGCGTTGAGTTCGAGTGGGACGCGTCGAAGGCGAGGGGCAACGCCATGAAGCACTTCGTGACGTTCGAGGAAGCGCTCACGGTCTTTCGCGATCCACTGGCCCGCATCTTCGCCGACCCGCCTCACTCCAGCAACGAACCGCGCGAACTGATCATCGGCCATTCGGGCAATCGCCGACTATTCGTGGTGTCCTTCACCGAACGCGAGGGACGCGTGCGGATCATCAGCGCAAGGCGCGCGACCAAGCGCGAGCAACAGGACTATGAGCAGAACTCGAAGTAGCGCGCCCGCGACAACCGGTCGGGAAATGCAGGCGGAGTACCGCTTCGACTACGGGCAAAGCCGTTCGAACCGATTCGCCGAACGAATGGGCAAGGAGACCGTGACCGTCGTCCTGGATCCGGATGTCGCGGCGGTATTCACCACTTCAGAGTCAGTGAACGAGCTGCTTCGTTCGGTGATCGCGGCGCTGCCGACGCGAGTGCGGACCGGGCGCAAATCGACGGTCCGTCGCAAGGCGGGCTAGCAGCGCGATCCACCCGACGGCGGCCGAAGAAGAACCTATGCGACCCCGATCAGCACGGACGCGACAATCAACTGGATTGTGGATCGCACGGGGACGTCCTCCTTGCTGGTGCCAAGGACGGCATCCGGGCTGGCGCTCACGCAGAGCCGCTCAATCGGCCCAGAATTCCCCGAGGGTGAATTCGATGGCGTCGAAGGGCTCGGTGCGAACCGCCGCCTCGCCGGCGTGGGTCACGATGATGGTCCACCGGCCCGCCTCGAGGCGCAGGATCTCGAGCGTGCGGGCGATCGGATCGATCAACCAGGCGTGGCCGACACCTTCGCGCGCGTAGATCGCGAGCTTCTTTGTGCGGTCGAGCGAAGCGGTCGATGGGGAGAGGACCTCGCAGATCCAGTCGGGAGCCAACGGGAAGTAGGCGGTCTCGGGGACACGCGGCATTCGCGTGCGGCGCCAGCCGGCAAGATCGGGCACCAGCACGTCCCGTCCGAGATGCAGTTCAGGCTCGGCCAGGATCCACCATCCCCCCGGACCGGTTCGGCCAGAGTCGAATGCCGATCCCAGCAGACCCGTCGCCCTGGCGTACGCGACCGCATGACGCGGCGCCGGCCGCGGCGAGGCGTGCAGTTCCCCGTCGATGATCTCCGCCACCAGGTGGTCGGGCAGCTTGACGAGATCCTCGTAGGTCGCCGGACGCTCGAACGGCGGCACCCTCGGCACGGCCCGCATTGTACATCGTCCTGCACGGTCGATGCCGGGTCGAGAGGAGCCTACGCAAAGCCGGAATCGGGGCGCAATTCTGGCGGGAGACTTTGGAATGAGCGCCGGCAGCGCGACCCAGTTGTTGCAGCGACGGCGACAGGGGTCGCGGCCAGGCTGGCAGAAGCAGCGCGGCGGCCCTGCGGTTCACTGTCCCGCGTCGCGCCTTCAGGCCCGCCTCACTGCGCCCACCAGTGCGCGAAACCCGCGCTCAGCCACGGGACAAAGGTGACGAGCAACACCGCCGCGAGCTGCACCAACATGAACGGCAGCACGGCGCGCGTGATCTGGGGCATGGGCTTGTTGAACCGGTATGAGGCCAGAAACAGGTTCATCCCGACTGGCGGCGTCAGGTAGCCGAGTTCGAGGTTGATCAGGAAGATCGCGCCCAGATGGAGCGGATCGATCTGGAAGGCGGCCGCGACGGGCAGGATGAGCGGCACGACCACGAAGATCGCCGAGAAGATGTCCATCAGGCATCCGACCACCAACAAGAAGCCGTTCAAGATCAGCAGGAACAGCGATGTATCGTTCCACCACCATCCCGTCCACCACCATCCCGTGCACCAGAATGTATATTTACGGTATAGTATTCATACCAGCATGGACTTTGAATTCGACGAACGAAAGAGCCAACTCAATAAGACGAAACACGGCATCGACTTCATTGAGGCTCAAGCCCTTTGGGATGATCCCGATCTGCTAGAGATTCCGCTCGAGCTCGACGATGAGCCCCGGACGCTCGTCGTGGGGCGAATCGGCGGGAAGCACTGGTCGGCGATCATCACATGCCGGCAGGTGCGCATTCGCATCATCTCTGTCCGGCGATCGCGAGGTCAGGAGAGAGCGTTGTATGAAAGCTAAAGCACTGGACAAACTGTTTGACGCCGGGGGCGACATTTCCGAGTTTCTCGACGTATCCTGCGCGAAGAGGACCAACCAGACGCCCAAGCGCGTGAATGTCGACTTCCCGACGTGGATGATCCACAGCCTGGACAAAGAGGCCGGCCGGCTGGGTGTGACCCGCCAGTCCATCATCAAGGTCTGGATCTCCGAACGCTTGGGCCGCAGACCCGCTTGACATGGACGTTGACGGTCGAACCATGCGCTTCTGTCGACGCGCGTGGTGCAGCACCCGAGCGGGTTGCGGCACTGTCCTGATTCTCGGGAGATCTTCTCTGAGAACTCGCCGAGAAGCATGGCGTGGGTGTCGCCGATGCTCGTCTACCTGGACACAACTGTTTTGCGCTGGCTGGGCCGTTCGTGACGAGCGTAGCGGTCGGCCTTTGACGTGGGGGTCCAGCGGAAAGCGCGACATCGAGCAACTCCTTCTCGCCGTCGACCAGCGTGACGTATCGGAGCATGGCCGCGCGAGTGGTCACCCGGTCGGCGCCGAGCGCCGCACGCTGGGCGCTTGGATTCGGCTCAATCGACCGGCACCGCATCACCGCGAAGAAGTTCCTCTCGGTTTCACCGACCCAGCGGACGTAGTCCTGGTATTCGTAGCCGCGGCCAAGGCCTTCGTCGAGGGCTGCGCGCAGCAGCTTCATGTTGATCTGCGAGAGGTCATCGCGGGCCTTCGTCATCTCGCCCGGGCCGACGATGACGACCACTGGTAACTGCACCGGAGTCGAATTGCGGGTAGTATTCGCCCACGGAGGGATTCATGTGCTTGACATACCGTTCGTTCGCCGCGACCGCTGCCGTTATCGTCATGTCGCTCGTGCCCTGCGTCGCCGCGGCGCAAAACCTGAAACCGGTTCAGCTCCCCGCGCCCCGAACCGAAGGTGGCAAGCCGCTGATGGACGTCCTGAAGTCGCGCCAGTCGGCCCGCGTCTTCAGCCCTGACGCGCTTCCGCAACAGGTGCTGTCAAACCTGCTGTGGGCCGCGTTTGGCGTCAATCGTCCCGACGGGCGGCGCACGGCTCCGTCGGCCCGCAACTGGCAGGAGATCGACATCTATGTCGTGCTACCGGAGGGCGCCTACCTTTACGATGCGAAGAGTCACGCGCTGAAACCGGTCGTTGCGGGGGACCATCGCGCGGTCACGGGGACGCAGGCGTATGTGGCCACGGCACCTGTGAATCTCGTGTACGTGGCGGACTACGCGCGGACAGGCCAGGCTCCTCCGGAAGAGCGAGAGCTCTTCCCGCCGGCGGATGCCGGCTGCGTCGCCGAGAACGCCTACCTGTTCTGCGCCTCGGAAGGACTCGCCGTCGTCGTGCGCGGGCTGATCGACCGCACCGCCCTCGCGAAGGTCCTGAACTTGCGCGCCGATCAGAAGATCATCCTCGCGCAGACGATTGGATTCCCGAAGAAGTGAATCCGCGGTAGCATCCCGGTCCAGCGTCTTCCACGTGCGCGTGCACAGAGAACGGCGGCGGCCCCGGAGGCGGTGTCATGAACGGCGGGATGGGACAGAGGGCAGGCAGGCGGCAAAGGCTCGTCTCGGTCGTGCTGGCTCTCTTTGCCGCGATCGCGGTCCTTTGCGCTGCCCCTCCCGACCTCTCCTCGCTCGGCCAGCCGGAGATCATCGCGCCAGGCGTCGAGCTGTACCGACTCTCAGACCAGGCGCTGCTCTCGCCGCCGGGCGTCGTCGCGGTGCAACTGCTTCGTCTCAATCCCGGCCGCGTGGATCTCAGGCTGGTCCTCGCGCAAGACACGGTGCTCGGGTTGGAGACCGTGCCGGACATGGCGCGTCGATCCGAGGCGACGGCCGCCATCAACGCCACCGAGCGTCACCCACGCACGGTGATCGGCACTTCGGGCGACGGGCGCATCTAGATGATCACCGTGGACGGCCGCAACAAGGTACTCAGCCTCGGCATGAGCTTCGCGGAACTGCAGAATCTCGTCACGCGTGTCGGTCTCGTTGACGCGCTCAATCTCGATGGCGGAGGATCGACGACGATGGTGGTGCGGGGCGGGGTGGTCAATCACCCGTCGGACGCCACCGGCCCCCGCAAAGTGAGCGATGCCATCATCGTCCGGGCCCGATGACGTGACTATCTCGGGGCTCACTTGAGTTGTAGAAGAACTGTTGGGCCCATTGTGATGCCCTAAAATGGCGGGTGGCGCCGGGCGGGGGCCCCCCAGCCGCCCGGAACGTCAACTCGAGTGAGCCTCGGGTCTAGAGGCTGGAGGAAGCATATGCGTCGCATGTTCGCACTTGTCCTTCTCGCCGTGCCGGTCTTCCTGTCCTCCGCCGGTCGCGCGGCGGACACGCCGACAACGTCCCAGCCGTCGGGCCTGATCGCAAACGTCGAGCATCGCAAGACCATCAGCCTCAACGGCACGTGGCACTACATCGTCGATCCCTACGACAACGGCTACTACGATTACCGCCACCAGCCGCGCAAGGACGGCTTCTTCCAGAATGAGAAGCCGAAGACTCCGCGTGACCTGGTGGAGTACGACTTCGACAAGTCGGACACGATCCAGGTGCCGGGCGACTGGAACAGCCAGAAGAAGGAGCTGTTCTACTACGAAGGCACAGTCTGGTACCAGCGCGCCTTCACCTATCGCAAACCCGCGGGTTCGCGCGTATTCCTGTACGTCGGCGCGGCGAACTACCTGTCGCGACTGTACGTGAACGGCGCGCCGGCGTGCGAGCACGAGGGCGGATTCACGTCCTTCAACTGCGAGGTGACCAGCCAGGTGAAGGACGGCGACAACTTCGTCGTCATCTACGTGAACAACCAGCGGCGGCGCGATGCGGTGCCCACCGACATGACCGACTGGTGGAACTACGGCGGCCTGACGCGTGACGTGGAGCTGGTCGAAGTGCCGAACGCCTTTCTCGAGGACTACTTCCTCCAGGCCCCGAAGGGCGCCAGCGGCGTCGTCGATGGCTGGGTGCAGGTGAGCGGCGGAACTCTCCCGGTCACCGTCCGCATTCCCGAGTTGAAGCTCGAGCAGAAGGTGCAGCCTGACGCGGGCGGGCGTGGCGCGATTCACTTCACGGCGCCGGGGCTGAAGTTGTGGTCGCCCGGGCAGCCGAAGTTGTACGACGTGGAACTGGAGGCCGGCGGCGAGGTGGTTCGCGACACGATTGGCTTCCGCACGATCGAGGTGCGGGGGCGCGACATCCTCGTGAACGGCACGTCGGTCTTTCTGCGCGGCATCTGCATGCACGAGGAGGCGCCCGCGCGGCCCGGCCGCGCGCACAGCGAGGCCGACGCGACAACGCTGCTCGGGTGGGTGCAGGAGCTGAACGGAAATTTCGCGCGGCTCGCGCACTACCCGCACAACCGCAACATGTCGCGCGTCGCCGATCGAACGGGGCTCTTCCTCTGGTCCGAAATCCCCGTCTACTGGACGATCGACTGGGAGAACCCGGCGACGCTCGCCAACGCGAAGCGACAACTGGCCGAGATGATCCGGCGCGACAAGAACCGAGCGTCTGTGGTGCTCTGGTCCGTGGGCAACGAGACGCCGGTGATCCCCGCTCGCCTGACGTTCATGACTGCGCTCGTGAGAACAGCGCACGAGCTCGACCCGAGCCGGCCGGTCACGGCTGCGCTCGAAACACACTATGCCGAACCGAACGTGAAGATGATTGACGACCCGCTCGGCAAGGAACTCGACGTCCTGGGGTGTAACGAATACGTCGGCTGGTACGAGCGGACCCCCGAGGACGCGGACGTGATTTCCTGGAAGACCGTCTACGACAAGCCGCTCGTGATGAGCGAGTTTGGCGGAGATGCCCGCGCGGGCCTGCACGGCAGCGCCGACGCGCGCTGGACCGAGGAATACCAGGAGAACATCTACCGTCACCAGATCGTGATGCTGCAGAAAATCGATTTCCTCCGCGGCACGAGCCCGTGGATCCTCAACGACTTCCGCTCGCCCAGGCGGGTGTTGCCGGGAATCCAGGACAACTACAACCGCAAGGGACTGGTGTCGGACCGCGGAGAGCGGAAGAAGGCGTTCGCGGTGTTGAAAGAGTTCTACGCGGCGCTCGCCGCGAAATGGGAGAAATGAGAGGAGGAACAGGATGGTGACTGACGTGCTCGCTAACGCCGGCATCTACGCCGCCCTCGGTCCGCGCATCGCGCGCGGCCTGAAGTTCCTGGCTGATACCGACCTGAAGGGCCTGGCAGCCGGGAGGCACGAGCTGGACGGGGAGGCGCTGTTCGCGCTGGTCAGCGACTACGTGCCCAAGCCTCCATCCCAGGGGAAGTGGGAAGCGCATCGCCGCTACCTCGATCTCCAGTACATCGTGTCCGGGGTGGAACGCTTCGGCTGCTCGCCGCTCGACCGGTTGCAGGCCGGAGAGTACGACCCGGAGAAGGACATCACCTGGCTATCGGGACCCGGGGACTTCCTCACGCTGTCGGCCGGACAGTTCATCATCGTGTGGCCCGGCGACGCCCACATGCCCGGAATCGACGCCGGCGTCCCGGGTGAGGTCCGGAAGGTCATCGTGAAGATCGCGCTCGAAGGATGAACCGAGCGCCACCGCAGGTGTATTACTTGACTAATACACCATCCGGATCTACACTGCCTCTGCCATGACGTTCGGGACCCACGGCAGACGACGCCCGTGCTGATCGCGATCGACCTGCACAGCGGCGTCCCCGCCTACCGTCAACTGGTGGATCAGATTCGCCTCCAGGTTGCCGGTGGTCGCCTGCGGTCCGGAGACGAGATCCCTTCCACGCGGGCGCTGTCGGCCGAACTCGGCCTGAACCCCATGACCATCAGCCGCGCCTACGCGTTCCTCGAGGACGAGGGCGTCCTCGAGCGGCGGCCGGGCCTGTCACTGGTGGTTCGGGCGCGGTCGGGAGCGACGAGCGCGGCGGCACGCGAGGCGCAGCTCACCAGGGCGCTTCGCCCCCTGGCGTCGGTGGCACGACAGCTTGGTATCAGCGGCGAACAGGCCGGAGAGACGCTCCGCCGCCTGGTCGACGAAGACGAGAAGTGACCAACATGGGCGAGCTGATCGTCGAGACCTCGGGGCTCACGAAGGAATTCGGCGAGGTGACCGCACTCCGCGACGTGTCGATCGCCCTCTCGGGACCATCCATGATCGGGCTGATCGGCCGGAACGCCAGTGGCAAGACGACCCTGCTCCGGCACATCGTCGGCCTCCAGTTGCCGACGCGCGGCCAGGCACGCACGTTCGGCGTGCCAACCCGCCGCCTTGGGCACGAGCAACTGGCGCGCATCGGTGTGGTGCCACAGC
>JANYLG010000022.1 GCA_025363775.1 Acidobacteriota bacterium | reverse complement strand
TCTGCTTTTGCCATATACTTGCCTCACGCTATGGACGACAGTCCGGGTTGTTGTCAAGTTAGCGACATCGAGTCCCTCCTACGCGGAAGTGGCGAAACTGGCAGACGCACCAGCTTGAGGGGCTGGCGCTCGCAAGAGCGTAGGGGTTCGAATCCCCTCTTCCGCACCAAAACAAATCTCACTTCCGCACCAGCCTTCGCTCGCTTGCCCCACCGATGGGCGCGCGCTACGGCTTGGCAAGCCATGAAGGCTGTCACGCCGTAGCCCGGAGGGCGAAGGCGGACCTCCAACCCCAATCACTTACAGCCACCCGGTGGGGCCACAGGCTGGTGGGCCGGTGGGACGCGCACCAGCCTGCGGGCGGGCTTGCGCCTCCTGATCGCATCCACAGCCCGATGATAGCCTCCGGACATCTCGATGAGCCCTGGCGGCGAACAAGATTTGGCGATCCTCAATTGGTTTCGCCACCAATCGGCGCGGAGGCTTCATCAAAGCCCTCGAAGGCATCGCCGACGATTTGCTCGATCAGAATAACTTCGTCATCGCGGAGTTTGCTGAATTCGCCATCGCGGCACCTCTTCGACAGTGTGCCTTTGTTCTGACGAATGAACATCACAAGATTCTCGGCAATCCTATCGGGCATTTCAACGGCGTCCATGATGCGGCGGATCGCTTCATCGTGGCGGCGAAGATAGCCGATCTCGCGCGGCAGATCGCTCTCGACGGTGCGCCTGACGCACGCGTAAAGGAATTCGGCCGCGTCCGTGCAATCGAAGTAGCGGTACAAGTCGGCCGTGTCGTTCAGCACCTCGACGTTGCGCTCGGGCGTCGGCCGCCAGTCGATGAAAGGCATGAGCGGAGCCGAGTGAGCCTGTAAAGTGGTGTGGTAATCGTCAATGCGGTCGAGCATGACGGAGGAAACCGGAAATACCATCCCCGGCGGCGTGAACTTCCGCTCGGTAAGGACGTGATGGATCAGACAGCGGTGGAGGCGGCCGTTTCCGTCCTCGAACGGATGCACGTAGACAAAGCCGAAAGCGGTGGCCGCCGCTTGCAGCACCGCGAGCATTTCGTCGAAATAACTATACATGCCTCATGCGGCCGGCGGCTGGATGCGCTTGACCTGTACGAGGCGGGCGGCAAATGCCAGGGCGGCGAGCACGTCCTCTCGCTCGAGATCCTCGTAGTCGCGCAGGATGTCGTCGGTCGTGGCGCCGGCGCTCAGCAGTTCGAGGATGACCTCGACCGGATACCGAAGCCCGCGGATACACGGCTTCCCGTGACAAATCTCCGGGTCGATGGTGATACGGTCAAGCAGTTCAGGCATGGCTTCCACCGCGCTGTGTGATGTCAAGGAAGATCATAGCATGCGGGTCGAGCCGCGGCCGGTTCGCTTGCAACAACTTGCAAGCCGTTCCCTGACAAGGGGCCACAATCCGCCGTCGTCGGCATCTGGGGTGCGCAGCCGACCCTCTGAACACAGGGTCGGCTGTAGCCTGCCCTCGTCCTGCCTGGCTGGAGGGGTTGGCGCTCGCAAGAGCGTAGGGGTTCGAATCCCGGCTTTAGACAGCGGTGGAGGCGGCCGTTTCCGTCCTCGAACGGATGCCGTAGACAAACCCGAAAGAAGCCGGGGACCTCGGTTCGCGACCTGACGGACTGGCACTACTTGTAGAGCATCGGTCAGCGGTCACGGGCCGGACGTGGATGTCGGCACCATCCGAGGTAGGATTTGTGGACATGCGTGCTCGAAAGAAGGGCGGTGACCACCAGAAACGACAGGCCAGCCGCCAGTACACGCGTGGCCGCACAAAGCCCAAGGATCGGTATGACGTGGTCATTGGCGTCATGGCGCGCGCGCCATCCGAGGCGGGCAAGACCCGTCTGCTCGAGCCCCTGGGCGTGTCCGATGGTGAATCGTTGCGCCGCGCCCTCCTCGTCGATACGCTGGAGACCGTGGCTCGAATCGAGGACGTCAACCGGGCCATCTTGTACACGCCGCGCGGGTCGTCCGAGGAACTCCGCCGGCTCATGCCTTGTCCGTTTCACCTGCTTCCGCAGCGCGACGGAGACCTTGGCGACCGTCTGTCAGGGGCCTTCGACGACCTGCGAACCCTCGGGTGGGGCGCCGCGCTGGTCATCGGCTCCGACCTGCCGACGCTGCCCGCCTCGTATCTTGCGCTGGCGGCTGATCGACTCCGGAGCCACGCCGCGCAGATCGTGATTGGCCCGGCCACTGATGGTGGGTACTACCTGATCGGCCTGACGAGTTCCGCGCCAGGCTTGTTTCATGGCATGCCCTGGAGCACAGACCAGGTGCTGCGCTTGACGATCGAGCGCGCGGCCGGCCTCGGGCTGGAGTGGGAGGTCCTTCCGGAATGGCATGATGTCGATTTGCCTGAGGACCTGGCGAAGGTCTTGCGAGACAGTGCCTCCGGCGTCACCGCCCGTCACATCCGAGCCTGGGCGGAGTCTGCGCCCCTGAGCGTCCGCGTTCGCCTCGGAGCGACCACGCGGGCTCACACCAGAAAGACGGACTGACCGCACGGTTCTCGGCGCGGCGAACTGCTAGACTGGCACTCGGGATCAGGCACATGAACATCTACTCGCCCTGGCGGCCCGTCGCGCCGGGGCCGTGGGCGCCGCCGTGATGTTGGCACTCCTCTTCGCCTGCAGCGTGTACGGCGGGGGCGGCATCGCCGTGGAGACCGCATGATCGCGACCTACGCCCGATGGCTGCACACCCGGTGGCCGGCTGGAAGCGTCGAGAGACTCCCAAATTCGCGGGAGGACGGATCCACCTCGATCCCGGGTGTGCGAATCGTCGGCGACCTCACGGGGATCCCGCTGCTCAAGTTTGCCTCCGACTCGGGCGCCAGAGCTGTTCGGGCCATCATGGCTGAGCCCGACTTCCAACAGTCCACCGACCCAGACGTCCTCGACCTCGCGATCGTCGGCGCCGGAGTGTCCGGGATCTCCGCGGCGATCGAAGCCAGGAAGGCCGGACTTCATGCGACGGTGTTCGAGGCGACTCAGACGTTCTCGACGATCGCCAATTTCCCCAAGGGCAAGCCGATTTACACGTACCCGGCTGACATGACGCCCGCCGGCGGCCTGCAGTTCAGCGCGACGGTCAAGGAGGATCTCGTCGCCGAGATGGAGCGCCAGCGGGTGCAGGCCGGGGTCGAGCCAGTGGCCGTGCGCGTGGATCGCATCGGGCGCAGCGGCGGTCACCTGCTGGTCCATCACGCCGACCAGCGCATCACCCGGGCCCGGCGCGTGATCATCGCGATCGGCCGCAGCGGCAACTTCCGGAAGCTCGGGTGCCCGGGCGAAAACCTTGACAAGGTCTACAACCGGCTGTACGACCCGAAGGAATTCGCCGGGAAGAACGCGCTCGTTGTCGGCGGCGGCGACACGGCAATCGAGACCGCAATTGCGCTGGCTTCCGCCGGCGCGAACGTCACGCTCTCGTATCGCAGGAAGGAGCTGGCGCGACCGAAGCCCGAGAATGTCGAGAAGTTGAAACGGCTCGAGCGCGATCCCGGGGCGGCGGTCCGGGTCGAGCACCCGACGTCCGAACGAGTGACCACCGCCACGATTGCGCCGCAAGCAGGGGACGCTGCGCACGGATCCCTGCGCCTCCTGCTGGGGACCGAGGTCGCGCGGGTAGAGCCCCGGCAGGTGGTTGTCCTCGACGCGTCACAGACACCGGTGACGATCCTGAACGACGTCGTGTTCACGATGATCGGTCGTGACGCGCCGCTGGACTTCTTCCGTCGTTCGGGTCTCCCGATCCGCGGTGAGTGGCGTGCGGCCACCTGGGTCGCGTTCCTTGCCTTCTTTCTGTTCTGTGTGATGCTCTATCACTGGAAGAGCGGTCACGAAGAGTTTCCGCTCCAGCGCCTCGCTGCGGTGCATCACGCCTTTCCGTACAACGTCCCACAGTGGGTGGATTCTGTCGGCGGTCCGATCGGCGAGTGGGCCGGCCGGAAGACGAATCTGCTCTACTCGCTGAAGATCAGCCTCGGAAACCCGGCGTTCTACTACACGCTGGCCTACTGCACCTTGGTCGTTGTGTTCGGCGTGCGGCGCATCCGCCGGCGGCCGACGCCCTACGTGAAATGGCAGACGATCACCTTGATGGTGGTGCAGTGTCTGCCCCTGTTCATCCTGCCTGAACTTCTTCCGTGGATCGGCCGCAACGGGTACTTCGAGCAGGGGCACCCGCTCCGCCGGGTCGCCGATCACCTCTTCGAGAGCTACGACGGGGGCATCGGCCAGGAGCGCGCATACTGGCGCGCCTACGGGTTCGTCCTGGCGTTCCCGCTGAACGTCTACAACGTGTTCACACAGCGCCCGATGTGGCTGTGGCTCGTGATCAGTGTCGTGCAGACGTTCGTGATCATCCCCGCGATCGTGTTCCGCTGGGGGAAGGGATCCTACTGCGGCTGGCTGTGTCCGTGCGGAGCGCTCGCCGAGACCATGGGAGACGCACACCGCCAGAAGATGCCGCACGGGCCCGTGTGGAACCGCGTCAACATGGTCGGCCAGGCGGCGCTGGTGTTCGCATTCCTCATCCTCGGGTTGCGAGTGGCCGGCTGGGCCCTCGGCGAGACGTCGTGGGCGACACGTTGGTACCACGCGCTGTTTGAAGGCATCCCGTTCCTCAACTACTCGTGGTCGGTGGACATCTTCCTCGGCGGCATCATCGGCGTCGGGATGTACTTCTGGTTCAGCGGGCGCGTCTGGTGCCGGTTCGCCTGCCCGTTGGCGGCGCTGATGCACATCTACGCGCGGTTCTCGCGGTTTCGGATTTTCCCCGAGAAGTCGAAGTGCATCTCGTGCAGCGTCTGCACGTCCGTCTGTCACCAGGGCATCGACGTCATGAACTTCGCGAACAAGGGGCTGCCCATGCAGGATCCCGAGTGCGTGCGATGCTCGGCCTGCGTCCAGCAGTGCCCGACCGGAGTGCTGAGCTTCGGGAGGTACGACGGCGCCGGGACGATCGTCCTCGACACGCTGGTGGCTTCGCCGGTCCGGGCCAGCCAAGGCCGCCGCGTGGGCATGTCGCGCCAGACGCCAGCGTTCAGGTAGCGCCGGGGCCAGCCCATCCAGCCCGCCCCGGGAACATTTCGCCGGTTCCCGGTGTTAAGAAAGATGGGGAGGTCATGTCCATGAATCGACGAGATCTGTTGTCGACCGTCGCTGTTGCGCTCGGCTTTGGAATGTTGTCGCGAGTCTTCGCGGGTGAGCACGACGGTTCCGCGGCCGGACTGACGGAGACCTTCGAGATTACCAAGACCGACGCGGAGTGGAAGCGCACACTGACGCCAGCCCAGTATGACGTCCTCCGCAAGCACGGCACGGAGCCGGCGTGGTCGAGCCCTCTCAACAAGGAGCACCGCAAGGGGACGTTCCTGTGCGCGGCGTGCGCACTGCCGCTCTACCCGTCGAGAACGAAGTTCGAGAGCGGCACCGGCTGGCCGAGCTTCTGGGCGCCGCTGGACGGGGCGATCGGAACGTCGGTGGACCGCTCGCTGCTCGATGTGCGTACCGAGGCCCATTGCAGCCGCTGTGGGGGTCACATCGGGCACGTGTTCGACGACGGGCCCGCCCCTACGGGGAAGCGGTACTGCATGAACGGCGTCGCGATGACATTCAGCCCGTCCAACTGAGCCTGCCTGGAGCAAACGGAGACAGATGATGAACACTGCGAGGATCTCTGCCATCTGCGCGGCCCTGTGCGGCGCACTGGTCGTCACGACGATCGCGGCGGGGCCGGCTCCCCAGAACCCGACCCTGGCGAAGGCGGTGTTTGCCGCCGGGTGCTTCTGGTGCGTCGAATCGGATTTCGACAAGGTGCCGGGCGTCGTCGCCACGACGTCGGGCTTTGCCGGAGGGAAGGAGAAGAACCCATCCTACGAGCAGGTGTCGTCCGGCCGGACCGGGCACGCCGAGTCGGTCGAAGTCGAGTACGACTCAGCCAAGGTCAGCTACGATCAATTACTCGACGACTACTGGCATCACGTCGATCCCTTTACGGGCGATCGCCAGTTCTGCGACGTGGGCAGCCAGTACCGCCCCATCATCTTCTATCGGAATGACCAGGAGAAGCGGCTCGCCGAGGAGTCGAAGGCGCGGATCGAAGCGCGGTTCAAGCGGGCCGTGGCCGTGCAGATCATGCCCCTGACCACGTTCTACAGGGCGGAGGAGTACCACCAGGACTTCTACAAGAAAAACCCTCAACGCTACCACGAGTACCGCACCGGGTGCGGCCGCGACCGACGGGTCGAGGAGATCTGGGGCAAGGGCGCGACGAGGTAGAATGCAGCCTTTCTTGGGAGGTGTCCGATGGACGGCTACTACCATCAGCACGATCTGCCGCGCTTCGCCGAGATGGGGCATCATGCCCCGGAGTTGTGGAAGAGGTTCTCGGAGTGGTATGGCGCGGTCTTCGCGGAAGGGGCGCTGACCGAGCGCGAGAAGGCGCTGATCGCACTGGGCGTTGCCCACGCGGTCCAGTGTCCCTACTGCATCGACGCGTATACCCAGGTCTGCCTCGAAAAGGGCTCGAACCTCGATCAGATGACTGAGGCCGTGCACGTGGCCAGCGCCATTCGCGGGGGCGCCTCACTGGTGCATGGTCTCCAGATGCGCAACGCCGCGGCGAAGGTCAGCATGTGAGCGTGCCGGTGACCACGTTCGACGACGCATTGAGGGGCGCTGGCCTCTTTCCTCTGCGCGCCTCCGCCGTCAGGGTCCTCCAGATCAACGTGGGTCGCTTGTGTAATCTGGCGTGTCGCCACTGTCATGTCGAGGCCGGTCCGTCACGCCGCGAGGTGATGTCTGCAACGACGGCCGCGCTCTGCATGCACGTGCTCGCGCAGACGACGATTCCGGTGGTCGACATCACCGGCGGGGCGCCCGAGCTGAACCCGAGCTTTCGGTGGATGGTCGAGCGGTCGCGGGCGCTCGGCCGGGAGGTGACGGTCCGGTCGAACCTGACCATCATGCTCGTGCCGTCGCAGGCGGACCTCCCGCCATTCCTGGCTGACCACGAGGTCGAGATTGTGGCGAGCCTGCCGTACTTCACGGCTGGCCCAACGGATGCCCAGCGCGGCGCGGGCGTGTTCGAGCGGTCGATCGAGGCGATCCGGATGCTGAACGCGCTGGGGTACGGCGAGGCCGACGGCCGGCTGCGCCTGCACTTCGTGTACAACCCGGCGGGCGCGTACCTTCCGCCCGCCCAGCATGCCATCGAGGCCGACTTCCGGCGCGAACTGGGCCGTCGGTATGGAATCGTGTTCAATGCGCTCTACACGATTGCCAACATGCCCATCGGCCGATTCCGGGAGTTTCTCGAGGCGAGCGGCAACTATGACCGCTACATGGTGAGGCTGGCCGAGGCCTACAAGCCGTCCGCCGCCGCGAATGTCATGTGTCGGACGACGCTGTCGGTCGGATGGGACGGGGCTCTCTACGACTGCGACTTCAACCAGATGCTCGGCCTGGCCATCGATCGCGGTGCCCCGACGCGCCTACAGGAGTTCTCGCTCGAGAGACTGATGGAGCGTCGTATCGTGACGGGCCCTCACTGCTACGGCTGCACGGCGGGTGCCGGGTCGAGTTGCCGCGGCGTCGTCTCGTGAAATCGAGGAGCGCCGGGCTCATCCTGGCCGGTATCGCCCTTGTGGCGGCAATGGCCGTGCTGGCCACCATCGACGGCCGGCGCGAGACCCTCCTGTTTCTCGCGGTCGCCGGCTCTGCGTCCATCGTCTACGCACTGGCGGCGTGGAGCATTCTACGCGCCACGCCCGCGACCGCGCGCGCTCTCTGGTTGTGCCTCACGCTCGCCGTGGCCGCGCGCGTGCCGCTTCTGTTCGCGGAGCCGACACTCTCGGACGATGTCTACCGATACATCTGGGACGGTCGGCTACAGCGGTTCGGGCACAATCCGTACACCTCGCCGCCAGGCGATCCCGCCCTCCAGCACCTGCACACCGACGTTACACGCCGGACGGCCCACCAAGCGCTGCCGACGATCTACCCGCCGGCCGCGCAGTGGTTCTTCCGCGGTATCGCGGCTGTGTCCGAATCCGTCTTCGCCTTCAAGCTGGCCTTCGTGGTGTGCGACCTCCTCATCGTGTGGCTCATGCTCCGATGGCTGGCCCGGGCCGGGCAGAGCCCCTGGCGAGTGCTCTTGTACGCGTGGAACCCACTCGTGATCATCGAGGTGGCTGGGAGCGGGCATCTGGACGTCCTCGGTGCTCTCCTCCTGTTCTTGTCGTTCGCGGCGCTGTCGAAGCAGTGGACGCTGGCGGCTGCGGTGGCCTTTGTCGCGTCGGTCGAGGTCAAGCTCATCCCGATCGTGCTCGTCCCGATGTTCTGGCGAAGACTCCGGGTTCGGGATGTCGCCCTCGCGTGTCTCTTCGGGCTCGCTCTCGCGGCTCCATTCCTCTTTGAGTCGACGGGACCTTCTGTCGGAGCACTACCGATCTACCTCGAGAAGTGGCGGTTCAATGCCCCGGCGTTCGTCTTCATCGAACGCTTCGTCCACGGGCGCTCTCTTGCCGTGATGCCCGCTGTCGTGGGGCTGGCGGTGGCCGTCGGCCTCCGCCGGCGGTATCGTGCAGCCGGTGCCTGGGCCTGGCCGATGGCGGCCGCCCTTATGGCGATGATGACGGTATACCCGTGGTACCTCGTGTGGCTCGTGCCGTTTCTCGGCGCCCTCGAGACAGTACCGCTCCTCGTCTGGACGCAAAGCGTCCTGCTGACGTACTTCGTGTGGTACGTGGCTGGGCAAGGCGGAGCCTGGGACCTGCCTTCGTGGGTGCTGGCCGTGGAGTACGGCAGCTTGGCGGTTGCCAGTGCGTGGATTGTCTGGCTTCGTGCCAGCCGTCGTGAAGCGACGCGGATCGTGGTGGGAGATGCGAGATGAATGGAAGACGGTCCGTGGCAGTCATCATTCCCGCCCTGAACGAGGAGCAGTCGATCGGACTGGTTCTCTCGCATCTGCCGATTCCCGTGCCGAGCGCCGTCGTCGTCGACAACGGTTCGACCGATCGTACGGCGGAGTTTGCCGCGGCTGGGGGAGCGCGCGTGGTGCGCGAGCCGAAGCGAGGATATGGAGCGGCGTGCATGGCCGGGCTCGCTGTGTGTGCAGACGCCGAGATCGTCGCGTTCCTCGATGCCGATTTCAGCGAGGAGCCACAGCAGCTTCGCGATCTGCTGGCCCCCATCGAATCAGGAGACGCGGACCTCGTCCTCGGGGCCAGGGTGGGTGAGGGTCGGCCGTGGCACGCGTCATTGGGTACGTGGGGGTGTGTGACGGCCATCAATCTGCTGTGGGGGACCAGCTATACCGACCTGGGGCCGTTCCGGGCGATTCGACGATCCGCGCTCGACGCGCTCGCCATGACCGACCGCACGTGGGGCTGGACGATCGAGATGCAGGTGAAGGCGGCCGAGCAGGGCCTGCGCACCATTGAGATTCCCGTGCGAACACGGCCCAGGATCGGTCAGTCGAAGATCTCCGGCACACTGAGTGGGACCATCAGGGCCGCGACACGGATGCTTGCGATGATTCTGACGCTGCGACTCACACGACAGGGCCGGCGCCAGTCAAGAGGAGTACCTCGAGGGTGACGGGGACCAAGACAGGTCCGCGACAGCGTGATTCCGCCGTCGGTGCCTGAGTGTGGCCATCCAACAGGCCTCTGCCTTCGGCTGGGAGCGCTACACTGGATCGGACGGCGCCATCATCGGAATGCACACCTTTGGCGCCTCGGCGTCGCTCGAGGCGCTGCAGAAGAAGTTCGGGTTCACGCCCGACCACCTGCTCGCGGTTATCCGGGACGTTCCGGGTCGGCGACGGTGGGTCGGGACACGGGGCAGGTGGGCGATGCGGATAGTGATGGGAGCAGACCACGCCGGATTCGAGATGAAGGCCCAGCTGGCCGATGCGCTCCGGCGCGACGGCCACATCGTGGTGGACGTGGGCACAAACGGACCCGCGGCCGTCGACTACCCGGACTATGCGGTTGCCGTGGGCCGCGCGGTGCTCGACGGCGAGGCCGAGCGGGGTATCCTCATCTGCGGGAGCGGCGTCGGCGCGTCGGTGGCCGCCAACAAGCTGCGCGGCATCCGCGCCGGCTTGTGCCATGACACGTACTCTGCCCACCAGGGCGTCGAGCACGACAACATGAACGTCCTGGTTCTCGGGGCGCGCGTCATCGGCATCGCGTCGGCCGTCGAACTGAGCCGGGCCTTCCTGTTGGCGACGTTCACAGGAGAGGAACGGCACGTCCAGCGCCTCCGCAAGGTGGCAGCGCTCGACGCCAGGTGACCATCCTTCTTGAAGGGGATGCAGTGATGAATGCCCTCACGTGGGGACCCGCCGAGGCCGACGCGCTGCTGGCACGCGACGGTCGCGCATGGAGGAGGCCCGAACCATGATCCTCGCCGGCGACATTGGCGGCACCAAGACCGATCTGGCCCTGTTCGACGCGGACCTGCACGTGCTGGCGCGCCAGCAGTTCGCGAGCGGGCAGCATGCCAGCCTGAACGATGTGGTGCGGACGTTCATGGATCTCCACCCTGGCGAAGTCGGCGCCGCGTGCTTCGGCATTGCCGGCCCTGTCCACGGCGGTACCGTGACGACGACGAACCTGCCATGGACCATCAGTGACGCATCGCTCGCACAGACGATTGGGATCGGTGCGGTTGGCCTGCTCAATGACCTGGAAGCGACGGCGTTCGGCGTGATGGCGCTGCCACCCGAGGACTTCGTTGTCATTCAGGCAGGAGCGCCGGAGGCCGCGAGCCACCAAGCGGTCATTGCCGCCGGCACTGGACTCGGCGAAGCCGGTCTCTTCTGGGACGGGCAGCGGCATCGCCCCTATGCCTCCGAGGGCGGACATGCCAGCTTCGCGCCGCGCAACGAAGTCGAAATGGCGCTCCTGACCTATCTGACCGCCGAGTTCGGGCACGTCAGCTACGAGCGGGTGCTCTCGGGTCCAGGCCTGTTCAACCTCTATCGTTTTCTGCGGGACACGAGCCGGTATGAAGAGCCCGCGTGGCTGACCGATGAGCTGCGCCAGGGGGACCCGCCAGCCACGATTGCCCGCGCCGGACTCGCGCGGACGTCCGAGCTCGCGGTCGCCGCACTGAACCTGTTCGTGTCGATCTATGGGGCCGAGGCCGGGGACCTTGCGCTGAAGGCGTATGCGACGGGCGGCGTCTATGTAGCCGGCGGCATCGCGCCGAAGATCCTCACCGCGCTTGCGGACGGGGTCTTCGTTGCCTCGTTCGCAGACAAAGGGCGCATGCGGTCTCTCCTGAACACCATCCCCATCCGGGTCGTGACAAACGGCATGGTCAATCTGATCGGCGCCGCCCACTGTGCGCGCGTCGAGCCCCCGGCACCCCGCTAGGAGCCTGGAATGGGGCGCCCGCGAGGCCGTGAGGCTGCACGGGTGTTTCACGGTGGCGGACGCCTCCGGGCCACGCGCTCATGCGTCCTCCGCGTCCGGTGTCTGCTGGAGCAGTTTCGCCACGAGCGCCGTCCATCCGGTCTGGTGGCTGGCCCCGAGACCGACACCTGTGTCCCCGTGGAAGTACTCGTGGAACAGGATCAGATCGCGCCAGTGCGGATCGTGCTGAATCCGGTCGAGCCCTCCGTAAACCGGGCGTCTACCCGCAGCGTCCTCGAGGAAGATCCCGGACAGCCGGCGCGACAGTTCGGTGGAAACCTCCCAGAGCGTCATCGTCGTCCCCGATCCGGCCGGGCACTCGACCGTGAACCCGTCGCCGAGGTAGTAATGGAACTTCTGCAGCGCTTCGATCAGCAGGAGGTTGACGGGGAACCAGATCGGGCCGCGCCAGTTCGAGTTACCGCCGAATACGCCCGTCCTCGACTCGCCGGGCTCGTAGTCGACCCGATGCTCCTGGCCATTCACGCGCAGCACGTACGGATGCTCGCGGTGGAAGCGGGACAGCGCCCGGATCCCGTGGGGAGAGAGAAACTCCTGCTCGTCGAGCATGATCCGCAGCACGCGGCGAAGCCGGTCGGGATCCACGACCGAGAGCAGGTGGCGTTCGCCTTCGCCCGGCGCCTGCCTGGAGATGACGCCGTCGGTCAGGTCCGGCCGGTTGTCGAGGAACCACTGCATGCGGCGCCGAAACGCCGGCAGCCGCTGTAGCCTCGCGTGGTCGAGGGTTTCAACCGCGAACAGCGGGATGAGTCCGACCATCGACCGGATCTTGAGGGGCTGGTGATCGCCGTTGCCCTGGTGCAGGACGTCGTAGAAGAAGCCGTCCTCGTCGTCCCACAAGTTGAGACCTTCGTGGCCACCCCGGCGGCTCATCGCGTGGGCGATGTAGAGGAAGTGTTCCCAGAACTTGCTCGCCATGTCCTCATATGCGGGATTGCCATCGGCGAGTTCCAAGGCGATGGCCAGCATGTTCAGCGAATACATGGCCATCCAGCTGGTGCCGTCGGACTGCTCGATGTGCCCCCCGGTGGGCAACTCTGCGCTTCGATCGAACACACCGATGTTGTCGAGCCCGAGGAAGCCTCCCTGGAACAGGTTGTGGCCCTCGGCGTCCTTGCGGTTGACCCACCAGGTGAAGTTAATCAGCAGCTTCTGGAAGATCCGCTCCAGGAACACGCGATCGCCGGTGCCGCGGCGCCGCTTCTCAATCTTGTACACCCGCCACGCCGCCCACGCGTGGACCGGCGGGTTGACATCCCCGAGCGCCCACTCGTACGCCGGCAGTTGGCCATTCGGATGCATGTACCACTCGCGCAGCATCAGCACCAGCTGCTCCTTGGCGAACGTCG
>JANYLG010000217.1 GCA_025363775.1 Acidobacteriota bacterium | reverse complement strand
GCACCTTGCCGTCGAGATCCCAGACTTCGTCGATCGTCCCGAAGTTGCTGACGGGCACGATGTAGGAGAACGGGCGCGTCATACGCGTCACGCGCACGTACTTCCCGTCCGGCGAGAGGTCGAGCGATCGAATCACCGCCGGCGGCCCGATCTTCTTCAAGCCTGTGGTCGGCGCCATCTTCACGACCTTGGCCTTCGGACCCCTCGGCGCGCCAGCCTGCACGTCGAGAAGCGCCAGTTGCCCTGTCGCGTGCCACTGCAGCAGGTCGAGCTCGAACGGCGTGGACATCAGGCTCGGGAACGTCCGGAGCCGGTTCTTGTCCTTCGCGTCGTGCACTTTCACCTGCGGCCCGGTCGGCGAGATCGGCGCCACGGGCATCGGCGGCCGAGCGTCGGGGATCAGCACGGCCGCGATCTGCTTCCCGTCCTTCGTGAAGTCGACGTTGCTCACGATCGTGGCCAGCACCGGCCTTGGCGTGATCTGCCGCGGCTTGTTCGTCGCGAGGTCGGTGATCCAGATGTGAGTCGCGTCCTCGGTGTGCACGAAGTAAGCGACCGCGGTGCCGTCTGGCGACCAGGTCGCGTTCGAGACGCGGGCGTTCGGCGGGATGGCGATCGCCTTTTTCGACCCGTCGGTCGCCGAGATCACCTGGATCCCCACGCTGTTGCTGATCGTCAGCGACCGGACGCGGTTCGCCTTGAAGTCGATGAACACACCGCCCAGCTCGTGGAACGGCTTCGAGAACACCGACATCGCTACCGGGCCATCGCCCACAAGGGCGAGGAACCACTTCTTGTCAGGGCTGATGTTGGCCAGCGACACGTTCTGGTTCCGCGGGGCCGTGATGGCGGTTGCCAGCTCCGGCGGTGGCGTCGCGTAGGTCTCCTGCTGCAGGATCTTGTCGGCCCAGCTGAGCGGGGCCGCCTCTTTCGGCGCTGGGGCCTGGGATGGCGCGGCCGCGGCCTTGGTCGGCGCAGCCTGTGTGGCCGGCGCCTGGCCGGTCAGCGTGAGCGGAGCAAGGGCGATCAGCAACGCGCACGCCAGCCAGGCGAAGCGCCTCGGCATCTCGTGTCGCGCAAGGGCATGCCAAACTCTCATGTAGCCTCCATAACGGATTGCGGCCGGCAGGAAGAATGGGGCACAGGGGCGGTGCCGAGTCCGGTCGCCAGAAATGTGGGCACGATACACGACGAGGCCGGTGGCTGTCGAGGCTTTGCCGCCTAAGTCCTTCGATGCACAAAGACGGCGACGTCTTTGTGCCCTCAGCCAGATGCCAGGGGGGCCCACAGAAATATGCTTCAACCTTTACGATCTCAGCCCTGGAAGATGGCTAGAATGTCAAGATGGGAACCGGTTGTTTGCAGGCGGCGCGACGGTGCGTTCTGGCCCTGGCCTTGTCGGCCGTCGTCGCACCGGCCGGCCCGCTTGGCAGCGTGTCGCGCGACCACGCTGGCCCCGGCCAGCAGCCTCCAGTTCAGCAGTCCACGCCGTCGCCGCAACAGCCACCGCAGCAGCCGACGTTTCGCGCCGGCGTCAAGCTGGTCCGCGTCGATGTGTCGGTGACTGGCGGCGGCGACAAGCCGGTGATCGACCTTCAGGCGAACGACTTCCAGGTCACCGAAGACGGCGTGCCGCAGCGCGTCGAAACCGCGCAGTTCCAGCGGCTCGACGGCCAACGGCAGCCCGGCGGCGAGACGTCGCTCGATATCCGGTCGCGCGATCACGCCGCCGCGGAAGCCGCGCGCGAAGACGTACGCATGTTCGTGATCTTCCTGGACGACTACCACATCGAGCGACTTCCGGCCGTCACGATCCCGCTGCGGCGCAACCTCACGTCGTTCATCAGCCGCCTGCAGCCGACCGACCTCGTCGCCATCGTCGATCCGCTCACACCGATCAGCAACCTCGAGTTTACCCGCTCCCAGGCCAACCTGACCGACATCGTCCGGAGATTCGAAGGACGGCAGGGCGAAATCTTTCCGGTGAAGAACGCCGCGGAGGAAGCGCAACTGAAGAGCGGAGACGTGGAACGCCTGCGGGCGCAGGTGACCCTGTCTGCGCTGTCCACGCTGTGCGTCCACCTTGGCGGGCTCAGAGAGGGCCGCAAGACGGTGATCTTCGTCAGCCAGGGGCCTCCGCTGATGTTCGGCAGTGGAACGGTGGAGCTGGACCTGCGCGAGGCGACCGAATCGGCCAACCGGGCGAACGTCACGATTCACGTGGTCGATCCTCGCGGCCTTGGCGCCTACAGCCGCGCGGCCGACTCGATGTACCGCCTGGCGTCGGAAACCGGCGGGCGAGCGATTCTCAACACCAACAACTTCGAACTTGGCCTGAGGCAGGTCATCGAAGACGCAAGCGCCTACTACCTGATCGGGTACACGCCGACGCGGACTGAGGAGGATGGCAAGTACCACAAGATCTCGGTGAAGGTGAAGCGATCGGGCGTGCGGGTGCTCGCACGGCAGGGCTACTGGGCGCCCAGTCGGAAGGACCTCGATGCGGCCACCGAGGCGGCGAACAAGCCGCAAGTGCCGGGTGTTGCCGGCGCGATGAGGACGATGGCCCGCCTCGAGCCGAGGGGCGCCGTCCAGGCCTGGGTGGGGCTGACGCGCAACGCAGAAGGCCGGACCGTCGCGACGGTGACGTGGGAGCCGGCGGCGATGACGCAGGAGCGGCCAGCAGATCGCCTCGAGCTCGAGATCGTTCCGGCGGGCTCACGTAGCGCAACCGGGCCTCCGCTGGTGTTGCCCGCCCCGGCCACCGGCAAGCCGGGCCGCCCTCGCGGTTCTCTGGTGCTGCCTCCCGGAAACGTCCTGCTGCGCTTCACCGCGCGTTCCGTAGACGGCGCGGCCGTGGATCGCTGGGAGCAGCCGCTCGTCGTGCCCGACCTCTCGTCGGCGGTCGTCGCGCTGGCCACGCCGCGGATCCACATTGCCGCGTCCCTGCTGGAGTTGCACGATCTGCAGGCGTCCGCGGACCCCGTGCCCCGGGCGGGGCGACTGTTCCGCCAGACGGATCGCGTCTTCGTGGACGTCGAGTGCTATGCGACGTCGGCCCAGGCGCCGCCCGTCGTCACGGCCCAGTTGCTCAGCGCAGACGGTAAGGAGTTGCTGGCGCTGCCGGTTCCCGACCTCAATGCGGGCAAGGCACGCCTCGAGCTGCCGCTGAGAGGTCTTGGCAAGGGCACCTACATGCTGCGCGTTCGCGCGCAGTCGGGTGATGCGCGAACCGAGCAGGTGGTCGGGTTCAGGGTCACGCCGTAAGAAAGGCCGAAGGCCAAAGGCTCGAGGCCAAGCCTTCAGTGCTGGCCCCCAATTCCAACCGCCAGCCATGCCTGGCGGAGGGCGCGTTCTGCTGTGCTGCCTTCCCCGTAGAGATCCCGCGCCGCCTGGATCGTCGCCTCGCGCGCGGTCGCAAACGTTGCCGACTGCGGAAGCATGTAGACGAATGCCCGGTAGAACGCCTTCTCGATTTCCGCCCTGTGTGCGTTCCCCACGCCCTCGACGCGGACCCCGGATGTCTCGTTCACTCCGCCACGGACGGCCAGATAGTAGGCATGGCTGACGATGCTGGAGTTCGCATGCACGCCGCCGTTGTCCGCATCGTCCTCCACGCGAAGGCTTGCGTGATCCGGCAAGCCGAGCGCCGCCGGGTGTGCGAGCGAGCGCAGCCCGCCGCTCACCGCGTCTTCGCCGATCAGGTCGTCGTCGGACTGCGGCCGCACCGCCTGCTCGACGGCGCTCGCCATGATGTCCGAGAACGCCTCGGCCAGCGCGCCCGCATCATGGCGGTACACGAGGCCTGACGAGGTGTCAATCACCGCGTGGGTGAATTCGTGCGCGACGAGGTCCAGTGCGCGCGCGGCCGGTCGCCAGGCGCGGCCGTCCAGCGTCGCTCCGGGAGGGGTTCCTTCGCCGAGCACGATGAGGTGCCCATCCCAGAACGCCCCGCCGAAGTAGCGGGCGTAGGGTGTCTGGAGGCTCGCCCACTCAGCCTGACTGACCGGATGCACCACCACCGGCACCGGCGTGTCGCGACCGTCGAAGCCAGCGCGCCCGAATCGCGACAGATAGAAGTGATAGGCGGCCGCGGCATTCGCCTGAGCGTCGGCAACCACGCGGTCGGCAGCCACCGAGACTGGTGTCGCGGCATCGGTCGATCCGATGCCCTCCTGCCGCGAAAGGACGCGGCGCGTTCTGGCGGCGTCGCCGCGCAGGTTATAGACGACGGCGCCCAGGGGCCGCGCCTGCCGCGTCTCGAGGGTCGAGTACTGAAGCCGCGTCCTGCCGCTGGCCGCATCGACGAAACACGCGACGACGTCGGTGCCGGTTCTCACCTCGGCGTGCCACGCGAGCGCGTGTCCGCCTCCGTCGAGCGGCAGCACGACCAGGGTCGGCGGCCGGTCGGGCGAGACGCTGGCCGCCGTCGAGCGGGCCGCGAGGTCAGCCGCCTGTTCGCGGGTGACTGACGGCGTCGGATCCAGGTCGATGTCGGGGTGTAGCGAGCCAAACACGGAGACGGTCTGCCCGTTTCGGAACTGCCGGGTGACATCGCTCCCGAACACCGGCACGCCTTGGTGGTACTGCTGCAACCGTTCGTGTGTCCGATCGGCCAGCAGCGAGTCCTGGTCGCGCCGGACGGGCACGAGACGCCCGTCGCGGACCATGCGGTCGATGTCCGCATCTGCTGCCCGCACCGCGCTTGGTGAGGTGGCCGCCACATGCCTGGCCAGCGTCGCGGCATCAGGTCGCGCGGCCCCCAGGGCGGAGGGCTCGAGGCCCTCAATCGATGGCGGGGCGCTCACGTTCGCGGTCGGCAGGAATGCCCGGGCGGACAGCAGTGTTGTACCGCGGAGGATCACGCGAGCCACGTCGAAGTACCCGCCGCCGGTGCCGGCCTCCTGCGCGAAGAACGTGAGGTGGATGACCCTGCCGATCTGCGGCTGCCCCGTCGTGATGCTGACGATGTCGTACAGCGGGACCCTGGCGTGCACGGCGGCAGGATTGAACGTGTAGCTGAACTTGCCGTTCTTCACCGTCAGATCGCCCTGGTCGATGACCGCGCCCGGCGTGATCAGCGTGTAGTGGACGGTCGTCGCGGTGCTGGTGCCGGTGATCGTCGTGCCCGTGGCCGCCGGGAAGGTGCGCTGTGTGGCCCCGTCGATCGTGAGACCGCTCGAGCCTGCCGGCCGCGTCTTCGAGTACACGAAGAACTCGCCTCCGCTGTCGGGAAGGCCGGGCATCCGGCCGTTGTAGCCGTTCCACGACCCGGTCACCTGGTATCTGTAGATCCCGGGAATGTCGAGCGGCCACGCGGTGGGGCCCGCGAACGATCCGAACTTGTCGGCGATGCCGTCGGCCACCTGCTGGCGGCCATCCGGGCCGGTGAGCACGAAATGGATCGACACGGGCAGCAACGGATCGATTTGCACGGCCGGACGGAACGTGCTGCCGACCTCGAACGACGTGCCGGGACGGAGGCCGACCAGGAAGAAGCGCGCCTTGTCGCCGAGCGGCCCGAAGAGGTCCTCCGAGCCGGCGGCGATCACGCGGTTGTTGTTCGTGCCCCTCGGCAGGAGGAAGGCGCTCGACATGTAACCGGCGTACATCGGCGCCTGGCCGGCCCGACGCAACACCACGGCGCCCAGCAGCCGGTAGATGTCGCCGGGCGCATCACCGTTGGGCGACGCCGCAATCTGGCCGCCGAAGCTGTTGGGGCTCACCGCCCAGTACGGCGCGCGCGTCACGCTCTCAGCCACGATGAAGCGCCCCATGAACCCCGGACGCGGCGCCGCGCCGTAGTAGTACTCGATGTTGGTGATGTACTCCGGGAACAGGTGCGGCGAGTAGCCGTTGGATGTCTTGATCAGCAGATTCGTCGTCCCGGTGCCATTGAGCTTCGTGTCCCACGCCGACGTGTCGCCCTGCATCTGGTACGTGAGCACGGGTTCGATCTTGTTTGCGCCCTGCCCCTCGGCCGCGATCTGCAGGACATCGCCCGAGGCGTACGGAAACGCGATGTGCACCAGGTGCTGCGTGCCGTCTCCCTCGACGTAGCCCTCGGTCGCGGTCTCGCCGCGCTCGACGTATTTTCCACCGACGGCGATCTTCTTGCCCCGTGCGACCACGGGTGAGGTGTCGGAGTAGACGACGCCGGCGTGCCGCATGGTGGACACCCAGAGATGTCCCTCCAGATCGGTGTACGTCGCCAACACCTTCGCGTGGTACTCGCCCGGTGCATCGAGCGGAAACGGCTTCATCCCTTGCGCCGCGCCGAACACTCCGGCTGTCGAGGCCTTGCCGGAGTACGACAACGACCGGACGTTCCTCGCGTCAGAGCTGACGTACAGGGTCGCCGTCACTTTCACGTCGGCCGGGACGGCCGGATTGAACTGAATGTCACGCCCATAACTGGACCCGACGGGGTACGGCATCCCCTGGAAGGTGGCGGTGGCCAGCGTCATGCGCTTGGCCATCCAGAAGTGATAGGTGCCGCCGCCCTCGTACCGCCGGCCGTCCTCGTCGGCCAGCCAGCCCGTGGCCGTCACCGTGTACTGGCCGTACGCCTGCGGTTTCCACGCGGTAAACGCCGTCTGTTTCGTGGTTGGGCCGTTGGTGCCTTTTGCGACGAACCGCACCTTGCCGAGGTCCACGCGGCTGCCATCCGGCCCCGCGATCTGCACCGACAGTTCGCCGTTTGCCCAGTCCCAGCGGATGTTCTGATAGGGGTCGATCGTGTCAGCCGGGAACTGCGGCTCCAGCGAATACGACAAGCGGGTTCCCGCGCTGTCGAACAGCGGCAGGATCACGTCGTCCGGGATCAGGCTGCGGTCCGAGGTCGCGAAGCGCCGGCTGTCCTCGTCCGCGACGACGCCCTTGTAGCCGTTCGAGTTGTAGTTGTAGAGCAGCACCCAGGGAATGCGGGCCTGGATCAGCCGTGCGCGCACCGGTCGGCCCGACACGTGCGTGCCGTTGGCGGGAATGACGGGAGAGTAGAAATACGTACTGGTCCCGGCCTCGCTGGAGAATCCACGCTGGGCAAACGTGTAGCCGTTGAAGTTGTAGAGGCGCGTGCCGACCATCACGCCGACGTCGAAGCGCAGGCGATACAGGCCGGGCGGCAAGTCGGCAGGCAGCGTGGCCGACACGGGAAAGACGGCGGTCTCTCTTGTGCCCGCGGCGGGCGGAAGCTGTGCCACCGAGATGGACACGAACTGGTCCACCTGCGACTTGAACTGGTAGCCGTAGCGTGCCGTGAGCGCGCCCTGCACGCCGCCTTCGATCGCCAGGCCGCCAGGCGTCAGCAAGGTGGACATCCGCTCGTCGCCGGCCAGGCGCATCCATCCGTCGGCGTCGAATGTCCGTTCGGCCGTCACGAGCAGGCAAAGCCTGTCTGCCGCGATCCCCGCCATGGCCAGGCTGGCCAGATGCCCATCCCCGAATCTCAGCGACACGTTGGCGGCGATTGGCGTCCCGGGCCTCCAGTTCCCGGAATCGACGGCGACCGTCGCCTGCCAGTCGCCGTGAAACGTGTGGCCCTCGGCGGTGAATGACAGGCTATCCCGCCTGTCGCCGTCGGCAGGCTCTCGCCGCTGGGCGACCACAGAGGCGGGCGCGCTTAGCACAGAGAACAGGAGACCGGCGGTGAGCGCGACGAACCGCATCCGACAGGATCGCGTCATGGCGTCCTCGCGAGAGAGTCGATGCTAGATGGCCCATCTCATAAATACGGCTGCATTCGGCCGCCGCTGCATCAGCACCGACTCTTCTGTGTCAGTTCCCGACTCTCCTACGTCAGTTCCGACCCTTCTACGTCCGTTCCCGACTCCTCTGCGTCAGCTCCGACCCTTCTACGTCAGTTCCGACCCTTCTGCGTCCGTTCCCGACTCCTCTGCGTCCGTTCCGACCCTTCTACGTCAGTTCCGACCCTTCTGCGTCCGTTCCCGACTCCTCTGCGTCCGTTCCGACCCTTCTACGTCAGTTCCGACCCTTCTGCGTCAGTGCCCGACTCCTTTGCGTCAGTTCCGACCCTTCTGCGTC
>JANYLG010000216.1 GCA_025363775.1 Acidobacteriota bacterium | reverse complement strand
TCGCTCGCCATCGTCTCCGCGGCGTGGTCTGGCCATGGTGAAGGATGGTACCAGCCGGCCGAGGGACGATCAAGAGGCGAAAGGCCCCTCCCTATTCCGGCACCAGTACCGTTGGCGTCTTGCCCGACCGTGCAGCGTAGTCCGCCGCGATCCGGCTGGCGACCGCGGCCCCGGTGCCCGGCTTCACGAGCATGACCACCGACCCGCCGAAGCCGCCGCCGGTCAGGCGCGCGCCGTGGACCTCCGGCATCGCTCGCGCCAGGTCGACGACGAGATCGATCTCGGCGATCGAGACATCGTAGTCGTCCCGCATCGAGTCGTGCGAGGCGTAGAACAGCTGGCCGAGCGCTTCCACGTCCCCCGACTCGAGGGCGCGTACGGCGGCCAGCACCCGCGCGTCTTCCGTCACGACGTGGCGCGCACGGCGCCCGAACGGCTCGGGCAGTTCCATGACGCGCGGCAGGTCCTGGACGTCGAGGTCGCGCAACTGCGCCACGCCCAGACGCCTGGCGGCCTCCTCGCACTCCGCGCGGCGCGTCCGGTAGTCGCCCTTCGCGTGGTTGTGCGTCACACCCGAGTTGAGAACGATCAACTCGGCCGACGACGGGAGCGGCACGACGGTCCAGTCGAGCGAGCGCGTGTCGAGGAACAGCGCCTGACCGGGGCCGGCGAGCGTGCACGCCATCTGGTCCATCACACCGACCGGCGCGCCGACGAACTCGTTTTCGGCCCGCTGGCCGAGCAGCGCCATCTGCACATCCTCGAGCGGCAGGGTGTAGGCGTCACGGAAGGCGCGCAACAGCGCGATCTCGAGCGCGGCGCTCGACGAGAGCCCGCTGCCGAGGGGCACCGTGGATTCGATCCGGATGTCGGCGCCACCCAGGCCGAAGCCCGCCTTCGTCAGCACCCACGTGATCCCCTGCAGGTAGTCGATCCACCGCCCGCGGCGCGACTCGGTGCCGACGATGTACTCGAAGGGGACCGGCTTGCCGGCGTTGACGCTGAGGGCCCGCACGCGACCACCACTGCGTCGTGCCAGCTCCACGACTGTCCGTTGCGGGATGACGGTCGGGAGCACGTAGCCGCCGTTGTAGTCGGTGTGCTCGCCGATCAGGTTGACGCGGCCTGGCGCCGACGCGCGGACGAGGGGATTTGTGCCGAATAGCTGCTCGAAGGTCATCAGAGCGTCACCTCGATCGCCTGTAACTCCCGCGCTTCGGGTGCTCGAGGCGGAGGGTACGCAGGCGGGTTCCACGTCGGTCAGAACAGCGACCGCGACTGGCATCCATCGACGGTCACACTCGCGCCGCTGATCCAGCTTGCCCGGGGAGACGCCAGGAACGCCACGGCGTTCCCGACCTCCTCGGGCCGTCCAAACCGACCGAACGGCAGTTCGCGCCGCACGAACTCGGCGATCCCGTCGGGGTCTGCCTGCTGGCGCTTCCACCAGGACCCGCCGGGGAACGAGATTGAGCCTGGGGCGACGCTATTGACGCGGATGTTGTCGCGCGCCAACTGTTGCGCCATAGACTTCGCAAGGCTGATCTCGGCCGCCTTCACCGCGTTGTAGGTCATCCGGCCGCCCGACTCCCTGCCGAAGATCGACGCGATCATCACGATCGCCCCGCCGCCGCGCGCCCGCATCGACGGCACGGCAAAACGGCTGGCGCGAATCGCGGGATAGAGCGTCGAGTCGAACGCTTCCTGCCATTCCGCGTCGGTCGTGTCCAGGATGCCCGCGCCTCTCGCCAGGCCCAGGTTGTTCACGAGGATGTCGAGGCCGCCGTAGTGCGCGAGCAGGCGGACGAACAGGTCCTCGATGCCGGCCGGGTCGGTCAGATCCGCGCGCAGGGCGAGAACGGCCTCGGGCCGGCCCACGGTCGCCCGCAGTTCGCGGGCGGCCTTGTCGAGCTGCTCTTCGCCGCGAGCGCAAATGCACACCCGACACCCTTCGGCCACGAGCGAGCGCGCGCTCGCCAGGCCGAGCCCGCGACTCGAGCCGGTGATGAGGGCAACCTTGTCGTGGAGTTCGAGGTCCATACGGTGTCCTGAGCAGTATATCCGAGCGTGTTTCCCGTGAAGAGATCAGGGAGCAGGGGCCAGGAAGCGTGCGAGCGCCGCAGTGAGCTCGATGCGGTCCCCAGGGACAGATGGTCGAAGGTCAGGCGTGTATGTCTTGATGCTAGAATGCCGCGACGTTATGGACGCGGCACAAATCCGACGCATCGCGATTATCGACATGTTCTCCGACGATCTGCTCATGCAGCGACTCGTCCTGTCGGTACCTCCTTGGCTTCTCGGCCAGATCAACACTCAACGAGACATCCATCGACCCGACCCATGCTGACCACTGCCACTCTCGGCCTGGTCGCCTACGCGATCTACTCGGTGAGCCTTGGTGTCGTCGACCTCTTCAGGCCGTCGGGCCTCGACTGGTGGGCGGATCTCGCCCTCATCGCGTTCGGCCTGCTGCTCCTGCTGTCGTCCGCGTTGGTGCGGGTTCGGATGCCCGGCGGCCTGGCGCTCGCGCTGAGCGCGCTGCTCGCGCTCCAGGCGCTCTCCCTCCACAACGACATGCACTTCTACGGCGACATCCTCGTCGCGCCGCAGATCATCCGCGGACTCGTTGCGGGCACGCTGGCGGGACTGGGGTTTTGGGGAGGACGGAGTGGGGAGGGCGAAACGAAATTGCAACCTGAGAATCGAGAACAGAAGACTGGGGATTGAGGCCCGGGGCTGGACGGCGGACAGCGGAACCCGCAAGCTGGGACGGAAGAAAGGGGAGGATGTGAGCACAGAACCGGTTCCGTGCTCACATTCTCCGCCTCGTCTTCTCTCTTCTGTCTTCTGCTGGCTACGCGCAGCCGCTCGTGCTGCCGCAGTTGACGCACTTGTAGCAGCTGCCGCTCCGCACCATGATCGACCCGCACGTGGAGCACGGCGGCGCGTCTTCCTGGTTCTGGATGGTCGCGAACGGCGAGGGCTTCTTGTCCGCCTCGATGCCGAGCGGCGGCAGCGTCAACTGCTCGGCCGTGTCGGTACGATCGGCCGGCGATCCGGTTTCTCGCCCGTTCACCCCCGCCCAGTACTGCGCCTCGGGCGACAGGAACTTCGTGGCCAGCCACCGGAACACGTAGTCCACGATCGATTTCGCGATCCGCACCTGCGGGTTCTTGGTCATGCCGGACGGCTCGAACCGGACATGGCTGAACTTGTCCACCAGCACCTGCAGCGGCACGCCGTACTGCATGGCGTAGGAGACCGCCTGCGCGAACGCGTCGGCGAAGCCGGAAATCGTCGAGCCTTCCTTCGCCATGACCAGGAAGATCTCGCCGGGCATCCCGTCCTCGTAGATGCCGACGGTGATGTATCCCTCGTGGCCCGCGATCTCGAACTTGTGCGTGATCGCCTGCCGCTCGTCCGGCAGCTTGCGCCGGATCGGCTGCGTCACCACCCGCGCCGCGACCTTCGCCTGGGCCGTCTTGTCGCGCGAGGTATTGAGCGGCTGCGTTCGCTTGCTGCCGTCGCGGTAGATCGCGATGGCCTTCACGCCCAGGCGCCACGACTCGGTGTACGCCTGCATGATCTCGTCAACAGTCGCTTCCTTCGGCACGTTGACCGTCTTCGAGATGGCACCCGAGATGAAGGGCTGCGCGGCGCCCATCATCCGGATATGCCCCATGTGGTGGATCGAACGCGAGCCGCGGGCCGGCTTGAACGCGCAGTCGAACACCGGCAGATCCTTGTCCTTGAGGTGCGGCGCCCCCTCGATGGTCTCCATCTCGTCGAGATAGTCGACGATGGCCTTCACCTGGCTCGCGGGGTAGCCGAGGCGCGCCAGCGCGCTCGGGACCGTCTGGTTGACGATCTTCATCACCCCGCCGTCCACCAGCTTCTTGTACTTCACCAGCGCGATGTCGGGCTCGATGCCGGTGGTGTCGCAGTCCATCATGAACCCGATGGTCCCGGTGGGCGCGAGCACCGTGGTCTGGGCGTTCCGATACCCGAACTCCTCGCCGAGCTCCACGGCCTCGTCCCACGACTCGGCGGCGGCGGCGAAGAGGTGCTCGGGCACCACGCCCACGTTGACGTCCTTCATCGCGTCGCGGTGCTTCCGCATCACGCGGAGGAACGGTTCCCCGTTGCGGTCGTAGCCGGAGAACGGGCCGCCGTGGTCACGGGAGATTCGCGCGGAGGCCGCGTAGGCCTCCCCCGTCATCAGCGCGGTAATTGCCGCGGCGTAGTGCCGGCCGCCGTCGCTGTCGTACGGCAGGCCGCGGGACATCAGCAGGGCGCCGAGGTTGGCGTAGCCCAGGCCGAGCGGGCGGTACTCGTGGCTGTTCTTCTCGATCGACTTGGTCGGGTAGCTGGCGTTGTCAACCAGGATCTCCTGGGCGATGATGAGCGTGTTCACCGCCGCGCGGAAGCCCGTCACGTCGAACTCGCCGCTGGTATCCACGAACTTCATCAGGTTGATCGACGCGAGGTTGCAGGCCGAGTCGTTCAGGAACATGTACTCGGAACACGGGTTGGACGCGTTGATCCGGTCCGTGTTCGGGCAGGTGTGCCACTCGTTGATCGTCGTGTCGAACTGCATCCCCGGGTCGCCGCACACGTGCGTCGCCTCGGCGATCATCCGCATCAGGTCGCGGGCCTTGTAGGTGTCCATCGGGCGGCCGTCGGTGACGGCCCGCGTCTGCCACGACCCGTTGTCGAGCACCGCGCGCATGAAGTCGTCCGGCACGCGCACGCTGTTGTTCGAGTTCTGGAAGAACACCGACGAGTACGCCTCGCCGTTGAACGACCCGTCGTAGCCCGAATCGATCAGCGCCCAGGCCTTCTTCTCCTCGTTCACCTTGCAGCTGATGAAGTCCACGAGGTCGGGGTGCTCGGCATTCAGGATGACCATCTTCGCCGCGCGGCGCGTCTTGCCGCCCGACTTGATGACGCCGGCGAACGCGTCGTAGCCCTTCATGAACGACACCGGCCCCGACGCCGTGCCGCCGCCCGCGAGCAGTTCCTTCGACGACCGGATCGGCGACAGGTTCGTGCCCGTCCCCGAGCCGAACTTGAACAGCATCCCCTCGGTCTTCGCCAGCGTCAGGATCGACTCGAGCGTGTCATCCACCGAGTTGATGAAACAGGCGGAGCACTGGGGATGCTTCTCGACGCCGCAGTTGAACCAGACCGGGCTGTTGAACGCCGCCTTCTGGTACACGAGCAGGTGCTTGAGGTCGTCACGGAACGCCAGCAGATCCGTTTCGCCCGCGAAATAGCCGTCCGCCCTGGCCCACTCGGTGATGGTGTCCACCACCCGGCCGATGAGCTGCCGTACGCTCGACTCGCGGAACTCGCCCGCCTTCGGCTTCAGCGGCCCGCGAAAGTACTTCGAGACGACGATGTTGGTCGCCTGCTGCGACCAGCACGAGGGCACCTCGACATCGCGCTGCTCGAAGACCACCTCGCCCTTGTCGGTGGCGATGAGCGCGGTGCGCGCATCCCACGTGACTTCGTCAAAGGGGTCGCGTCCCGAGAGAGTGAAGAACCGCGAAAACGTCAGCCCCGGTGCCGAGACCTGTCCGGACCGACCCGCGTTGCGGGTAACCTCCGGCGTTCGGCTCTCGATGCCCTTCTGCGAGGCTGGGGCCACATCATGGGTCACGCCTCTCTGCATACCACCCTCCGCCACGGCGTGTCTGCGCCCCTCAGATACATCCCGTTTATGTCAATCAAGCAACACCGCATGCCATGGAGGCCAGCGCGGTATCGCGCACGTCTGAATCAACCCCTGCGTGCTCCATCCCGGGAGGCACCCGGCGCCAACCGGCAGCCGTGGGTCCAGAATCACCCGCTCGTAAACATGACTGGCAGCTGGAAACTACCCGCTGGGTGCATCCACGACAGAGCGTCAATATGGACGACGGTCAAGCCTTTGTCAAGCGGTGATCTACCAGATATTGTGCCTTCGTTTTAGGGCAGTCGCAAGACCTTGTGTAAAATCGAGTGATTCAAGACTTTTCTGTCGTTTGACCAAAAGCAATAGGCCATTTTCGGTCGGAGACCGCCAAAAAAGGAGCCTGACAGGGAGATCCGGGGACGGCGTCAGCGGCCAACGAGGCTCGCCGCAAGTCCCGCGGCCTTTTCGGCTACTTTTGCCGCAAACACGAGATTCTTCTCCTTCAGGGCCTGATCCGCCTGCTCGATGAACCGCTTCGCCGTGTCGTACTGCGACTTGGCGTCGGCGTTCAGAGCGAGATAGTCGACGCGTCGCAGATCCCCCGTGGCCTGGGCAAGCTGGTCACGCACCTGGCGTTCCACCTCGGTTGGCGCGCCTGGCAGGGCCTGGTGCAACGTGGCCGTTGGCGGCGGCACGGGATGCACCGCTTCGGCCACGGGCGGCGGCGGCACCTCCACCTTCTTTTCCGTTCGCGCGGGACCAGCCTTCCCGTCCGGGCGCGGCTGGCTCGGACGGCGGGCCGGCTTCTCTTGCTGCGGCTCGGGCTCGGAAACCGGCGGCTGGGCTGGTTCAGGGTCGAGGTCGGGCGGGACAATGACGCGAGGCGGCGGCGCGGGAACCTCGAGTGACAGCGGCTCCGGCTTGATGTTGGCTCGCGCCTTGGCGCACCCGGCGGCGGCCACCATCACAAGAACTCCGGCGAGCAGCACGCGTCGAAAGGTGGTCATGATGACACGGTGCAGGCATTATGACAGGTTCGAGCCGGCCGGATCGTCCCCCGACCGCCCACTGTCCAGCGCCCGGCTCCACGTGTGAGTCCCTTCTGCGCGAAGTCTTCGACGTCGGGAAAAAGAAATCGTGGTTATGGCGCCTGCGGCAGGGAGATCCGGAACGTGGTTCCGTGCCCCTCTGTCGACTGCACTTCGATCTCGCCGTCGTGCAGCTGCACCGTCCGGTAGACCATCGACAGCCCGATCCCGCTCCCCTTCTTGCGCGTCGTGAAGTAGAGGTCGAAGATCCGCCCGAGATGCTCCGGCTTGATCCCGACGCCCGAATCCTCGACGCGGATCTCGACACGCCGTTCCCCCACGGACGCCGCAAAAACCCGGAGGGTCCCTCCGGTCGGCATGGCCTGGACCGCGTTCAGCGCCAGGTTCAGGAACGCCTGCCGCAGCATCGTCGGGTCGCCGCTGATGTCGGGGACGCGGTCGAGCCCCTCGGTGATCACCTCGACCTTCGCGTTCACACACTCCGGGCCAATGACGCGGACGACCTCGTCGATCAGCGACGACAGTGAGATAGCCTGGAGCTTCAAGTCCTCCGACCGGGTGAACTTCAGGAACCCCTGCATCACCTGGTCGAGACGCTGGATCTCGCCGACGATGATCCTCACGTGCTCGAGCGCC
>JANYLG010000140.1 GCA_025363775.1 Acidobacteriota bacterium | reverse complement strand
CCGATGACCGTCGCGGCGTGCAGTGGCGTCCCCTTCTCCTTCAGCTCCACCTCGACGATCTTCTTGGCGTTGTCCCACGCACCGCCCGCGTTCGCCATGAAGATGGCCTGGTAGAGGCCGAACAGCGCGATCGACACCAAGTAGCCGATGAAGAAATACGGCTCGAGGAACGCGAACGCCAGCGTCGAGAAGAAGACCGTGAGGAAGATGTTGAACATCCCCTTCTGCGCGTATTGCGTGCAGATGGCGACCACCTTCTTGCTGTCGGCCACCGACGCCCTCTCGGAGCTTTCGAGTTTGATGTTCCGCTTGATGAACTCGACGGCCCGATACGCGCCGGTTGACACGGCCTGGATGGACGCGCCCGCGAACCAAAAGATCACCGCCCCGCCGGTGATCAACCCCAGCAGGAACGGCGCGTGGAGCAGCGACAGTTTCGCCACCAGCTCGGGCTGCAGCCGGTGGGTCAGCATCACGATGATCGAGAAGATCATCGTCGTCGCGCCGACCACGGCGGTGCCGATTAGCACCGGCTTGGCGGTCGCCTTGAACGTGTTGCCGCCGCCGTCGCCCGCCTCCAACAGATCCTTGGCCACGCCGAAGTTCGCGTCGAAGCCGAAGGCCTTCTTCAGCTCCTGCTTGATGTTCGGCAGCGTCTCGATCATCGACAACTCGAAGACCGACTGCGCGTTGTCGGTCACCGGGCCGTACGAGTCAACCGCGATCGTCACCGGGCCCATGCCGAGGAAACCGAACGCCACCAGGCCGAAGGCGAACACCGCCGGGGCGATCATCAGGTCGCCGAATCCCTGCGTGCTCACGAGGAACCCGATGCCCATCAGCGCCACGATCGTGAGGCCCAGCCAGTAGGCGCTGAAATTCCCGGCCACCAGGCCCGACAGGATGTCGAGCGATGCCCCGCCCTCGCGGGCCGACGTCACGACTTCCTTCACGTGTGCCGACTCGGTCGAGGTGAACACCTTCACCAGCTCGGGGATAATGGCGCCGGCCAGCGTCCCGCACGTGATGACGGTGGACAACTTCCACCAGAGCGTCCCGTCGCCCAGCTGCGGAATCAGCAGGTACGACACCAGGTAGGTGATGACCACCGAGACGATGGACGTGAGCCATACCAGCGTCGTCAGCGGGTGCTCGAAGTTCATCTTGTCGACCGTGCCGTACTTCGCCTTCGCCCAGATGCCGTTGAGCAGGTACGACAGGCCGCTGGCCACGATCATCATGATGCGCATCACGAAGATCCAGACGAGCAGCTGCACCTGCACCGCCGGCTCGTTCACGGCCAGCAGGATGAACGAGATCAGCGCCACGCCGGTGACGCCGTACGTCTCGAATCCGTCGGCCGTCGGGCCCACCGAGTCGCCCGCGTTGTCGCCCGTGCAGTCCGCGATGACGCCCGGGTTGCGCGCGTCGTCTTCCTTGATGTTGAAGACGATCTTCATCAGGTCGGACCCGATGTCGGCGATCTTCGTGAAGATGCCGCCGGCGATGCGGAGCGCCGCGGCGCCGAGCGACTCGCCGATCGCGAAGCCGATGAAGCACTGGCCGGCGTAGTCACCCGGGACGAACAGCAGGATGGCCAGCATCATGAACAGCTCGACGCTGATCAGCAGCATCCCGATGCTGATGCCCGCCTTGAGCGGGATGGCGAACACCGGGAACGGTTTCCCCTTCAGGCTGGCAAATGCCGTCCGCGAGTTGGCGAACGTGTTGATCCGGATGCCGAACCACGCCACGCCGTAACTCCCCGCAATTCCGAGCACGCTGAAGGCAAGGATGATGATGACCCGGGACGCCTCGAAGTGTTGCAGCACCCCAAAATAGATGACGATGATGACCCCGATGAAGGCCTCGAGGATCATCAGGAACTTCCCCTGCTGGAGCAGGTACGTCTTGCACGTCTCGTAGATCAGTTCGGAGATCTCCCGCATCGACTCGTGCACCGGCAGCGCCTCGATCTGGCGGTAGACGACCACGCCGAACAGCAGCCCCAGCACACAGACACCAAGGCCTGACATCAGGAGCGTCCGTCCGTTGATTCCCATGAACTCGGACTGGCCGAGGTCGGGGAGGCGCAGGTTGGCCTCGCCGCCCGCGGGCTGGGTCGCCTCGGCCGCGTCCGGGGGCTGCGCGGCCGCCATCGCGATGGGCGCGGAGAGCAGGAAGATCGCCGCCATGCAGACCAGTAGGATCGCACACGAGCGCCGCTGTCTGCGCACACGTGCGCCGGCGCGTCTCGGTAGCAAAGAAAGCACGTTCATGTCACCTCTTATTTGGCTGAATAGGGGGCAGAACCGTCAATCCCGGGCGCTGTGGCAGCCGGACGAGCCAGCGAGGAACTCCTGACGAGCAAGGCTCGCCCGCTCGAGCTTCACCGAGTGCCCGCTTTCGCGGTCCACGTCGGAAGCCGCTCCGCCATCGCCATCCCGCCCGTCAGGAAAATCCGCACGCCCTCTTCGACCGTGATCTCCGGAAACAGGAGGGCCCCGCGCGGGTAGACATACACATCGCCGAGGTACAGATTGTTGGTCGGGACGTACACCGTGGCAAACCGCTGTGGGCCACATCCGTCCCCCGCGTCCATCTCGAACTCCTTTGTCAGAAACCCGAGCCGCAGGCCTCCGCCCGCGTCCCGCGCCATCACCACGCGCTTGAGTCCGGATTCGTTGTCGGGCGAAAACGCCGCAAGCAACTGCTTGACCGGGGAGTAGATCGTGCGGAAGACCGGAATCCGGGCCAGGTAGCCCTCTCCGCGCGCGAGCAGCCGCTTGCCCAGCACGTTGCTCGCGATCACGCCCACCAGCAGCAGGACCGCGGCGGTCGTGGCCAGGCCGAGGCCCGCGACGTGGCGGCCCAGCCAGCGGTCGTAGACCGGGCCGCTGAAGTCGTCGATCAGGTGAAAGATCCAGACGAGGGCGGCCACGCTGATGATCAACGGGACCGTGACGAAGAAGCCGGTGATGAACCGACGGCGCAGCCAGTGAATCGCTCGCGGTGTTGCCATGGACCTATCGGCCGAACCACCAGACCACGACGGCCGCGGCCAGCCCCAGGCGATACCAGGCGAACGCCGCGAGGGAATGACCGGCGACGTAGCGGATGAAGAACCTCACGGTAACGTACCCGACAATCGCCGACGAGACGATGCCGGCCGCAAACAGCCCCGCCTCACCGGGCGGCAGCCCCTGCGCCAGGAAGGGAAACCCCTCCTTGACGGCCGCCGCGAGGATCGCCGGGATGCCGAGCACGAACACGAACCGCGCCGACTCGTCGCGGCGCATGCCGAGCGCCATGGCCATCGCGATCGTGGAACCGGAGCGCGAGACGCCGGGCACGAGCGCCAAGGCCTGCGCGCACCCGATGAGCACCGCGTCCCGGATGCCCAACGACGACTGGGTGCGCTGCTTCGCACCGTAGCGCTCGACCGCGAAGAACGCCAGGGCCACCACGGCCAGCGTCACGGCCGCCACCTCAGGCCGCCGAAGCCCCCCTTCGATCGCCTTGCCGAAGAGCACGCCCACGATGACGGCGGGAATGGTGCCGACCCCGAGCAGCAGGATCATCCACGCCGCGGGATCGGGCCGGTCGCCGCGCAGCGTGCCCAGCCGTGGAACTGCGCGGATCATCGCGAGGACTTCCGGCCGGAAATAGACCAGCACGGCGATCAGCGTCCCGACGTGGCAGGCCACGTCGAACGCCATGCCGAACTGCTCCGCGTTCCAGCCGAAGAACGCGCGGGCGAGAATGAGGTGGGCTGAGCTCGAGACCGGGAGGAACTCGGTCAGCCCTTGAATGACACCAAGCAGGACCGCGTAGACGAGCGTCATCGGGGGGAACGGCCCCTACAACGCGCGGGCGCCGTCGCGCGAGCCCTTGCGCAGACGCGCCGTGGCTGCCGTCCTGGCCGAGGGCGCCGTCGTCGGGGCCGAGGCCACGATGCGCGACCCGCCCTTGCCGTGCCGCCAGAACGTGACGATGGCCGCCGCGATGAACACGCTCGAGTACGTGCCCGTGATGACGCCCACGATCATCGTGAACGCGAAACCGCGGAGCACCTCGCCGCCGAACAGATACAGCGCAATGACCGACAACAGCACGGTGCCGCCCGTGATGATCGTCCGGTTCAGCGTCTGGTTGATCGCCACGTTCACGATCTCCTTGATGTTGTCCTTCCGCATCCCGCGCAGGTTCTCGCGCACGCGGTCGAAGATCACGATCGTGTCGTTGGTCGAATACCCCGTCATCGTCAGAACCGCCGCGATGATGTTCAGCGACATCTCGTAACGGAAGAAGACCAGGAACGCGAGGGTGATCAGGATGTCGTGCAGCGTGGCCACGGTGGCGCCCACCGCGAAGCTCAGCTCGAAGCGGAACCAGAGGTAGACCAGAATGAAGAACAGGGACAGCACGAAGGCCGAGATGCCCTTGCTCGTCAGCTCCTGCCCGACGACCGGCCCGACCACCTCGGTGCCCACGACGCCGAACTTGCCGAGGTTCGCCGCCCGCAGCGCCGTCTGCACTTCGTCGGCCGTCCGCGTCAGCTCGGTCCCCGATTCCTTGCCGGTGTGCGGCGCGCGGATCATGATCTGGCGCTTCGCCTCGGTGCCGTAGGTCTGCACCACGACGTTCTGGCCGCCGCCAGGGAACCCCTTGTCGAGGGCGGAGCGAACCTCGTCGATGCTCGGGCGCTGATCGAACTGGATCACGATCTGGGTGCCGCCCGAAAACTCGACGCCGAGCGGAATCCCCTTGGCGTAGATCATCGCGAGACCGGCCCCGATGATGACCCACGACACGACGAGGGCGTGCCACCGGTACTTGACGAAATTGAAGTTCGGATTGTGGAAGATCTGCATGGCTTAGATGCTCAACGTGTCCGAGTGACGTTCCGACAGAACCATCTCGAACATCGTCTTGGACACGAAGGTGGCAGTGAAGAGGTTCGAAACCAAGCCGAAGAACAGCGTCGTGGCGAAGCCACGGATCGGCCCCGTGCCGAACTGGAACAGGAACGCCGCGGAGATCAGCGCCGACAGGTGCGTGTCCACCAGCGTCATGAACACCCGCTTGAAGCCCGTGTTGATCGAGGCACGGACGCCCCGCTGGGCAGCCAGCTCTTCCTTGATCCGCTCGAAGATCAGCACGTTCGAATCGACGCCGACGCCCATCGTGAGGACGAAGCCGGCCATGCCAGGCAGCGTCATCGTCGCGCCGATGTATGACATCGCGCCGAGCAGCATGATCAGGTTGAAGATCAGGGCGACCACCGAATTGAGACCCGACAGCCGGTAGTAGAACAGCATGAACAGGGCGACGAGCCCGAGACTGGACAGCGACGCGATCAGCCCGGCGCGGATCGAGTCGGCGCCGAGCGTCGGGCCGATCGTCTGCTGCTGCAGATAGGTCAGCGTGGCGGGCAGCGCGCCCGACCGCAGCTTGAGCGCGAGGTCTTCCGCTTCCTGCATCGTGAAGCTGCCGGAGATCTGTCCCTCGTCGGTGATCTGGCCCTCGATGTTCGGCGCCGAGACCACCGACCGGTCGAGGACGATCACCAGCCGCCGGTTGATGTTCTCGCGAGTGGCCTTGCCCAACTTGATGGCGCCATCTGACTTGACCGAGAAGTGCACGGCCGGCTGGTTGAAGCTGTCGGGGCCCTGCCTCGCGGTGCGCAGGTCGCGGCCCGTGATCACCGGCACCTTGCGGACCAGGAAATACACGGTCTGCGGCCGCTCGCCGGCCCCGACGCGGCCCTCGATCCCGGGCAGCACCTCGGTTCCCGCGGGCTCCTTGCCGCCGGTCGCCTGCAGAAGCGCCTCGCGCGAGGGCGCCGACCCCTGCTCCACCAGCCTCAGCTCGAGAAGCGCCGTGGACTGGATGACGCCTTTGGCGCGCTCCACATCGGTGACGCCGGGCAACTGGACGAGCAACTGGTCGTCGTTAGCGCCCTGCCGTGCGATGAGCGGCTCGGCCACCCCCAGCTCGTTGACGCGACGCTCGATCGTCTGCTGCGCCTGATCGACCGCGGCGCGGGCGAGGTCGATCGCCACGTTCGGCTTCATCACGAACCGGTAGGCGCCCGAGGCCCCGCTCTCCCGGTTGAAGCTGGCCTCGACGCCCGTCGCGGACGACCGCAAGAGCGCGTCCTGCGCGGGCTGCACGCCGGTCACCTCGAACTCTCTCGGCCCCAGCGTCCCGACGGTCGCGCCCGTCACGCCAGCCTTCTCGAGGTCCTCGCGCAGACGCTCGGCGGTGGTCTCCGTCTCGAGCTTCAGCGCGTCGTCGGTATTGACGCGCAGGACAAGGTGCACGCCGCCTTTCAGGTCGAGTCCCAGCCGGATCTTCTTGTCCGGCGGGATGATCGCCCAGAGACAGGCACCGATAATGACGACGATCAGGAGGATGCGCCAGCGCAGGTTGTTCATGCTTGGGAATTGTCGGGCACGATCGGCTCCTGGCCTTGGAGACCCGCGATCGCGGCCTTGGAAATCTCGATATTCACCTTGTCAGCGATCTGCACTTTCACCGACCGGTCGGCGATCTTCACGATGGTGCCGTGGATCCCGCCGCTGGTGACGATGCGGTCCCCGACTTTCAGCGCCTCGAGGAACTGCTGAACCTTCTTCTGCTTGCGCTTCATCGGCAGCAGAAGCACGAAATAGACGATGGCCAGCGCCAGCGCGAAGGGCAGGAACTGCACCCATGGGCTGACGTTGGAATCGGCCGGTGCGGCCATGGCCACAACCGGAAGGGCGATGTGAAGCAGTGATGTCATGAGTCGACCGACCGGCGGGCAAAGATCCGGCGATATTCCTGTCTCAGTTGATCGAACGAGCCAAACGCAATAGCCTCTCTGATCCGCCTCATGCTGTCAAGGTAAAAGTTGAGGTTGTGCAACGTGTTAAGGGTGGCGGCAGTGATTTCGCCGGCCATGAACAGGTGACGCAGGTACGCCCTCGAGAAGTGCTGGCAAGTATAGCAAACGCACCGGGGATCCGGGGGCGCCGGGTCGTCGGCGTGGCGGGCGTTCTTGATGTTCAGGCGCCCCTCGCTCGTGAAGAGCTGCCCGTTCCGGGCGTTCCGGGTGGGCATCACGCAGTCGAACAGGTCGATCCCCCGGGCGACCGACTCGACGAGGTCCACCGGGGTGCCGGTTCCCATCAAATACCGGGGGCGGTCCGCCGGAAGGTGAGGCGCCGTCGCGCCGACCACCTCGTACATCATTTCGGGCGATTCCCCTACACTGAGGCCGCCAATCGCGTAGGCCTCGAAACCGAGAGCGACCGTCGCCTGGGCGCTCGCCACACGTATGTCCATATGTGTGCCACCCTGGACGATTCCGAACTGGGCCTGGCCTGGGTTGGAGATGGTGGGGGCGGCGGCAAGGGCGCCCGGTTGGTCGCCCAGCCGGGCGAATTGCTCCCGACACCTCTTTGCCCAGCGCAGGGTTCGCTCCATCGACGCCGCGGCCTCGTCGCGGGTGGCCGGATAGCCGAGGCACTCGTCGAGGACCATGGCGATGTCCGACCCCAGGTTTGCCTGGATGTCGGTGGTCTTCTCGGGCGTCAGGAGGTGCTCGCTACCGTCCAGGTGCGACCTGAAGCAGATGCCCCGCTCATCGAGGGTGCGCCGCGCGCTGAGCGAAAACGCCTGATATCCGCCGCTGTCGGTGAGGATTGGCCGTTCCCACCCGATGAACCGATGCAGCCCCCCGTGCCGGGCTACCAGCCGGTCGCCGGGGCGGAGATACAGGTGATAGGTGTTCGAGAGGATGATCTCGGTGCCCAGGTCCACCAGGTCGCGGGGAAGGACGGCCTTGACGGCCCCCTGTGTCCCGACGGGCATGAAGGCCGGGGTCTGGACGATGCCGTGCGCCGTCGTCATTTCACCCCGGCGCGCCGCTCCATCCGTAGCGGTCACGCGGAATCCGAAAGTCGCGCTCATTGCGGTATAGTATGACGGGTCTGGCGGCGTGTTGCCTGCCCGCATGACATCCGGCCTCGTCAGCGCACGGGCATCCCGCTCATTGTGACAACCCCGGGGGCGTCTACCACGTGAGAAAACTGCGTATCGGCGTGATCTACGGCGGACGATCGAGCGAGCACGAGGTCTCGCTGGCCTCGGCGGCCGCCGTCATCGCGAACCTCGATCGGCAGCGGTTCGACCCGGTACCCATTCGCATCGAACGGGATGGTCGGTGGACGATTTCCGACCGGCCGCCGACGGCCGTCGTGGCGGCCGAAGTGATTGCCAAGGCGCGACAGGAGTCGGGGCGGGTCGGGCGCGCAGGGCGTGAGGCGTATCTGGTGCCGCACCCGGGCGAAGAGACCCTGCTGACGGTGGAACGGGCGACCGGGGAAACGCCGGGGCGCGAGAACGCCTACGTCGCGGGGTTGGCGCTCGACTTGATCTTCCCGGTGCTGCACGGGCCATTTGGAGAAGACGGCACCGTGCAGGGGTTGTTGGAACTGGGCAGCGTGCCGTACATCGGCGCCGGTGTCCTGGCCTCCGCGGTTGCCATGGACAAGGCCATGATGAAGGTGGCCTTCGCCGGCCGCGGCCTGCCTTTGGTGCCGCACGTCGTGGTGTTACGGAGCGAGTGGGAAGCGGCGCCGGAAGCGGTGGCCGCGACGATCGGCGGTCGCCTGGGCTTCCCGCTGTTCGTGAAGCCCGCGAATCTCGGGTCGAGCGTCGGGATCTCGAAGGTGAAGACGGTCGCCGACCTCGGGTCGGCCATGACGTTCGCGGCTGAGTTCGATCGGAAAATCGTCGTCGAGGCGGCCGTACCGGCCGCGCGCGAGATCGAGTGCTCGGTGCTGGGGAACGATCGGCCCGAGGCGTCGGTGCCCGGCGAGATCGTGCCGTCGCGCGAGTTCTACGATTACGAGGCGAAGTATATCGAAGAATCAGCGGCGCTGATCCCCGCGCCGCTGGACGAAGCGGTGACGGCCGAGGTGCAGCGCCTGGCGGTGGAAGCCTTCCTGGCGGTGGATGCCGCGGGGTTCGCGCGCGTGGACTTCCTGCTGTCGCGCGAAACCGGCGGCCTGTACGTGAGCGAGATCAACACGATTCCAGGCTTTACGACGATCAGCATGTTCCCGAAATTGTGGGAAGCGAGCGGGCTTCCCTTCGCAGCGGTCCTGGACCGCCTGGTGGAGCTCGCGTTCGAGCGGCATGCCGGGAAACAGAGCCTCCGCACGAGCTATCCGTGATCCGCCTGTGGCACCGGACCGTTGTCCTGTGCGTCGTCGTCGCCATCCTCCCGGCGCTGCTGCCAGGCCGCGTCTTTGCGGGCACCCTGCCCTACGCGCCCGCCCTGGCCCGCTGCTACGACGCGATTCTCGACGCCCGCTTCGACGCGGCGGACAGCGAGATCGCGCAGGCGTGCGGACCGGCGCCGCCGCAGGCGTGCGAGCTGCTGCGCGCGACGGCGTTGTGGTGGCGCATCCAACTGGATCCGCTGAACACGTCGAGGGACGCGCAGTTCCGATCGAAGATCGACGCGGTGATCGGCGCGATCGAGCAGTGGACCGCGCGTGAGCCGCGGCGCGCGGACGCCTGGTTCTTCCTCGGCGGCGCCTACGGCCTGCGCGTGCAGTTCCAGGTGCTGCGCACCGAGCGCCTCGCGGCGGCCCGCGACGGCAAGCGGATCAAGGATGCGCTGGAGCGCGCGCTGGCGCTCGACCCGAACCTGCAGGACGCGTACTTCGGGATTGGCCTCTATCACTACTACGCGGACATCGCCCCGGCCGCGCTCAAGCTGTTCCGGTGGATGCTGTTCCTCCCGGGCGGCGATCGCGTGGAAGGGCTGCGCGAGATGGTCCGGGCGCGCGACCGCGGAGAGTTGCTGCGCGGCGAGGCTGATTTCCAGCTGCACCTGATCTCCCTCTGGTACGAGCAGAACGTGGACCGGGCGCTCGCGTTGCTCGAGGATCTGCGCGGCCGGTACCCGCACAACCCGCTGTTCCTCCAGTCGATCGCCGAGATCCACGACGTGTACCGGCACGACCACGCCTCGAGCCTCGACGCGTGGCGGGCACTGTTCGATCTCGCGGAGCAGCACCGCGTGTCGCTGCCGGAGATGACCGAGGCGCGGGCGCGCATCGGGATGGCGGCGCAGCTCGACGCGCTTTTCGAGACCGACCACGCGGTCGAACAGCTTCGGGTCGTGGCCGAGTCGAATCCCACAGCCCCCTACGGCGCGCTCCCGCTCGCGCAGCAACGGCTTGGAGCCGCATACGACCGCATGGGGTTGCGCGACCAGGCGGTCGCGTCGTACCGGGCCGCACTCGCGTCGGCGCCGGCCGACGATCCAGCCGGGGTGCGCACGCTGGCGCGTGAGGGGCTCCGCCGGAAGCCGGACGCAAGAACCGCGCAGGCGTATCGGCTGTCGATCGAAGGGCTGCGCCACCTTCAGCGCGGCGCCCTGCCGCAGGCGGCCGACAGCCTGAACCGCGCGGCCGCCATCACGCCCGCGGACCTTGTGACGAAATACCGCCAGGCCTCGGTGCTCCTCGCGCGCGGTCGCGACACGGACGCGCTCGCCGAGTACGAGCGCCTCGTCGCCGTGCGGCCCGTGCCGCCGCCCACGATCCTCGCCTCGTCGTCCTACGAGGCCGGCCGACTGCTCGAGGCCTCGGGCCAGCGTGACCGTGCGATCGAGATGTACAGGCGAGCGGCACGCGTGCGAGGCGCCCAAGCCAACACCCGGCGCGCCGCCACGCAGGCGATCAATCGCCTGCACGCTCCGCAGTCCTCACGCTGACCGGCCCGCCGTCCGCGATTCACGCGGGCCGTTGCTCCACAACACGATCGACACCCGTCCCGGTCACACGGGCCACGAAGTCCTTCGCTGCACTAATACGGCGACGTATGTGTGCCCTCAGGACTTCGTGCTGAGCGAGTACAAGCGGCCACATGCGGCGAAAGCCGATCGTGGCCGTCATGGCGAGTCGAAGTACAACGACGCACCTGCGGGCGCCCGCCACGTGTGCGCGCTCGCCTTCAGCGCGTGGTGATCGCGCCCACGATGCGCATTCGGCGACGAAAAGTCGACGCCTGATGTCACTTTCTGCTTGACATAGAGTTTTTCTCAACCATAATCTACATCCAGTATGAGCGAGGCGGGCTTAGGCTACGCCTTGTGATCCCTCGGCGACGTTTTGATAACTGAACGGCAAGTCGCTGGGAGGACAAACGGCGAAGAGCACCGGTCGCCGCCACCTCCCGATTCCGAGATGCCTTGGTTCTGCGCCTGCAGGACCGAGCCACGAAGCGGAGAGCGACCCAGGGCGCCTGCACTCGCGAATAGCGGCGTTCAACGGGACGCACACTCACGCGCACATCACCGATGAAGGGGGGGATAAGGACATGGCAAAGAAAGTTGCGAAGAAGCCCGCCAAGAAGGCCGGCAAGAAGCGGTAGGTTCGACTGCCGCAAGTAGAGGGGGCGAGCGTCGCCCCCTTTTTTCTTGTACGTGTGAATCCTGAATCCTTCGTCCCCTATCGTCCCGACATGCTCTTCCCGTCCCACACCCGCACGCGCGTGATCTTGTCCCACGGCTGAATCCGATCGAGCACGTCGAGGCCCGCCACGACCTGGCCGAACACCGTGTCGCGTCCGTCGAGGTGCGGCTGCGGTGCGTGCGCCAGGAAGAACTGGCTGCCCCCCGTGTCCGCCCATTCGAGCGCCATTCCCATCGTTCCGCGCAGGTAGGGACGTTGGTTGATTTCGTCGCGAATCGTGTAGCCAGGGCCGCCCTCGCCGTCGCCTCTCGGGTCGCCATCCTGCGCCACGAAGTTCGGCACGACGCGGCGCCACTCGCTTCCCGCGAAGAAGCCCTTGCGCGCGAGCGCCATGAAGTTCAGGCAGGTGAGCGGCGCGTCGATCACCGCCATCTCGATCTCAATCGTGCCGCGCTCCGTGTCGATGTAGACGTGGGGCGAGACGGTGGGCGACACGAGGTCCGGCGATTCGTAGAAGGACGGGGGACGGTTGGTCGGCGCGGGCCGGATGGCCGCGGCCGGGTCGATGGTCGATTCGATCGGCGCGAGCCGCGCGGCCGCATGCACGCGCACCGCCCAGTCCCGATCTGCGAGCGCCTCGCGAAGCGTGGCTCTCGCCACTTCGGGACCGTACTTCAGCAGCGCGTCGAGCAACGCCGTACGCGCGCCGTACGCCTCGTCGCGCGCCGCCGCGTGGAACGCCTCGACGAGCGCGCGGTCACCGCCCGCCGGCTTCACCTCGCCGAGGCCGGACGCTGCGGCCGCGCGCACCACCACGTCGTCGTGCCCGAGCCACTCGAGCAGCGTCACCTCGATCTTCGGCGCCTTGATCTTCACGAGCGCGGCGAGCACGGCGGGAATCACCCGCAGATCCTGTCCTTCATCATCGCCGAGAGGCGTGGAAGCGCCGCGTCGCGGTCGCATGTCCCCAGGATCGAAGCAATCGCGGCCCGGACGCTCCAGTGCCGGTCCGCGTCGAGGCCGGACAGCACGAGCAGGAAGCTCGCCGGATCGATCTCGCGCAGGCTTCGGAACGCGGCCGCCCGGACCGCGGGAGAGGCGTGCGACACCAGGTCCATCAGCGGCCCGAGCGCACCCGCTGAGCGCGTCGCGCCCAGCGCGGTAATCACCTCGAGGTGCAGGAGCGGGTCGAGTCCCTTCGCCTGCAGCAGCGTCAGCAGCGGGCCGCCCGCCCGGCGGTCGCCGATCAGCCCCATCGCCTCGACGGCCGAGATGGCCGCCTTCGTATCGAGCGGCCAGTCCCTGGCCAGCGAGGTCAGCGTGTCGATCGCGGCCGGGTCCTTCAGCACGCCCAGGCCGCGCGCCGCGAACGCCCGACCGACGCTGCTCGCGCCGCGCGCGAGCGCCAGCAGGGCGCCGAGCGCCCGCCGGTCTTCGGTCCGCTGCAGCGCCGCGGCAACCGGCCACCACGTCACGAGCGGAGCGCCGGACGGACCGAGCACGGCCCTGGCGAGCGCGTCGTACGCCTTCAGGCGTCCGAGCGCCAGGACGCCGAGACGGAACGCGTCGACCGCCGGCGGATGCGTGTCTGCCATGTCGTCGGGTGCGAGGCCCGCGACCGCGCCGGCCTTCACGTAGGCGGAGACCATCTCCCCGATCGCCGGGGCGCTGGCCGTGTCGCCCAGCACGCTCAGCGCTTCGGCTGCGCGGCCCTGCACGAGCGGAGATTTGTCGCGAAGGCCTGCACGGAGCGCCTCGATGGCGGACGCGTCCCGGATCAGGCCGAGCGAGAAGGCCGCCACCTGCCTGACCTCGGGTTCCTCATCACCAGCCAGAGTCGCTGCCAGCGGCTTCGCGCCCAACCTCAGCCCGACGCGGCCGATGGCGACCGCGGCACGGCGCCTGATGCGCCCGTCGGGATCTGCCAGCAACTGGACGAGGTCGGCGGCGGGCGGCGAGGCGACCACCGCCACGCGACCGCCCGCGGCGGGCACGGACACCGGCGAGGGCGCGACCGGGTCGCGGAGCACGCGCTGGTCCTCGAGGCGGAGGATCCAGCCCAGTTTCTGCTCGTACGTGACCACTCGTGCGGAGGGTGCCGGTGGCACGCTAGCGCAACCGGCGACGAGCCCCCACACGGGAAGCGCGACAAGAACGGCCAGCACGGCCGGGAAGCGAGAGGGCAACATAAGCTTGGTCATGGCGTCGATTCGAGTCAGCTCACCAGCGAAGCTCCACCTTCCCTACCCCTTGGTTCTCGGCACGTAGTACCGCGTGCCCCGGCCCATACCCCGGATCTGCCGCAGCAGGTCGTCGAGGGCTTCGTCGCTTCCAGCCAGGTCGAACTGCGAGGTTTCGACGACGAGCAGCGGGGTCGCCGTGTAGTGGAAGAAAAAATGCTGGTAGGCCTCGTTGAGCTTCTGCACGTAGGCCGGGTTGGGACTGTAAGGCTCCTGCTCTGGGTCGCGCACGCGCAGCCGTTTGGTCAGGATCTCGGAAGGGGCCTGGAGATAGACCACGAGGTCAGGCAGCGCCACATCGCGGGCCAGCAACTCATAGAGCCGCTGGTAGATGAACAACTCGTTGTCGTCGAGGTTCAGGTACGCGTAGATCCGGTCCTTCTCGAACAGGTAGTCGCACACCGTGGCCTGGCTGAACAGGTCCGCCTGGCGCAGGGCCTCCTGTTGCCGGTGGCGGTTGAGAAGGAAGAAGAGCTGCGCCTGGAGGCCGGCGCCGGGACGATCGGCGTAGAAGTCCCCCAGGAACGGGTTGTCCGTTTCCTCCAGGACGGTCGTCGCATCGACGTGAGCGGCCAGGCGTTCGGCCAGCGCCGTCTTGCCGACTCCGGGCGGCCCCTCGAGGGCGACATAGCGAAAGTCCAAGGCGGGGCTGAGTCTACACCAACAGGAGTCATTCTGATAAGCTCCCTCAATGGCCTGGTTCACCAAGACGCGCAAGCCGATGGCGCCGACCGACAAGGTCAGCCGCGTGCCGGAGGGGCTGTACCTCAAGTGCCCCGACTGCACCCAGTTGATCTACAACAAGGACCTGTCGGCCAACGTCGGCGTCTGCCCCCGGTGCGCGCACCACTTCAAGATGACGGCGACCGAGCGGCTCGCGATGCTGTTCGACGGCGACTACGCGATTCACGACGCCGATCTCGTCTCGACGGACCCGCTCGAATTCACCGACACGAAACCCTACAAGAGCCGGCTGCAGGCGAGCATGGCGGCAACCGGAATGAAGGACGCCGTCGTCACGGCGACCGGTTTTCTCGAGGGGATCGAGACGGAGATTGCGGCGATGGAGTACACCTTCATCGGCGGCAGCATGGGGGTGGTGGTCGGCGAGAAAGTGACTCGCGCCATCGAGCGCGCCGTCGCTCACCGGACCCCCGTCATCATCGTCTCGTGCTCGGGCGGCGCCCGGATGATGGAAGGGGCGCTCTCGCTGATGCAGATGGCCAAAACATCGGCGGCGCTGGCCCGGCTCGATCGCGCGGGGCTGCCGTTCATCTCGGTGCTGACCGATCCCACGACGGGCGGCGTCACCGCCAGCTTCGCCATGCTGGGCGACCTGAACATCGCCGAACCGAAAGCCCTCGTCGGATTTGCCGGTCCTCGCGTCATCGAGCAGACCATTCGGCAGAAGCTCCCGGACGGATTCCAGCGGAGCGAGTTCCTGCTCGAGCATGGCATGATCGACATGGTGGTGGACCGGCGCGAACTGAAGGCGACGATTGCCCGGGCCCTGAGATTCATGGGCGCGAAGTCGACCGGCGCCCGGGCCGCCCCCCCGGATCCGACAGACCCGGGGGTCGAAATCGCCGGCGAGAAGTCGTGACCGGGGTCGACGTCCCGTGGACCCACTGACCTACCTCTTCAGCCTCGAGAAGCTGGGCATCAAGTTCGGCCTCGAGAACGTCCGCACGATCTGCGCGGGGCTCGGTGACCCGCAGAACTCGTGGCCGTCCGTCATCATCGCGGGCACCAACGGCAAAGGCTCCGTGGCGGCGATGGTCGAAGCCGGATTGCGGGCGGCCGGCCTGCGAACGGGTCTGTACACCTCGCCCCACCTGGTTCGTCTCGAGGAGCGCTTCGCCATCGATGGCACGCCGGTCGCGACGGCCGAGTTGATCGAGGCGGCGGCCACCGTGCAGCAGGCGGTCGCCCGTCTTCGGGAACAGCGACGCCTGGAGACCGAACCGACGTTCTTCGAGGTGACCACGGCGATCGGCTTCGAGCTGTTCCGGCGTGCGCGCGTCGGCTTCGTCGTGCTCGAGGTGGGACTGGGCGGCAGGTTAGACGCCACCAACGTCGCCACCCCGGTTGCCGCGGCGATCACGACCATCGACCTCGACCACGAGCGGTTCCTGGGGCACACGATCGCCGCCATCGCCGGCGAAAAGGCCGGGGTGATCAAGCGCGGGATGCACGTGGTGGTTGGGGAGACGAAGCCCGACGCGGTGTCGGTGATCGAGCACGCGTGCCGGGAACAGGGCGCGCTGATGGTCCACGCGGCCGCGGGGACCAGGGTGGACATCCTGGACTTCGAGGGCGGAGCGGCGCTGGTGGACCTGACGACGCCGGCGCGTCACTATGGGCCCGCGCGCCTCGCGCTCCACGGCCGCCACCAGGTGCAGAACGCGGTGGTTGCCGCGCGCCTGCTCGAGGAAGTGGACGCGCTCGGCACGCCGATTCCCGCCGAGGCGATCGTCGTGGCCCTGGCGTCCACGCGCTGGCCGGGTCGCCTGGACCTGCTCACCGACGAGCAGGGCCGGATGGTGCTCTGCGATTCGGCGCACAACCCGGCAGGCGCCCGCGTCCTGGCCGACTATCTCAGGGAGGTCCATCCAGGCGGGCTGCCCATCGTCTTCGGCATCATGAAGGACAAGGACGTCAGCGGGACGCTGACGCCGCTGCTCCCGTGGGCCTCGCATCTGGTGGTGACCCGGGCGCACACCGACCGCGCGCTCACGCCCGATTCACTGGCCAAAGCGGCGCGGCGCGCGGGTTGGCGAGGGACGGTCGAGATCGAGGAGGAACCGGCGATCGCCCTCGAAGCGGCGTGGCGTCACGCACCCGCGATCTGCGCGGCCGGCTCGATCTTCCTGGTGGGCGAGGTGCTGGCACGACTTCGGCACGACACGTGATATTCTTGGCGAGTTTTCATCATTCGAGGACGTGTTCCATCCTTGGCACGGGCATGCGTGTTTCTCCATCGACGATCCTGATCCGCGTGGCGGCAACCCTCATCTGCCTCGCGGCCTGTGGCCTGTCTCCCGTCTTCGCTCAGCAGGGGCTGGCCAGCGACACCGGGTTCGACAGCTGCAAGCAGTGGACAATCGACAGGATCGAGAAGAATCACATCAAGCTGAAGGGCGCCGTCGAGTGCAAGCGCGGCGATATGCAGTTCTTCGCGGACGATCTGGAGTCGTGGACCGACACGCACCGGGTGGTGGTCAGCGGGAACGTCACCTTCAGACAGAAGGACGCGCAGATCTCGGCGGATCGCGCGGAGTTCAACACCGACACCCGCCTCGGTACGTTTTATCACGCCAGCGGGTTCGCCACGCTCGCGACCGTGGCCAAACGCAGCCCGATGGGTGGACAGGAACCGGACCTCTACTTCTACGGCGACACGATCGAGAAGATCGGGCCCGACAGGTACCGCATCACGCACGGCGGGTTCACCACCTGCGTCCAGCCGACGCCGCGCTGGCAGATCACGTCGGGTTCGATCACGCTCCGGCTCGATCACTACGCGTTCCTGAAGAACGCCCTGCTCGAAGCGAAGGGCGTGCCGGTGTTCTACTTCCCGGCGATCTTCTACCCGATCAAGAAGGACGACCGCGCGACCGGGTTCCTGATGCCGACCTACGGCACATCGACCTACCGCGGCTTCACGCTGAGCAACGCCTTCTTCTGGGCCGTCGGCCGGAGCCAGGACGTCACGTTCATGCACGACTGGTTCTCGAAGCGCGGGCAGGGCATGGGCGCCGAGTACCGCTACGCGTCGGCCCCCGGGTCCTCCGGTTTCGTCAAGTTCTACCGCCTCACCGAGCACGAGTCGCTCTTCCAGAATAGCGACGGCACCGAGAGGGTCCTGCCGGCCACACAGAGCTACGAGGTCCGCTCCGACGTGAACCAGGCGCTCGGCCGCCGGTGGAACGCGCGCGGGCACGTCGACTACTTCACCGACATCACCGTCCAGCAGACCTACAACACCAACATCTACGACGCCTCACGCAGTTCGCGCACGTTCGGGGGCGGCATCAGCGGCAACGTCGGCGGGTTCACGGTGAACGGGAGCTACGACCGGACGGAGTATTTCTCGGGCGTCAACGACACGACCCTCACCGGCGGCACCCCGAGGGTGACGGTGTCGCGTAACGAGCGCCCGCTCTTCGGCTCGCCGTTCTACTTCTCCGTCAACACCGAGTACGCCAACATGGCGCGCGAAACGCGTTCGGGCGACGTCGTCACCGACCGCGGCCTCACGCGCCTCGACGTGATACCCACCGTCCGCATTCCGTTCACGAAACTTCGCTTCCTGACCGTCAACTCCTCGGTCTCCTGGCGCGGCACCTACTGGACGCGCAGTCAGGCGCTCGAAGGCAACGGCAGTGTGATCGACGAAGGGATCGGGCGCCGCTACTTCGATTTCCAGTCGCGCGTCACAGGCCCGGTGTTCAACCGCGTGTGGAACACCCCGAACAACGGTTACGCCGAGAAATGGAAGCACACGGTAGAGCCGTTCTTCAACGTCCAGCGCGTGACCAAGGTGGACAACTTCGACCAGATCGTGCAGCTCGACGGGACCGACTACATCCTGGGCGGCACCACGCGGATGGACTACGGGGTCACCAACCGCCTCCTGGCGAAGCGCACGGGCGGCGCGGGTGGTTCCAGCGCCCGCGAGATCCTGGGCGTGTCGATCTCGCAGACCTACTACTCGGACGACCGCGCCAGCCAATACGACTTCAACTATTCCACCAGCTTCTCGGGGCAGGCGCCCAGCAACTTCTCGCCGATCCGCGTGACCGTGCGGGCATCACCGGGCGACCAGGTCAACGGCAACTTCCGGCTGGAATACGATCCGAAGGAGGCGGTGATCCAGAGCATGGCTGCCGACGGGCAGGTGGCGGTCAGCGACTGGCTCCGCGTGACCGGCGGCTTCAGCCAGCGGCGGCTCACGAGGACGACCGACCTGGTGCCGCAGCGCGACAACTTCGTCAGCGCCGCCGCCACGCTCCGGACCCCCACCAACCGGGTAGGCGGCAGCTACACGTTCAACTACGACATCGGCCGCACGACGATGCTGAACAGCCGGATCATCGGCTATTACAACGCGCAGTGCTGCGGCTTCGCGGTGGAGTACCAGACCTACAACTTCCCGCAGTTCAACCCGCTGTACCCGGTCCAGTCCGACCACCGGTTCAACTTCTCCTTCACGCTCGCCGGACTCGGCACCTTCTCGAACTTCTTCGGCGCGCTCGGCGGCGGGATGGGCCGGTAGGCGCCTGATGGGGCATCGCACATGAACGACCCGAAGACCTACGCGACCATCACGCGGGCGCCCCGCATCGAGGGCGTGAAGACGAAGGCGCTACGGCTGATCCCCGACGAGCGCGGCTGGCTGATGGAGATCCTCCGCGCCGACGATGGCGAGCTGTTCACGAAGTTCGGGCAGGTGTACGTGTCGGCCACCTATCCCGGCGTCGTGAAGGCGTGGCACTATCACAAGGCGCAACTGGACAACTTTGCCTGCGTCTCGGGCATGGTGAAGCTGGTGCTGGTGGATACGCGGCCCGGGTCACCGACCGAGGGCGCCGTGAACGAGTTCTTCGTGGGATCGCAGAATCCCGTGCTCGTCCAGGTGCCGAATCTGGTGTACCACGGGTGGAAGTGCATCGGCGACACGGTGGCGCTCGTGGTGAACGCGCCGACCGAGCCGTACCGGTACGATGAGCCGGACGAGTTCCGGCTCGAGCCCCACGGGACGCTCCCCTACGACTGGAGCAGGAACGATGGTTGAGGTCCTCGTCACGGGCGGTGCAGGGTTCATCGGCAGCAACTTCGTGCGGCACGCGCTCGCGGCGCATCCCGACTGGCGCGTCACGACGCTCGACAAGCTGACCTACGCGGGGCGGATGGAGAACCTGCACGACGTAATGGACGACCCGCGGCACAGCTTCGTGCGCGGCGACATCGCCGACGCCGAACTGGTGCGGCCGCTGGTGATGCGGTCCAATCTCGTCGTCCACTTCGCCGCCGAGACACACGTGGACCGGTCCATCCTCGGCGCCGGCGACTTCATCCGCACGGACGTGATCGGCACCTTCGTGCTGCTCGAGGCGGCGCGCGAGGCGACCGGCCTTCGCCGGTTCGTGCAGATCTCGACCGACGAGGTGTACGGCAGCGTGCCGTCGGGCGCGAGCCGGGAGACCGACGAGCTGAAGCCGCGAAACCCCTACTCCGCGAGCAAGGCGGGCGCCGACCGGTTGGCCTATAGTTACTGGGCCACCTACGGCGTGCCGGTGGTCATCACCCGCGCGTCGAACAACTACGGACCCTACCAGTTCCCCGAGAAGGTCATCCCGCTCTTCATTACCAACGCCTGCGACCATCACCCGGTGCCGCTCTACGGCGACGGCATGAACGTCCGCGACTGGCTGCACGTCCTCGACCACT
>JANYLG010000134.1 GCA_025363775.1 Acidobacteriota bacterium | reverse complement strand
TGGCCGAGCACTACTTCGAATACCGTCGGACGATCCGCCGACGGATGAACAGCGTGGCGGGCGGGACCATGACAGGGATCAGCGAGTGAGGCTTCCGCTCGAACGGCGTCACCACCGAACGAAGAAAGGCCGCCGGGCGGTTTGCCTGGCGGCCTTCTTCGCGGTTCGGGAGACCTGGAAGTGTCGCGTGTGCGTTCGCTACGCCATCAGGCAGCAAATCGCCGCCACGTTCACGATGTCGTCCAGGCTGCAGCCGCGCGACAGGTCGCAGTAAGGCTTCTTCAGCCCCTGCACGATCGGGCCCACGGCTTCGGCGCCGCCGATGCGCTCGGTCAGCTTGTAGCCGATGTTGCCCGCGTTGAGGTCCGGGAAGACCAGGACGTTGGCGCGGCCGGCGACCGGGGACCCCTTGCACTTGCGCTCGCCGATTGCCGCGATTAACGCCGCGTCTGCCTGCATTTCGCCGTCCACCATCAACTCGGGCGCCTTGTCCTTCACCATGGCGGTGGCCTGCTGCACCTTTTCGACCAGCGGGTGCGTGGCGCTCCCCTTGGTCGAGAACGACAGCATCGCGACCCTCGGCTCGAGCCCGGTGACGGCCTGGAAGTTCTTCGCCGAACTGATCGCGATATCGGCGAGCTGGACGGCGTTCGGATCCGGGTTCACCGCGCAGTCGGCGAAGCAGAGCATCCGGCCATCGGGCAGCACCATGATGAAGTAGCTGCTGACGATCGAGATGCCGGGCGCCACGCCGACAGTGTAGATGGCGGCGCGAATCACGTCGCCCGTTGATGACACGTTGCCGCCGACGACCACTTTCACGCGGTCGGTCTCGAGCATCAACCCCGAGAAGTAGAGCGGGTGCTTGACCAGGTCGGCCGCCTGCTCGCGCGTCATGCCCTTGGCCTTGCGCTTCTCGAACAGCAGGAGGGTGAACTCGTCGGCCCAGGGACTGCCCACCGGGTCCACCACCTCGATGCCGGCCAGGTCTACGGCGTTGTCGGCCGCCAAGGTGCGGATGTTGGCCTCGGTGCCGACGAGGACCGGCTGGGCGATGTGCTGATCGCGCAGCACGAGGGCCGCCTTCAGGACGCGCACGTCCTGGGCATCCGGCAGTGCCACCTTGAAATGGCGGCCCGCCGCATTCGCCCGGATTCCCTTGATGAATGCGTTGTCGCTCATAAGAAAAAAAGAAGACAGAAGATAAAATTCAGCTCGCCCCCCTCGCCGCTCGTCCCTGGCCCCTGGCCCCTGATCCCTATTAGCACGGGAACGGCAGCGACTTGACGGCGCGGACAGTGTCGCGCGCGAGGATCAGTTCTTCGTTGGTCGGGATGACGTAGACCGGCACCCGGCTCTTGTCCGAGCTGATCAGCATCTCCTTGCCCCCCACCGCCTTCGCGTTCCTCGCGTCGTCGAGTTCGATGCCCAACCACTCGAGGTGGCTGAGGATCCCCTTGCGGATCCCGGAGCCGTTTTCGCCGATCCCGCCGGCAAAGCAGATGGCGTCGGTGCCGTTCATGGCGGCCATGTAGGATCCGATGTACTTCTTCACGCGGTAGCAGAACATCTCGATCGCGAGGATGGCGCGGCGGTCCTGGTGTTCCTCGGCCTCACCCTCGAGGTCGCGCATGTCGTTGGTCAGCCCCGAGATGCCCAGCAGGCCCGACCGCTTGTTCAGCGTCGAGAAGATCTCCTCCACGCTGGTGCCTTCCTTGTGCATCAGGAACTCGATGACCGTCGGGTCGACGTCCCCGCTGCGCGTGCCCATCATCAGCCCTTCGAGCGGGGTCATCCCCATCGAGGTGTCCACCGACTTGCCTTCCTTGATGGCACAGGCCGAGCACCCGTTACCCAGGTGCACCGTGATGATGTTCGTGTCCTTTCGAAGGCGGCCGGTCAGCTTCCGGTAGCGGAACGCGATGTATCGGTGCGAGGTGCCGTGGAAGCCGTATTTGCGAATCTTGAACCGGCGGTAGAGCTGGTACGGGATGGCGTAGAGATAGGCGGCTTCCGGCAAGGTCGAGTGGAAGGCCGTGTCGAACACCGCGACCTGCGGCATCGCCGGGCCGAACAGCTCGGTGGCCGCGTAGATGCCCTTCAGGTTCGCGGGGTTGTGTAGCGGGGCGAGGTCGATGCACTCCTGGACGCCGGCGATCACCGACTTGTCGATGAGGTGCGATCCTTTGAACCGTTCGGCCCCGTGGACCACCCGGTGCCCGATGGCGTGAATGTCGGCCAGGCCGGAGATGCCCGCGATGTGGGTCTCTGGCGCCCCGACCCACTTGATCACGTGGGCGAGAGCCGCCTTGTGATCGCGAAGCGGCGTGGCGCCCTTGATCGGCGCCTGGTCACCCACCTGGAAGGTGATGATCGCTTCGCTGCCGATTCGCTCGATCAGCCCCTTGGCCAGCTGCTTGTCGCCGTCCTGCTCGATCATTTCGGCATCTGTCTCGATGATCTGGAACTTGAGGGACGAGCTGCCGCAGTTGAGGACGAATACGTTCATGATGGCATCCTGAGGGGGGCAGATGAGATTCTGCCTATTCTAATCGAACGGCTCGCGCCGCCGCGATTTTTCGATCACGTCAGCCGAAGGGCTGGATTGGAGTCCCGTCCCTCTCTGATCGATGTCGCAGGGAAGACCAGATCGCGCCGCCTGGCGCTCGGTTATTGGTGGAAATGCACCGAGATCCGGATCTGCCGGATCGTCGAACTGTAGAATCCGCCGAACGCGGGCGACGCGATGTTTCGCTGGACATCCACGGGCAAGAACGTGTTCAGTGGATTGATGAAGACGAGTCCGATCCAAGGCTGGAACCGCCCGACCCTGAACCGGTGTTCGATCGAGGCGTCCACGACGATCCTGGTCGGGAACCGGAGGCTGTTGCGGTCGCCGACGAATTCCAGTTGCTCGTTGACCGCGGAGTACGGGACACCGGTGCGGATCTCGCCCGCCAGCTCGACCACCCAGCCTCGGGCGAGGCTCGCCCGTCCCCTCGCGACGAACCGGTCTGGCGAATCGGTGTCGGTCGGCCCGCGCGCGTTGGGCCGGAGCACCGGGTTGGCCGTCATGTTCAGGTAGTAGCCATAGGCGTCGTTCAGGTCGCCCAGCGACGAGGAGTGGGTGTACGAGACATCGACGTCGAGCGCCGTTCCGCGTTTGAGACGCGCGCCGACCTCGGTGTCGCGATACGACGAGCTGCCACGCGACGTGAGCTGGATCGACCCCTGCGCCCCCTGCTGTGCGGTGTCGAGCGCGAGCTCGTGGCTGCCCTCGCGATGGAGATGGTTGACGCGCACAGAGGCCCAGGGCGTGAGCCGGTGCTCGTAGCCGATGTTCCACGTCGTGCTGCGGGGGGTCTCGAGCGAGTCGCCCAGCGAATGCCGGTAGACCACCGGCGGGCCGACCGGCGACGTGCCATCGGGCGCGTAGACGGCCTCGGACAGGTTGGACAACTGCGAGAAGGCGCCGGCCAGCAGCGGCGTGCGTTCGTAGAAATACCCCCACCCGCCGCGAATCGTGGCGTTGCGGGCATCGTCCAGCGCGACCGCCGCTCCCAGCCGCGGGATGACGTTGACACGGCCGAAAACCCCGTCCCGTTCCACCCGCAGCCCGTATTCGAGCAGCAGATGGTTGCTGACGTGCCATCGGTCCTGGACGAACACCGCGGCGTCGGTGGCGTCGAACTGGAGCGCGCTGGGGCCGGCGTTCAGCCGCCGGATCAGCGTCCCGTTTTCGCGCAGGATACTGATCGGGCGCATTTGGTGTTCGCCCGCATAGCTGGCGCGAAGGACATCCACGCCGCCCTTGAACAGGTGCTGTCCTAAGAAGTTGCTGACGAACCCGGAGAGCGTGCCGCTCACCTGCCAGGCATCCGACCGCCGGTCCTGCTTGTTGTAGTAGATCCCGGAGTTGCCCTCGGGGGCCAGGAACATCTCGGTCGCCGAGCCGTGACCGTCAACGGCCGTCCGGTAACGGGTGAAATGCGCGAGCGTCTCGAGCACCATCGCGTGCGGCAACTGCGCTGTGTCACTGACCCCGAAACGGTAGACGCGCTGCGTGAGGTCCGCGGTGGATTCCGGCGGGTCGAAGGTGCCGAGGTTCACCGAGTCGGAGTTCTCGGGGGCGAGCGTGAAGGTGCCGGTCAGCGTGTTGCTCGAGTTCACCACGTAGTCGAACCGGGTAAACGAGCTGAGGCTCTTGCTGACGCGACGCTCGTCCTGCGGCCGGCTCGCCACCTCGCCCGATTCGTAACGGAATTGAGCGCTTTCGGCCATGAACAGCCGGTTCTTGATGATCGGCCCGCCAATGGCGACCCGAGGGTCCAGCGATTCGATGCCGATCACGTGGAACGGGTTCGAGCCCCGTTTGAGGATGAAACCAGGGAAGAAGTTGTTCAACGTCGCTGACCACTTGTTTGTTCCGCTGCGCGTCGAGACGACGATCACGCCCGACGAGAAGCGCCCGAACTCGACGGCATACGGGTTGGCCATCACCTGGATGGAATTGACGGCATCGCCAGGCAACTGCACGGGACTCGTGCCCGCGGCCGGGTCCACCACCTGGGCTGTCTCCACCTGGAGCCCTATCTGATTGGGCCGCCCGCCCTTGATCGCCCACTCCCGCCCGTAGGCCGACACGCCGGGCAGCCAGCGCAGTTCCGCGGCCACGCTCCCCGAACTCATCGCCGAGGCATTGAGCGTCTGCCCGTCGATGCTCTGGGTCAGTGACAACGGCCGAGCCAGGTTCATCGGGGTGTCGGTGGTCGGCGTCACATCCACCGTCTGCTCGATTTCGAGCAGCCTGAGATCGACGTCCACCACCCGGGTGGCGCCCTCGGTCAGTTGCACGGGTTGTTCGGCCGCGTGGAACCCCTCGATATTGGTTTTCAGTCGGTAGATACCAGCCTTCGGTGCTTCGATCCGGTACTGCCCCACGTCATCGGTGACGACCTCGCCCACCGCCTCGCCAGATTCATTGACGAGGACGACTACGACGCCGGGCAGCCGGACCTTGCCATCGAGGGTCGTAATCGTGCCCGTGACGACCGTCGCCGCCGCCACAGCCGACCAGGCGAGCGCTCGCCCCATGGGAAGGAGGGCGACCAGGAGGCTCAGGGCAATGGTCGCGACCCGACGCGGACGCCAAAGGAATGTGGTCAAGTCAGGAAGCCTTTCGTGCCCAAACTTCAATCATAGCACTGCCACCACCCACCGACGGCCGGCAGCCCTCCGTGAAACCGGTGCTCAGGCGTTCGCGAGTCCCTCTTCGTACACACGGCGAATTCTCGGGACGATTCGGCTCCAGTCGAACTCCGCGCGGGTCATGTCACCGGGCTCGGTCCTGGGAGGTATTCGAGAGTGCCGCGAGTCGGATGAACCGCGCCCCGCGCCGCCGCAGCACACGAATGGACTCCTGAAGACAGCGCCGCGCAGGTTCGCCGGTCTTGAAGCGGCAGTCATACCGGAGCCGCGCTCGGGTGAGATCGACGAATTCCCACGGGTGCACGAAGATCACGGCTGGCTCAGACAGATGCGAGAGCAGCCAGTCGCGAGGCCAGGCCGGCCAGCGGAGGGTGGAAGAGCTGACCGAGGCCGGCACGCGCACCACCCGGCCGACCCGGCTGACGCGCGCTCCCGGAAACTTATAGCGTGCGGCGGACGAGTCGACGAGGTAGCCGTACTCGTCGAGCAGCGGCACGAACGCTTCTGGGAACGTCAGGTACGGCGCTCGAAACGAGGTCACGCGACACATCCCCCTCAGGGTGCAGGTCATCCGGTCGATCTCGGACCTGGCGTCCCCTCTCGACAACCGGCCGAAATTCGCGTGCGTGTCGCCATGGGCTCCCACCTCGTGGCCGGCGTCCAGAATCCGGTAGATGGTGTCCGGAAATCGGCGAGCCAACTCGCCGGTCACGAAGAAGGTCGCCGGTACTTGCTCCTCGGCGAGCAGATCGAGCAAGACCGGCGTGCCTTCGGTCACGCCACGCCACGTCTCGAGGTACGGCGGGCAGTCCTGTTCCATGTCCACGGTGACACACGCCATCGTCGAACCCGGCGTCCTCATGCGGCACTCCTGTCCGGCGCGCGACCTCCGCGTGCGATGGCCAGGCGGTACACGTCCACGTGCTGCTCGGCCACCGCGTCCCAGGCGAACCGCGCAAGTCCGTCCCGGCTCCCTGCCGCCAGCCGCCGTCGCAGGGCCTCGTCGTCGATCACCCGGACGATGGCATCCACGAACTCACGACGCGTGGCAGCGAGCAGACCGTGACGGTCGTGCTCAACAACCTCCGCCACCCCTCCACCGTTGATCGCCACAATGGGCAGACCCGCCACCCGCGCTTCGAGCAGGGCAAGGCCGAACGCCTCCGCACGCACCGGCGAAACGAACAGCGACGACCCGGCCAGGATACGCGCGACCTCGATCCGCGTGCAGGCCCCGGCGAACTCCACGTGGCTCGCAATGCCCAGCACCCTCGCCAACCGCTCGACCCTGGCGCGCTCGGGGCCATCGCCGACGACCGTGAAGCGGATCCGCGACGCATCAGAAACCCGGCGCAGCACTCGCGCGAAGTCCATCATCAAGTGGTACGGTTGCTTCTTCAACTTGAGCCGCATGACGCTGGTGACCCGAATCGGCCCCGCCGTCGTGGCGGCCGGGGCCGCCCCGGTCGCGTCCATTGCCGGTGCGACGCACAGGGGACCGACGTCGATCCCATTGGGCACCGTCAGCACCTCGCGGCGCCCGGATGCGCGACGGGCGTCCCTGGCTGCGGCCGCGCTGACCGCTGTCACGATGTCGGCCCGGTGCGAGGCCACCAGGTAGACGAAGCGTGCAAACGGCAGGAGTGCCAGCCGGATCAAGGAGTGATGTGTCGTCACGCCGGGAATGCCCAGCGACCGGGCCGCCATCACGCCGCCCATCGCCAGCGTGGAGAACATGCCGTGCGCGTGCACCACGTCGAACCGGCCTGCGGCGAGACGCGTCCGAAGGGCTCGGTACTGACCGGGCGTGGGCAGCGCGATCCTGGTGCCCGGCACGGAACGGAACGCAAACCGCTCCGTCGGGACGGGTTCCGGCTCGTCCGTACCAGATGAGGTCGTGAACACTCGTACCTCGTGCCCACGCGCCTGCAGCGCCTGCGCGAGCCCGAACACCTGGGCCTCGACGCCGCCGACCGCGGGGGGATACCAATCGGTGACAAGCGCAACGCGCAACCGGCCGTCTCCCATATCACTCTTCGCTGCGAGCTCCTACGCCGAGCGGGATTGCCACGTACGACCAGTCGAGGAGCAGCGGCTCCCGCACTTGCGCCGCGAAGACCGATGGACCCTCGTACGCGCGAACGGTCTCCACCCGAGCAGCCCGAGCGCCGCGACCGGCGATAGCACGAGGAGGTGACAGGGCACGGCGACGATCAGGCTCGTCAGCGGCGACGGGACGATCGGATGGCATGCGGGATCGGAGTCGAAATCGCAGAACAAGAGGCCAAGGGCGCGGGCCGCCAAGGGGATCGACACGAGCAGAAGGAAGGGATGAACACGTCGCCACAGGGGAGGCAACCACCAGACGCTAGACGCGCGACGACAGGCCCAGATTCGAGCCATCATACCATACGGGGCCGTGCCGCCCCGCCGCGCACGCAGCGCCGCTGAAGCACACCTCAACCTCGGTCCGGAGTGGTCGGCTCGGTCATCCGTGTCGACCACTCCCCGCAGTCGCAGGCGTCGCAGGGAGGCGGTGCGCCGTCCGATGCCGACCCTCGTGGGGTGTAATCGTCCCGTAGTCGTTGGCTCTGCTGGCCGACCCCGCGTGCCATTCTCCACGCCACACCCGACCGGTTCCGGCGACCGTGCTAGCATTTCTTGTTTTCCAAAAGAGGGTTCGAGACCGTGTCCACCATCTGGGCCACCATCGTGAGCAGCGTGCAGCGGTTGGCAACCGCGAGGCCGGGCTACGTCCTGGCCGCGCTGCTGCTCTACGTGGCCAGCCTGTTCATCGCCGGCGCACGGTGGCGAGGGTTTCTCCGATCGATAGGCGGCGAGGTTGGTGTGTGGCGGGCGACGCTTGCCACGCTGGGCGGTATCGCGATCGGTAACTTGATGCCGTCGGGCCGGGTGGGCGGGGAAGCCTGTCGCATCGCACTCGTTCGCCGGTCGGGCGCGCTCACGTGGCGGCAGGCGACCATCGCCGCGGTCTGGGACCGGTTGTCCGAAGTGCCGTCGATTCTCGTCCTCGCTGTGATGGCCGTATTGGCTGTTCGCGACCTGGGCTCCACCTGGAGGACGCTGGCGGCGGCCGGGGGAATGGCGGTGGTCCTCATCGCCGGCGGGCTTGCCCTCCGGGGCCTTCGCCGGTCGGATTCGCGCCTCGCCGGGTGGCGGGAGCGGCTGGCGCTCGATCAGATCAACCCCCGGGGCTTCGCCGTCGGCATGGGTTACTCGTCGTTGTTGTGGCTCCAGGACGTCCTCCGGCTGATGTGCGCGTGCCTGGCGTTTGGCGTCGTCTTGTCGCCCACGATGATCGCGACCCTGTCGATCCTGACCGTGATTGGGGGGCTGCTGCCGAGCGTCGGCGGCCTCGGGCCGGTCGAGGGCAGCCTGGTGGCCGGACTCGTGGCGTTTGGCGTCGATCTCCCGACGGCGGCGGCAATCACCGCGGCCGAACGACTGATTTCGTATGGTTTCAGTACGCTCTCCGGCGCAGTCGTGGTAGCCTTGTTGGGGGGGCGCTCGCTGTGGAATGCTGCGAGACGGCGTCCTGCGTCTGAGGATCCACTTCTTCCCTGACAGCGTCAAAGAACGGCGGCACGCGGTGCGATGATCGAGGGAAGTCATTTTTTTCGGCGAGGACTGTGAATAGCTGGCGATGACACCTCAGGACGCCGACACTGTTGGGCGAGACGTGCTGGCCGTCCTCCGTCGCGTATGCCGACGACCTGTCGAACTGGCGGCGCACAGCACGCTGGCCGCCGACTTGGGTTTCGATTCCCTCCAGACGCTCGAATTCGTGGCGGAGTTGGAGGATCGTTTCGGCATCATCGTGCCGATCGACCAGGTGCCGCGGATCCAGACGGTGGGTGAAGCGGTCACTTGCGTGCGGTCGCTCCTCGCAGAGAACGTCCATCCCTGATGGCCCTGCTCACGCTTCCTGAAGCCGTGTGCGCGGCGGCGCGCACCGGTGGCGGCTACGGTTACCTTGCGGAAGACGGCCGAACCGGTTCGTTCCAGTCGTTCGCCGAGCTCCTGGACGACGCACTGTCGATGGCCGGGGGACTGCGCGCCGCCGGCCTGCAACCGGGCGAGACGATAGCCCTGATCGTTCCGGAGGCGCGGGATTTCCTGACGACCTTCCTGGGTGCCGCCTGTGCCGGCCTGGTGCCGGCGCCGCTGTACCCGCCGGTTCGACTCGACCAGTTCGACACCTACCTCCGCCAGACCACGCCAGCCGTCCGGGTGAGCCGGGCGGCAGCGGTGGTGACCTCGTCGCGCTTGCGGCGGGTCCTGGGCTCGCTCCAGGCCGAGGTGCCCTCGGTGCGGGCGGTGCTCGCGACGGAGCGGCTCCGGGGAGCTCGCCTGCCAGCGGTCGCGCCGGTGAAACTGGACGAGGCGGTCTTCCTGCAGTTCACGTCCGGATCGACCTCCAATCCGAAGGGCGTCGTGCTGACCCATCGCAACTTGGCCGAGAACGTCACGGCCATTGCCGGTCCGCACGGGGTTCGCCTGACCGACGCCGACCGCGGCATGTCCTGGTTGCCCCTATTTCACGATATGGGGCTGATCGGGATGGCGCTCACGGTTCTCTACAAGGGTTGCTCCACCGATTTCCTGTCACCGCTGGCGTTCCTGAAGCGGCCTGCCACGTGGTTGCGGGCGATCAGCCGCACGCGGGCGACTATCAGCTTCGCCCCGAACTTTGCCTACGACCTGTGCGTCCGCCGCGTGCAGCCCCGCGACATGGGCGACCTGGATCTTTCGTGCTGGCGCGTGGCGGGGTGCGGCGCGGAACCGATTCGCGCGGAGACCCTCTTCGCGTTCGCGAAGAAGTTCGCCGACGTCGGGTTTCGGCCGGAGGCGTTCCTGCCGTCTTACGGCATGGCGGAGCACACGCTGGCGGTGACCTTCCCGCCGCTGGGTCGCGCGCCGCGGGTTGATACGGTGAACGCGGAGCAGTTGTCGTCCGCGAGGCGGGCGGTGCCGTCTTCGACCGGCGGCGGAGCCTGCACCGATCTGGTGAGCTGTGGCCGGCCGTTTCCGGGCCACGACGTTCGCATTGCTGGTCAGAGCGGGCGTCCCCTTGCCGATCGGCACGTCGGGCAGATTCTGCTCCGGGGGCCGTCGGTGTTCCGCGGATACCTGGATCTCGAGGATTTGTCGCGAGAGACGCTGGCGGGCGGGTGGCTGCATTCCGGGGATCTGGGATACCTGGCTGACGGCGAGTTGTACGTGTGCGGCCGTGTGAAAGACACCATCATCGTCAGCGGGCGGAACTACTACCCGCAAGACCTGGAACAGGCGGCGGCGGACGTCGAGGGCGTGCGAAAGGGCCGCGTCGTCGCCTTCGGCACGCAGGCTGGCGGCGGGTGCGATCGCATCGTCGTTGTCCTCGAACCAGCCGATGCCCCGCCGGCCGATGACCTCGCTGAGCGCGTGCGGGGCCGGGTGGTCGAAGCCACCGGCGTGCTGGTGGACGAGGTGGTGGTGGCGCTGTCTGGCACGATTCCAAAGACGACGAGCGGGAAACTGCAGCGGGTTCGCGTCCGGCAGTGGTACGAATCCGGGGTACTGCTGCGACCTCGAGGCGTCACGGGCCGTGTCCGCCTCATGGGGCACCTGGTGAGGACACAACTGGTCTACGCGCGGGCGCACGCCGCAGACATGCTGAGAGGCCTGGCCGGGCGCGGGCGGCACTGACGCGTGGGGTGGCCCCGAGCCCAGTAGAGAGAGCTCCGTATGGATATCCTGTCTCCCTGTTACAGCTATCTCGACTCGACCATCGGCAAGGCGACGGGGTACTACCCCTACTTCCGCGTCATCTCGTCGTCTGACGGGCCGGTTGTCACCGTGAACGGCCAGCGGGTCGTCATGCTCGGGTCGAACAACTACCTGGGCCTCACGCACCATCCCGAGGTGTTGAAAGCCGCGCACGAGGCGCTGGACCGCTACGGTGCGGGGTGCACCGGTTCGCGGTTCATGAACGGCAACCTCGACCTGCACGAGCAACTCGAGGCGGAGCTCGCGGAGTTCACCGGTCGGGAAGAAGCGCTCGTGTTCTCCTCGGGCGTGCTGGCGAACATCGGCACGCTCGGCCTGCTCGGTGGCGTGGAAGGCGCCGTGATTTTCCTCGCGGCCGAGAACCACGCCAGCCTGTTCGACGGCGCCCGCCTGTCGCACGGTCGCATCGCCTTGTTCGGGGACGTTGGCGACCTCGAGCGCAAGCTGGCGTTCAGGGAATCCTGGCCGAACGCGCTCGTCGCGACCGACGGCGTCTTTTCGATGACGGGCCGCGTGGCCGACCTCGAGAGGATCGTCGCCCTGAAACGGCGCTTCGGCTTCCGCCTCTACCTGGACGATGCGCACGGGTTCGGAGTGCTCGGGCCGCAGGGCCGCGGCACCGCGGCCAGCCAGGGCGTCGAGAAGGACGTCGATCTGTTGTTTGCGACCTTCAGCAAGTCGCTCGCGAGCCTCGGCGGGTTCGTGGCCGGGGACAAGACGGTGATCGAGTACCTGCGTCACAACGTGCGCACCCTGATTTTCTCGGCGGCGCTCCCGCCGGCATCGGTGGCGGCGGCCCTTGCCGCCCTGCACGTGATGCGGCGCGACAGCGACCTGTTCACGCGGATGTGGGACAACGCGGCGTTCTTCAAGCAGGGTGTCGAGGCGATCGGCTACCACACGATGGGGACGGGGACGCCGATCATCCCGCTGTTCATCGGGTCGGAGGCGCTGGCCTTCCAGGTGTGCCGCGAGGCGCTCGAACTGGGGCTGTTCACGACACCGGCTGTGTATCCCGCCGTGCCCAAGGGGCATGCGCTCATTCGCACGAGTGTCACGCCGGCCCACACGCGCGAACACCTTCAGCAGGCGCTCGACGTCCTGGCCACGCTGTTTGAGCGACATCCGCTACCGAAGGAAGATCCGGCCAACATTCCACCGGCCAGGGACACGGACATCGTCGAGGCGGCGATGCGGATCCTCGCGGCACGCGAGGCGGAAACCCAGGCGAAGGGGGAGGGGCCGCGCTGACCGGAGCGACCGGTCAGGCGCGACGGATGGCGAGAACCGCGTTGAGGCCGCCGAACGCGAACGAGTTCGAGATCGCGACGTCCACTTTCATCTCGCGCGCCTGGTTCGGGACGTAGTCGAGATCGCACTCGGGATCGGGCTGGCGGTAGTTGGCGGTCGGCGGGACGATCCCGCGCTCGATCGCCATCAAGGTTGCGAGCAGTTCGATCGCGCCCGATGCCCCCATCATGTGGCCGTGCATCGACTTGGTCGAGCTGATCGCCAGCTTCCGCGCGTGGTCGCCGAAGACCCGCTTGATGATCTGGGTTTCGGTCGTGTCGTTGAGGCGCGTCGCCGTGCCGTGGGCGTTGATGTAGTCCACCTGCGCGGGCTCCACGCCGGCCTGCGCCAGCGCCTGGCGGATGGCCCGGGCGGGCGCATCCACTCCCGGCGCCGTGATGTGCGCCGCGTCGGCGGTTGCCCCGTAGCCGGCCAGTTCCCCGTGGATCACCGCGCCGCGCCGGACTGCGCGTTCCCGCTCTTCCAGGATCACCACACCCGCGCCTTCACCGAGAACCAGGCCCCGTCGATCGGCCGAGAACGGCCGGCACGCGGCGGCCGGGTCGTCACCGCACGGCGCGAGGACACGCATGCTTTCCCACGCCTTCACGACACCTGGCGCAATCGGGGCGTCGGCCCCGCCGGCGATCATCACGTCCGCGCGACCGCTGCGGATCAGTTCCGCCGCCTCACCGATGGCGTGTGAGGCGGAGGCGCACGCCGTCGAGATGCAGAGCGTCGGTCCCTCGAGGCGGAACTTCATCGAGATGTGCGACGCGGCCGCGTTGTACATGATCCGGGGGATCGTGAACGGGTGGAACCGGGTGGCCTTCTTTTCGTACAGGAGGCGGTAGGCTTCGTCCTGGCCGGTGACGCCGCCCATCCCCGTGCCAATCAGGACGCCCGCCCGCTCGCGCTCCTCGTCGGTCAGGTCGAGGCCCGCCTCGGCCCAGGCTTCGCCAGCCGCCGCCATGGCGAACGCGGCGTACCGATCGAAGAGGAGCACCTGATCGGGCATGAGATAGGCCGCCGGGTCGAACGAAGGGACCTCCGCCGCAATGGGGTTGGTCAGCAGGGCCGTGTCGCACACGGTCATACGCCTGACGCCGGATCGCCCTGCGGCCAAGCCTTCCCACAACGCCGGCACACCAATGCCAAGTGCGGACACCCCGCCCAGTCCGGTAATCACCACGCGGCGCATGTCAGTTGGTCGTGGCCTGAGGGTTGGCGGCGAGAGCCGTGTGCAGCGCGGCGGTCACCTGGCGCACGCTCTTCATCTGTTGGGCGACGTCGTCCGGAATCGTGAGCTTGAAGCTCTCCTCGAAGGTGAACAGCAGGTCCATCCCATCCAGCGAGTCGATCCCCAGATCGAGGAACGTGGAGTCGAGGGTAATGCCTTCGGGCGGAATGCGCTTCTTCTGCGCGATGAGTTCGATGACCTTTTTCTCGAGCGGATCCAATTCACTCATAGTTCGACAACCCCAGACAAACGGAGGTTAGATATTGACCGAGCCGGCCGGCCAAGTCAATTCCCCGGGTATGCTACGATCGAAGCTCCCGGGTGGCAACGTGACGAGAACGAACGCCTGCGCAGCATGGCATGCGTTGGTCGAGGCGGGGGAGCGAACGTGCGATTCGTGCTGGTGGACAAGGTCGTCGAGATCGAGCCGGGCAAACGGGCGCGCGGGTATCGGAACCTGTCGCCGGACGCCGACTATTACCAGGACCACATGCCCGCGTATCCAGTCGAGCCTGGCGTCCTGATCCTCGAATCGATGGCGCAGCTGGGCGGACGGCTCGTCCAGCAGTCGGTGAAGGCGGCATCCGGGCGCGATGTGCTGCCGATGCTGGCGATGGTCAACGCCGCCGAGTTCCGGCGCCCGGTCCGCCCGCCCTGCCGTCTGGACCTGTCGGCCGAGGTCCTGTCGCTCCGGACCACCCGCGCTCGCGTGTCGGCGGCCGCGCACGTGGATGGCCAGCCCGTCGCGGCCGCGACCATCACCTACGGGCTGGTTGGCCTCGACCACGATGCCGTCGGGATTGGGTTGGAGAACGTCTCGGTGATACGGGAATGGGGCCACCGGACGTGGATCGAGATGACGGACGTGGACGCGGACGAGCGGCCGACGGCGCGATCCGCCGCCGCCACGCGACGAGGAGAAGACGAGAAGAATAGGTGCCGATGAGGACGGCGATTTCAGGTTGTGGCCGGACCTGCCCGCTCCCCGAGTGTCTTCTCGTACAACCGGTAGGTCTTGTACATCCGGGCGCCTCCCTTCTCGAGCGTCTGGTTGGCAGGCAGATTGTCCTCGAGGATCCACGAGTACTCCACCTCCCTGAAGCCATACCGTTTCGCGCTCGCGAGGGCGTGGTACATCAGCACGGCCAGCGCGCCCTTCTCCTGATACTCGGGGATCACGCCGGTCGTGACCGCCCGCGCCCGCGTGACGGTGCGCGTCATGTTCAGGAGACGCCACAACGCGACAGGCCAGAGCCGGCCGTTCGTCCCCTTCAGGGCCTGGTTGACGTCCGGCACGACCGTAATGGCGGCGATCGGCCGGCCATCGACCTCGGCGATCAGCAGGCCGCCGAGCATGCGCAGCCACTGCAGATCCTTGACGATGTACCAGAACTCCTCGCGGGTCGGCGGCACGAAGCCCCAGTTGCGATCCCACGCGCTCAGGTAAATCTCGTAGAGCTTGTCCGACTCCGATCGCAGTCTCCACCGGTTGACCGGGCGAACGACGATGTTGTGGCGCCGTTCCACACGCCGTGCGATGGCGGCAAGGCGCGGCATGGGGGCGCGGGCGACCTCGAATAGCCAGCACAGGAGGTCCTTCGCCTTTCGGTAGCCCGCCTCCTCGATGAACCCGATGTACTCCGGAGGGTTCCATGGCATCATCACGAACGGATCGGTGTCGAACGCGTCGATCTGCAGTCCCGCGACATGGTTGAGCGATGGGCTGACGGGGCCGCGCACCGCCGTCCGGCCCCGGGCCTTCGCAAAGCGATCGACCTCCGCCAGCAGGGCGGCGGCTGCGTCGGGCGAATCGGCCTCGAAGAACCCGAACCCGGCGAGGTTGCTGTGGTACACCTCGTTGTGTCGATGATCGTCGATCGCCGCAACCCGTCCGGCGAGACGATCCCCGTCCCATGCCAGGAACAGGTCCATGTCCGCGCCCGAGTAGAACGGGTTGCGCTTGGGGTCGAACTGAGGCGCCTCGGTGAGGCGGGCGGGCGGAATCCAGTGCGGGTGCCCGCGGTATTTCTGATAGGGCAGGTCGATAAACCGCCTCCGCCCACGGCGGTCGGTGACTGGACGAACCTCGATCATGCACGGCCTCCATGCGGTCCGCGTCGGCGCGCCACGATGCGGGGGCGGCGGCGAAGGTGATATCGTTACACACTCGTCGTTCACGAACCAAGGAGCGATCCGTTGCGCGTGTCGGAGTGGATGATCGTGGCCTATCTCGGCTACCTGCTGGCGCTTCTGCCCGCGAGGCCGATCCCTCGCGCAAGCCGGCTCAAGCTCCTGGTCCTCGCTCCGCTCCTGATCGCCATCGTCCTCATCCTGGTCGGCCTGCCGGCTTCTCCATCGATGCGCGCCGTGCGTACGTGGCTGCCGCTGCCGTACATCCTCTTGTGCTACTGGCTCACGGGGTTCTACTTCGTCGAGCCGCAGGAGGCCATCGAGGCGAGGTTCATCGCGTTCGATCGACGGGTGCGCGAGTGGCTGGGCGCTGGCAGTTTCGCGCGGACCACGCCGCGCGCGATCCTGGAGTTTTTTGAAGCGGCCTATTTCGCCTGCTACATCGTCCTGCCCGCCGGCATGGTCGCGTTCATCCTGGCAGGACAACAGGACGGGTCCGATCGCTTCTGGAGCATCGTGCTCCTGGCCGAACTCGCCTGCTACGGCGTGCTGCCGTGGATTCGCACCAGGCCGGCCTGGTGCCTGCAGCCCGACAGCCCGCTGGCCCATCGCCGCGTGGCCATGCGCCGGTTCAACCTGATGCTCGTCAAGGAAACCTCGACGCACGCGAATACCTTCCCGAGCGGACACGCGGCAGGCGCGCTGGCGACCGCGCTGGCCGTTGGCCCGGTGTGCCCGCTGGCGGGCGTGGCCTTCCTCTTCATCGCTGTCAGTATCATGGCCGGATCGGTGGCGGGGGAGTATCACTACGCGGGTGACGCGATCGCGGGCGCGGCCACTGCGGTCGGCGCCTGGGGGTTCGTGACACTTCTCGGCGTGTAACCCAACATGACGCCTGCACCGGGGCCCGTGCTCGTGACCGGCGCCACCGGGTTCCTCGGCGGGAACCTGGCGCGCGCGCTGGTTCAGCGAGGGGCGCAGGTTCGCGTGCTCGTCCGGGACGGCCATCGCCTCGTTGCGCTCGAGGGCCTCGACTACGAGGTGGCCGAGGGTGACGTCCGCGATGAGCGCGCCGTGACGCTCGCCGTGCGCGGGTGCCGCCAGGTCTATCACGCCGCCGCGCTCATGGTCTTCTGGTGCCGCACGCGGGAAGACCTCGACACGGTTCGATCCGTCAACGTCGGAGGCACGAGGACCATCCTCCGGGCGGCGGCCAAGGCAGGTGTCGATCGGGTGGTGCACGTGTCCACGGTGGACACGATGGGCCTGCCGCCGCCGGGCGAGGTCGCGGACGAGAATACCGACTGGCCCCCCGGTCGAATCGACAACCCGTACGCGACGACCAAGCGTGAAGCGGAGGCCGTGGCCCTCTCGTCCGACGTGGAGACCGTCGTCGTGAACCCGACCTTCATGATCGGCCCGTTCGATCCCAAGCCGTCGAGCGGACGCCTGCTGCTTCCGCTGACGCGGGGGGCCGTGGTCGGCTATCCGCGCCGGGGCGGCAACAACTTCGTGGATGTGCGGGACGTCGTGGCAGGGACGATCGCGGCGATGGCGCTGGGCCGTCCGCGTGAGCGGTACATCCTCGGGCACGCCAATCTGAGTTACCGCGAGTTGTTCGGGCTTGGCTTGTCCGTGCTGGGCCGACGCCCGGTTCAGTTGCCGATTCCCTTGACGGGAGCGGTGGCGGCCGGGCACGTCATGGAAGCGTTCGGCCGCCTGACCGGCCACGAGCCCGCCTTGCCGACCGCGCTCGCCCGCCTCGCGTTCACGGATCACTACTACAGCTCCGGGAAGGCGATCCGCGAGCTGCGCCTGCCGCAGTCACCGATCGACGTCGCGCTGCGCGACGCCTTCGCCTGGCTTGGCCTGTAGGAGGTTTACCAGCCCCTGGAAGATGTCCAGGGGAACGCGGCCGTCGGATGTCACTTCGCGGGCGCAGCGTGCAGTTGGGTTGAAGGCGTCCCGTTCTCGTGGCAAGATCTCCAGCACTCGTCAGGGAGAGTGGGAGCTTCCACCATGATGCATTCGATACCGCGCGCCATCGCCGCGGCGCTGTTCGGCGCCCTGGCCGGCGCCGCGTGCCTGGTCGTCGTGCACGCCTGGAACCCGGCCATCAGCTTCGAGATGGACCGCGCGCTGCCCGCGTTCGCCACTGGGTTCTATCCGATCGAGCGAAACGGGCAGGAGACCTTCGTCTGGACGGCGGAGCGTGCCGAGGTGACGCTGGCCGGACTCGACCGCCGGGTGCCGTGGACGTGCTCCGTGCGTTTCCGAGGCGCCCGGGCGCCGCAGGATCCGCAGCCGGAACTGGTGATCGCCCTCGATGGCGTCCGCGCGGGTGCCTGGGGAGGCACCAACGAGTTCCAGGATGCGCAGGTGACAGCGCCTGCGATGCCACTCCAGCCGGGCCTCGTTCTCACGCTGATCAGCACGACCACGTTTGTTCCTGGCGGCGCCGATCCTCGACGGCTGGGCGTGCAGGTCGATCGGATCGCCTGCCACCCCGCGTCCGGCATCGTCCTGCCCCCGCGTCGAGCGCTTGGGGCGGCTGCCTGGTCAGCCGCGTTTCTCGGAGTGGCATTCGGCGTCATTGGGATGACCGCCGGAAGCGCCATCGGGGCGGCCGTCGTGATGGCGACCGGACAGGCCTTCGCCCTCGGCAGCTGGTCAGCCCTCTATGGGCCTTACCCGTCGCTGGTGATCCGCCTCGCGTTCTGGATCGCATTGGCGATCGTCGCGTGCGTGACGCTGCTGCAGTCGGCCCGCAGGGAGCGGCTGCGGAATACGGCACGATTCGCCATCGCATTTTCCGCCGGAGCCCTCTACCTGCAGCTCCTCGCGCTGCTGAATCCGTCCAAGCCGCTGGTGGACGCGCTGTTTCACGCGCATCGCTTCGAATACGTCCTGGCTGGTCGGTTCTACTTCACGCAACTGTCCACCAGCGCGACGCCGTTTCCCTACGCGATTGGACTGTACCTGTTCGCTGCGCCATGGGCATTCCTCACCGGTAACCACGTGGCGCTCCTGCGCGTCATCGTGTCCGCGGCGGAAGCCATGGCCGGCGCGTTGCTGTACGTGATGGTTGTCCGCGCGTGGGGGCAGCGCCTCGTGGGCGCCGTCGCTGTGGCGCTGTTCAGCCTCGTGCCCTTGTCCTACGGCATCATCGGCAACGCGAACATGACGAACGCGTTCGGCCAGGCGGTGTCGATCGTGACCATCGCCCTGGTGACCGTGCTGGCCGAGAGGTTGCGGCGCGTGGGCCCGTTCGTGGGCGTCGTCCTGCTCGCGACGCTGGGCTTGATGAGTCATGTCAGCACGGTGGTGCTGTTGATCAGCACGCTGCTCACCATCGCCGTCCTGTTTCACTGGTTTGGCGGACAGCCGCTGCGCACGGCGGCCCGCTCGGTGTTGCTGGTGGCCGTCGCCGCCTGCGTACTGTCAACGGTCATCTACTGGGGGCACTTTGGCGATGTCTACAGCGCCCAGTTCGCCCGCATGCGGGCGCCAGTCAGCACGCGGCCAGCGGCTGGCGGGGTGGCCAGCGGCGCGGTGTCGGCGCCCGCAACGGGAGAACCCGGTGCCCCCGCCCTCGGTCGATCCACGCTGCCGCTGCAACAGCGGATCGGGCAGGCGGTCGCCCAGACCGTGGCCAACATCGGGTGGCCTGTCCTCCTGCTGGCCATCGTCGGTGCCTGGCGGCTGAAGGTGGAGGGCGCACGCGATCGACTCGGTCTCGTCATCGGCGCATGGGGCGCGGTCTGCCTCGCCTTTGTGGCGTTCAGCGTCCTGTCGCCCGGCGACAAGACCTACCAGCAAGATGCGTCGGAGTTCATCGGCCGCGTCGAGCATGCGACAATGCCGGCCGCGATCCTGCTTGCGGCGCGCGGGGCGATCTGGGGATGGCGCGGCGGCGTGACACTGCGGTTCGCCTCCGGCGCGCTGCTGCTTGCCGCCGTGTTCACCGGCATCCGCGCCTGGATCGCCTGGCTGCAGTAGGAGCAGCCAGGCGGCGAGCCGCCCGTGCTGATGTGCCTCGGAGCGTTCGCGTCCGGGTGTCGAGAGCCTGGCGGTTCTTCGGCAGCTCTTCATGGCACAACTGCGATTCCCGCGCCCGGCTGTCAGGCGACGCCGGAGGGAGGCGCGATGGGCGCGACCGGTCGCGCGAGGCCGAGAATGAGATCCAGGATGTCGTCCAGCCGGTGGAACGTTATCATCTGAGGTCCGAACAGGACGGGGGTAGCCGTCAGACGGCGAAGGCCTATCCGACGCCGGCTTGCTCGTTTCAAGCCGGGAAGCTCCGGAATCCTCCAGCGATCTGATAACGGCAGGATGGGCTGGATACGAAGCAAGAGGGGGGACAGGACCTTGTCTGCAAATCGGTCGCCGTGCGTGTTATACTAGCCACGGGTGCAAACCGCCCGAGTTTGCGAAACAGCCGCCA